>NZ_JAGMXV010000369.1 GCF_018006725.1 Rhizorhabdus sp.
CCAATCAACCCGCCAGCTTTCCTACTGTCCTGCGATCGCTTGCTCCCGAGATCCCTGAGGACGCCGCCCGAATTCTCATCGCAGAGACCATCGTCGAGACTTTGCTCCACGGCGAGCCATGCGCTCCGCCGCGGTGAACCTCAAAGGGGAGGTTCTTAACCTTTCTGCAGGCTGCCGAGCGCCTGCGCAAAGAAACACAGCAGAGGGACTCGCCTGCTCGCAGGCGTTGCCGCTCTGCCGCCGCAGGAGATTGAGCATGTCGATCGATGAACACCAAACCGACCCCCTCGACGGCCTCGCCGAGACGCTCGATCACGCAGCGGCTGCGATGGTGGCTCAGGCAACGCATGGCCTGTCTCCCGCAACGCTTGTTCAGGCATGGTCGGACTGGGCGCTCCATCTCGCCATCTCTCCGGGCAGGCAGTTGCAACTGGCTACCAAGCTGGGTCGCAAATATATGCGACTGGCTGATTATGCAGCCCGGCGCGCCGGCGATCCCGACACCCTTCCCGCAATCGAGCCGCTGCCCCAGGACCGCCGCTTCGACGACCCTGCCTGGCGGGAACAGCCCTATGATCTTCTCGTGCAGGCATTTCTGCTGACCCAGCAATGGTGGCACGCCGCCACGACGGGCATAAAGGGCGTGGACCGTCATCATGAAGACATGGTTGCGTTCGCGGCCCGCCAAATCCTCGACATCGTCGCGCCGACGAACATTATCGCGGCGAATCCCGTGCTCCAGAAGCGGATCGTCGAAACAGGCGGGCGCTGCCTCATCGACGGCATCGAGCATCTTTTCGAGGACATGAGCCGCCTTGCACGAGGGGAATCACCGGCGGGAGTTGAGGCGTTCCCGGTTGGCGAGACTGTTGCCGCGACGCCAGGAAAGGTCGTCTATCGCAACGAACTGATCGAACTGATCCAGTATGAACCGACGAGCGGGATGGTCCATCCGGAGCCGGTGCTGATCGTGCCCGCCTGGATCATGAAATATTATATTCTCGATCTTTCGCCGGACAATTCGCTGGTCCGCTGGCTGGTGGGCCAGGGTTACACGGTCTTCGCCATCTCCTGGCACAATCCGGGCAGCGCCGACCGCAACCTCGACATGGACGCCTATCGACGGCTGGGTGCGATGGCAGCGATCGATGCCATCCACGCGATCTGCGGCGACGCGCATATCCACGCGCTGGGTTATTGTCTCGGGGGCACATTGCTGTCCATCGCCGCAGCCGCAATGGCGCGCGATGGCGACGACAGGCTGGCGAGCGTCACCCTGCTCGCGGCCCAGACCGAGTTCAGCGAACCCGGAGAACTTGGCCTTTTCATCGATGAGTCCCAGCTCAATCTGCTCGAGAACATGATGTGGAGCCGGGGCTATCTCGACAGCAGCCAGATGGGCGGTGCGTTCGAGATTCTGCGTTCGAACGATCTCGTCTGGTCGCGGATCCTCACCGAATATCTGATGGGCGAGCGTGCGCCCATGAACGATCTCATGGCGTGGAACGCCGACGGCACGCGCATGCCTTATGCCATGCACAGCCAGTATCTGCGCCGTCTGTTTCTCGATGATGATCTGGCCGAAGGCAAATACAAGGTCGACGGCCGGGCTATTTCCCTGTCGGCGCTGCGCAAACCGATGTTCATCGTAGGAACCGAACGCGACCATGTCGCGCCGTGGAAGTCGGTCCACAAGATCCACATGCTCTCCCCGGCCTCCATCCGCTTCGTGCTGACAAGCGGCGGTCACAATGCCGGCATTGTATCGGAGCCGGGCCACAGGGGGCGTCGCTACAGCGTGCTCGATCGTGTGGAAGACGGCCCCGTGCTCGACGCGGAGGAATGGCTTACGCGCGCCGAGCCGCATGAGGGAAGCTGGTGGACCGCCTGGGGCGAATGGCTGGTCGACCATTCGAGCGAGCCCGTCCCGCCTCCCCCGATGGGATCGCCCGACAAGGGATATCCCGCGCTCTATCCGGCACCTGGCCACTATGTGAAGGAGCGTTGAGCGATGGCCGGTCCAGCGATGATCGAAAACCGCACCTTCGATGAAATCGAAGTTGGCGACACCGCATCGGTCACACGAACGCTCGAGCCGGAAGACATTCAGCTTTTCGCCCTGGTGTCTGGCGACGTCAATCCGGCTCACCTCGACGCGCAATATGCCGCGACCGACATGTTCCGCCACGTCATTGCCCACGGCATGTGGGGCGGCGGCCTCATCTCCGCCGTCCTCGGAACGCAACTACCCGGTCCTGGCACCATCTATCTGGACCAGTCGTTGCGCTTCCGCCGCCCCGTCGCACCGGGCGACACGATCACCGCCTCGGTCACCGTCGTCGAGAAGCGTGCGGAGAAGAAAATCCTGATCCTCGACTGCCGCTGCGCCAACCAGCATGGCGAGGATGTCATCACTGGCCAGGCCCAGGTGATCGCGCCCGGCGAAAAGGTGCTGCGCCCGCGCGCGGAGCTGCCGGACGTTCGCCTCAACGATCATGACAAATATCGCCGGCTGATGGAGCTTGCCGGTGGTAGCGATCCGGTCCCGACGGCGATCGTGCATCCTTGCAGCGAAGCCGCCATCACTGCGGCGCTCGATGCGGCGCAAGCCGGATTGATCGCCCCGATCCTCATCGGGCCCGATGCGAAGATCAAGGCCGCAGCCACTGCGGCCTCGCGCGCGATCGACGGTTTCCGGATCGTGCCGGTGGCGCACAGTCATGCCGCAGCGGCCAAGGCGGTGGAACTGGTGCGCACGGGCGAAGCGCAGCTCGTCATGAAGGGATCACTGCACACGGATGAACTGATGGGCGCGGTAGTCTCTTCCGCTACAGGCCTTCGCACCGAACGACGGATCAGCCATGCCTATGTCATGGACGTGCCTGGCCGGCCGACACCGCTCATCATTACCGATGCCGCTATCAACATCGCCCCCTCCCTCGAGGAAAAGGCCGACATCATCCGCAACGCCATCGATCTCGCGCATGTGATCGGCATGGAGGCGCCCAAAGTCGCGATCCTCGCTGCGGTCGAAACCGTCAACCCGGCAATGCCTTCGACGCTGGATGCGGCGGCGCTCTGCAAGATGGCGGATCGCGGGCAGATCAGCGGCGGCATTCTCGATGGACCCCTCGCCTTCGACAATGCGGTCAGCGAGGCCGCGGCCAGGGAAAAGGGTATCGTTTCCGAAGTTGCGGGCCATGCGGAAATTCTGGTCGTGCCCAACCTCGAAGCCGGGAACATGCTGGCCAAGCAGCTCACATTCCTGGGCGGCGCCGACGCGGCCGGTATCGTGCTTGGCGCGCGCGTGCCGATCATCCTGACGAGCCGTGCCGACAGCCTGCGCACGCGTCTCGCGTCCTGCGCAGTGGCGGTGCTGATGGCGCGCGCCGTGACGCCGGCAGCCCCTGGATTGCCCGGGGGCAAGAGTGCATGAAGGCGGTCGTCAGCCTCAATTCCGGCTCGTCGAGCATCAAATTCTCTCTCTTCGCCATGGAGCCGGGAGGCAGCCTCCAACTCGCGGCCGGCGGAAAGATCGAGAAAATCGGGATAGTGCCAGCGCTGAAGGCCCGAAGGACGGACGGTACGATCCTGCTCGATCGCACCTGGCCGGATGGCGCAGGCCTTACCCACGCCGACTTGCTGGCCGATCTTTTTTCCTGGGCGATGCAGCATCCACTTGAAGGCTATGAGATCGCAGCCATCGGACACCGCATCGTCCATGGC
>NZ_JAGMXV010000370.1 GCF_018006725.1 Rhizorhabdus sp.
ACCGTGCTCATCCGTGTCACCCCTGCTTGCGGACGTGCGGCATGCGCGTCTTTTCCTCGGACGGCACCAACCCCTCCAGCACCGCCCAGAATCCGGTTACAGCATTTTGCCCGGCCTGCGCATAGGCCACCGACAGTCGCTCGCGCAGCGCCTCGAACAGCGACGCCTCGAGCGAGGCGCCCTCTTCGGTGACGCGCAGCAGGCGCTGACGGCGATCCTCGCGACCGGGGCGCGTCTCGACCAGCCCGCGATCGTGAAGTTCGTTGAGCACGCGTCCCAGCGACTGCTTGGTGATGCCGAGCAGCCGGAGCAGTTCGCTGACGGTGATGTCGGGATTGCGCGCGATGAAATAGAGCGAGCGATGATGCGCGCGACCCAGCCCCTGCGCCGCCAGCCCTTCATCGATGCCACGCAGCAGGTGGCTGTAGCCGAAATAGAGAAGCTCGACGCCGCGCCGGATTTCCGGCTCGCGCAGGAACAGCGGGGATGCGGCCCTGAAGCCTTCGGGTGCGTTGGGGCCGGCCATGGCGACGTTATCTGCTCTCCATTCTGTCGCCGATGCGCGTAATGAAAATGCGCGCCGATGTCATCGTCTGAAATTATCGCGCCCTGACGTTCATTCGGGCGGGGACAGAACCATGCGGCTGCGGTGCAGGGTCGCAGCGACGTACAGCGCGAGGCCCGCCCAGATCAGCCCGAAGGACAGGAGGTGGATCGGCAGCAACGGTTCGCCGAAGACATGGATCGCGATCAGCATCTGCAGCGTCGGGCCGATATATTGGAGAAGACCGAGATCGGAATAACGGATCCTGTTGGCGGCCCCGGCGAAGAGCAGCAGGGGCATGGTCGTCGCCACGCCGCTCAACACCAGCAGCCAGAAGGCGGGGGGCGTTGCGCCGGGCGCCAGTTGCGGCATCGTCAGCAGCCAGATCGCTGCGAAGGGCGCAAGAAGGCCGGTCTCGATCAGCAGCCCCTCGACCGGACCAAGTGCAATCTTCTTTCGGACGAGACCGTAAAGCCCGAAGCTCGCCGCCAGTCCGAGCGGGATATAGGGGATGCTGCCTTGATAGATCGCCAGCGCGAGCACGCCGACCCCCGCGAGCAGAACTGCGCCGGTTTCCATCCGCCCGAGCCGCTCGCCGAAGAATATCATGCCCAGCACGATGTTGAGCAGAGGATTGATGAAATAGCCGAGGCTGGCCTGGAGCGCATGTCCGCTGTTGATCGCGTAGATGTAGAGCAGCCAGTTGGCCGCGATCAGCAGGGTCGAGGCGACCAGCGCCAGGAGGATGCGCGGCTGACG
This sequence comes from Rhizorhabdus sp., assembly GCF_018006725.1. GTDB lineage: Bacteria > Pseudomonadota > Alphaproteobacteria > Sphingomonadales > Sphingomonadaceae > Rhizorhabdus. Next base: position 1,304 of record NZ_JAGMXV010000370.1, read on the forward strand.
CAGCGCGGCCAGCGCCGCGGGCCACCGACGCAGGACGAAGGCGAGCAGGACGATGATCAGGAGCGACCAGACAACGCGTTGCGCGAGGATCGCGGTGGGGAAAAGCGGCGCCATCGCTCGGATGAACAGGGGGAGCAGGCCCCATATCGTATAGGCGCCGATTCCCATGAGGACGCCGAGGCGCGCTTGCGATGTGCCGTTCATTCGCCTCGCCTATGAGCGGCCGGCCGGAAAGGCAATCGGCCAGCGTCCACGAGGGGCGCTGGCCGAAGGCGGGGGGCAACAGAAGGGGCGAATTTCAGAAGGTGGCTTTGATCGTTGCCCCGAAGGTGCGCGGATCGCCGGTCTGTCCCGCGATCAGGCCGGTGTTGCTCGGCGCGGTCTGCAGCAGTTCGAAATAGTTGGTGTCGAACGCGTTGCGGACCCAGCCGAAGACGTCGAAGCTCTCGGTACGGAAACCCGCACGGAAGTTCGTGATGTTATAGCCATTGACCAGCGTGTATCGCGACGGCGACGGGTTCGACTGGAAGTTGGACCGGTACTGGCCGTCGACACCGAAATAGATCTGGCCTTCCCTGTCGAGCAGATCGATCGGCGCGTTGACCTCGGCACCATAGGACACCGAATATTTCGACACGCCGGGCAGGCGCTGGCCGGAGATGTTGCAGTTGGCCGGGCTCAACGAACCGGGAACTCCGGGAGCGCCCGGAGTCTGGCCGACCCCGACGGTGGTGCCGCCGGCCAGTTCGGGCGGACAGGGGGCGTCGACGAAGCGGACATATTTGGCGTCGGTATAGGCGCCGTTCAGATAGGCGTTGAAGCGCTCGCTCGGACGGATCGAGAAATCGGTCTCGATGCCCTGTGAGCGGACCTTGCCGGCATTCGCCAGATAGCCGCGCAGCACGCCCAACTGGCCGTTGGTCACCGTCGCCTGATAGTTCTTGATGTCGGTGCGGAACGCCGCGACGTTGAAGGTCGCCTTGCGGTCCCAGAACTGGGTCTTCAGACCGACCTCGAACGAATTGACCGATTCGGGCTTGATGTCGGACTGAAGCGGGTTGCCTGCAGCGTCGGTCGGCAGGCCGTTCTGGTTGATGCCGAACGTCTTGAAGCTCTTGGCGTAGGTCGCATAAGCGAGAATGCCGGGTGCCAGCTTGTAGTTGACGTTGAAGTCATAAGTGAAGTTCCAGGCGCTGTCGGAAGGTGCGCTGGTCTGCGGCGAGAAGACGCCGCACTGTGCGGCCCCGACCGGATTGGTCGCGGCGGACTGCGGGCAAGTCAGGAGCGCTCCGGCGCCCGTCGTCACGACACGCTGATAGAAGCCCGACTTCTTGTCATAATTGACCCGTGCGCCCGGCTGGATAGTCAGTTCGTCGGTGACCTTCCAGCTCAGCTGCCCGAACAGAGCGGCGCTCGTGGCCTTGAGCCACTGGGTGTTGCGCGCGGTCAGGCCGTTCAGGACACTCGGATCATTGGCAAGCGCGCCGGTCAGATTCCACCGGCTCGATGCCGCGCCCTGCTGCTCGAGGCCCTGCGTATCGATGCGCTGCTTGAAGCCGAACAGGCCGACGACGAAGTCCACCTTCTTGCCGCTGTAACTATAGCGGAACTCTTGCGAATATTGGTCCTGCTGCGACGGGTTCTGCGAGCGAGAGACGATTGGCAGACCGGTGAAGTCGCGGTCGTTCTCCGGCTTCCAGTCCCAGAAACGCCAGGCGGTGACCGAGGTCAGCGTGCCGCCGCCGACGTCCCACTTCACCTTGGCCGAGACGCCGCCGATCTTGTTGCCGGCGTTGAGATTGGCGTCGATGTCGGTCAGGCGGTCGAACGGGTTGCGGCTGACGACGCGATAATTCTGGGCGGCGGCGAGCGCCTCATACTGGCGCGCCAGCGCGCGCTGGGTGGTGCCGACGCGGACGAAGACGGTGCCGCAGCATTCGGCGTCCTGCTTGCTGTAGTCGCCTGACAGGGTGATGCTCAGCCCTTCGGTCGGCTGAAACAGAAGCTGCGCCCGCAGGCCGAGATTGTCCTGCGCGTTGATCCACTGCTGGGATGTCACGTTATAGATCGTGCCGCGACGCGAGGTGGTCGCGACCGCCACGCGCGCGGCGATCTTTTCCGACAGCGGTCCCGACAGCGCAGCCTTGGCCTGCTTGAAGGCCAGATTGCCGACCGTCACTTCGGCCTTGCCCTGGAAGTCGAAAGTCGGCTGGTTGGTGGTGATGTTGATCGCGCCGGCGGTGGTGTTCTTGCCGTAAAGCGTTCCCTGCGGCCAGCGCAGCACCTCGACCTGCTTGACGTCGAGGAAGTCGAACACCGCTGCCGCCACACGGGCGTTGTAGACGTCGTCGACATAGATGCCGACGCCCTGCTCGAAGCCGTCGCTGGTGAGGCCGAAGGGCACGCC
>NZ_JAGMXV010000119.1 GCF_018006725.1 Rhizorhabdus sp.
CGCACACCCTCGGGCGTGTCCTATATGCTCGAAAATCGCGAAGCGATGCTGCGGCTCTGCCCGGAGTTGTTCGAGCAGTTCAAGGTCGCGCCGATCGACTCCTACCCCGACGCGTTGCTTGAAACGCTTCAGTCGGTATCGCCGCGCAACCAGGGCGCGGGCGCGACGTGCGTCCTGCTAACGCCGGGGCATTTTAATTCGGCCTTCTACGAGCACAGCTTCCTAGCGGACTCGATGGGCATCGAACTGGTCGAGGCGGCCGATCTCGAGGTCGACGACGACAAGGTGTGGATGCGCACGATCGAAGGGCGCGTCCAGGTCGACGTGATTTATCGCCGCATCGATGATGACTATCTCGACCCGCTGGTTTTCCGTCCGGATTCGCTGCTCGGCGTACCGGGGATTGTCGCGGCCTATATGGCCGGCAATGTCGCGCTGGTGAATGCGCCTGGTACCGGCATTGCCGACGACAAGGCGATCTACAGCTACATGCCCGAGATCGTCCGCTATTATTCGGGGAGCGACGCGAAGCTGCCGAACGTCGAGACCTATCGCTGCCGCGAGCCCGATGCGCTGCTGTACACGCTCGACAATCTCGACAAGCTGGTGGTCAAGCTGGTCGACGGGTCCGGCGGCTATGGCATGCTGGTCGGCCCGACCGCGACCAAGACGCAGATCGAGGAGTTCCGCGCCGCCCTGATCGCCGAGCCGCAGCGCTACATCGCGCAGCCGACGCTCGCTCTCTCCACGGTCCCCACGCTCACGGAAGCGGGCGTGGCGCCACGCCATGTCGACTTCCGGCCATTCGTTCTCTCGGGCGCCAAGGGCGTCACCATCACACCGGGTGGATTGACCCGCGTGGCATTGCGGGAGGGATCGCTGGTGGTGAACTCCAGCCAGGGCGGCGGCACCAAGGACAGCCTCATCCTGACCGGCCCGGAGGTGCGCGCCTGATGCTCTCGCGTACCGCCAACTCGCTCTACTGGATCGGACGCTATGTCGAGCGCGCCGAGTTCACCGCCAAGCTGATCGAGGCGACGATCCGGCTCGACGCCCTGTCAGCCCGCCCTGCGGGACAGGGCGCCTGGGACAGCGCGCTGCTCGTCGCCGCCGCCGACCAGGATTTCGCGCTGACCGGCGAAACCCGCACCCCGCTCGCGATCAGCCGCTATCTGACGCTGTCGCCGGACAACGCCAATTCGGTCCGCTCCTGCCTGGATGCCGCACGCAGCAATGCCAAGTCGGTGCGAACCGCGCTGAGCCGCGATGCCTGGGAAGCTATCAACCGCGCCTGGCTCGGCCTGCGCGGCCGCGCCTCGACCGGGGGAAGCCAGGCGACGCTCAGCCTCGTCGAGCAGATCCGCGCGGAGACGCGCGGCTTCGAGGGCGCCCTGCACCGGATGCTGCGCAACGAAGCCTATGCCTTTATCGGCCTCGGCGCCGCGATGGAGCGGGCGGACAACACCGCCCGGCTGATCGACGTCAAATATCACCTGCTCCTGCCCGAGGGCGAGAAGGTCGGCGGACCGATCGATCGGGACCAATGGACGACGATCCTTCACACCGTGTCGGCCGTCACTGCCTATCGCTGGCTGTACAGCGAGGGGCTGAAACCCTGGCTGGTCGCAGAATTGCTGTGCCTGCGGCGGGAATTGCCACGCTCGCTGATCGCTTCGTCGGAGGAGGCGATCGGTCACCTCAACGCAATCGGCAAGCGCACCGGCCTCCAGGGAGAGGCAGACCGCCTTGCGCGCGTCCGTCACAACGCGCTCGAGCGCACCTCGATCGACGCCATCTTCAACCAGGGCCTGCACGAATGGCTGACCGCGTTCATCCGGGAGAATACGCGGATCCACCATGCCGTCGGTCAACAGTTCCGGTTCTCCTGACATGCGCCTGTTGATCCAGCATCAGACCGAATATCGCTTCACCATCCCGCAGTCGCGCGTGGTGCAGATGCTGCGCATGACGCCGACGAGCCATGTCGGGCAGAATATCGTCACCTGGCATATCGACGTCGACTGCGACGCACGGTTGAAGCATTCGCGAGACGGTTTCGGCAACGTGATCTCGATGCTCTATCTGGCCGGGCCGATCGAGCGTATCGGAATGCGGGTATCGGGCGAAGTCCTGACCGAGGATCGAGCCGGGGTCGTAGCCGGAACCGCAGAGACATTGCCGACGGCCGTGTTCAGGCGCCCAACCGAACTGACGAAAGCGCCGGAGCTTCTGATCGATCTGGCCAACCGTCATGGCCCCGCTGCCGGAGACGATCTCGCCCGTGCCCATGCGCTCAATTCGGCGGTGGCGGGGTTGTTTCGCTGCAATCTACAGCGCAGCACGGAAGTGCGGCCGGTCGCGGAGATATTGGAGGCGGGCCACGGCTGCAGCATGGATCTGGCCCATGTTCTCGTATCGGTCGCGCGCGAAGCCGGCTTCGCAGCGCGCTTCGTCACTGGCTACATCTATCGCGAGGATCCCGATCCGGAACATCGACACGCGCCGCATTTCTGGGCGGAGATCGACGTTCCCGGTTTCGGCTGGATCGGATTCGACCCCGCCAACGACATGTGCCCTAACGATCGCTACGTCAGGGTCGCCAAGGGCCTCGATTTCCGCGACGCCGCACCGATCTCCGGCGCACGCATAGGTGGCGGGCATGAGGTCATGAACGTCGGCGTCGACGTAAGCATGTCCCAGGCCCAATATCTCGGCTGATCCCATGGACGCCGCGTCGCGGGGTCCCTATCTGCGTCCGCACAACGTAACGAAGGTTGGTCGCGCGATGAAACTGGTACGGGGGCTCTGGGCCTTGCTCGTGGGGATTAAGGACGCGCTCGTCCTGATCGCCATGCTGCTTTTCTTCGGCACGCTCGCCTTCGCCTTGTCGATGAAGCCGAACAGCGCCCTGCCCTCCTCGGGCGCGCTCGTCATCGATCTGGCCGGCAGCCTCGTCGAACAGCCGGCCGAGACCGACACTCTGTCGCTGCTATCAGGCGGCAACAGCCTCGTTCGCGAGACACGCCTGCGCGACGTCGAGCGCGCGCTCGCTGCGGCTTCGCGTTCGAGCAACGTCAAGGCGGTGGTCCTCGACCTGGACGGCTTCCTCGGCGCCGAACCCGCGACGCTCGCGGCTGCGGCTGCGGCGATCGACAAGGTCCGCGCCGGCGGCAAGCCGGTCTTTGCTTATGCGACAGCCTATGCCGATGACGGCTATCGCCTTGCGGCCCATGCGACGGAGATCTGGCTCGATCCGCTCGGCGCGGTGGCCATTGCCGGGCCCGGCGGATCGCAGCCCTATTATAAAGGGCTGATGGACAAGCTTGGCATCACCGCCAAGATCTACCGCGTCGGTACTTACAAGGCCGCCGTCGAGCCTTTCATGCGCAACGACCAGTCGCCCGAGGCGCGCGAGGCGAGCCAAGCGCTCTATGGCGCGATCTGGGCCGAGTGGCAGGCCGATGTGCGCAAGGCACGGCCCAAGGCGCGCATCGCCGATTACATCGCCCGTCCCACAGCGTTGATCGGCGCATCCGGAGGCCGGATGTCGCAGGCGGCCGTCGACAATGGCCTGGTCGACAAACTGGGCGACCGCAACGCCTTCCGCTCGCGCATTGCGGCGATCGCGGGCGAGGATGCGGGAAACCTTCCCAACGGCTTCAAGACGATCGAATTCGATCGCTGGGCATCCGCCAATCCGGAAAAGTCGAACGGTACCCCCATCGGCGTGCTGACGATCGCAGGCGAGATCGTCGACGGCTATGCGCCTCCCGGCACGGCAGGCGGCACCACCATCGCCGAACTGCTCGAAGAGGAGCTCGCCCGCAAGCGCATCAAGGCGCTGGTGTTGCGGGTGGATTCGCCCGGCGGCTCGGTGACCGGTGCAGATCGTATCCGTTCGGCAGTGCTCGAAGCCAAGGCGATGGGCTTGCCCGTCGTGGTGTCCATGGGCGGCCTTGCCGCCAGCGGCGGCTACTGGATTTCGACCCCCGCCGATCGCATCATCGCCGATCGGTCGACGATCACCGGTTCGATAGGCGTCTTCGGTATTATCCCGACCTTCCAGGGGTCGCTCGAAAAGCTGGGCATCGGTGCGGATGGCATCAAGACCACTCCACTGTCCGGCGAGCCCGACGTCCTGCGCGGCACCTCCCCGCAATTCGATGCGATGGTGCAGGGCTCGATCGAGGATATTTATGGTCGCTTCATCGGTCTGGTCGCCCAGTCGCGCAAGATGACCCCCGAGCGGGTCAACGAGATCGCCCAGGGCCGCGTCTGGTCCGGCGTCGCCGCGCGCCAGATCGGGCTCGTGGATTCCTTCGGCAATGTCGACGATGCGGTGGCAGCTGCGGCCAAGCTCGCCAAGCTCGATCCCGCGAATGTTCACCCTCTCTATATCGAGGAGCCGCTGTCGCCATGGCGCCAATTGCTGCGCGACTTCGCGGCACCCGAGGAAAGCCGCGAGGCCGGGGTCGCGACCGATCCCTGGGCCGTCATTCTCGGCAGACCGGAGCGGCAGATGCTGCAGGCCGTGGGCACGGCAAAGTCGCTGCTTACCGGACCGTCGGTGCAGGTGCGCTGCCTCGAATGCCAGAGCCTGTCGGGCGCACCGCGCGCCAAGGACATAAGCGAGGCACGTAGCTTGCTGGCCTGGCTGCTCCGCTAGAAGGACCGCAACCGGCGGATCAGCCGAACCGTGCCGTGCAGGCCTGGGCCGTCTCGTTCGGCGGACCGAGACGGGTCATGCGGACCAGAGCCTCCTGTTTCAATTCGAGCGTGCTCTCATACTTCGTCGCGCCGCGTGCCTTCAGGCCGTCGCCGATCGTCGCATCGAGGTTCCGGCGCATCGTCATCAACTTCGACATCGTCTCCTCGGTCGCCGGCTCCTTGCTCGTCACCGACTTGGTGAGGAAATCGCCCAGCGCGTAGCAGCCGATCGCAGCCTCGAACCTTTGCGCGGGAAGTTCGACGCCACCGACCTTGGCAGCCAGCGGAAAGCTCTGGTTGCAGGGCTGGACGAGACCCTGCCATTTGCCGGCGGTCACATCGCCCTCCAGCTCGCTCATGCGCGACACCACCGCCGAAGCCTTGGGCGTGTCGAAGCGATTGCCGTCCGAGGCGGCGAGCATCGCATAATGGAGGATGCGGGACTGCGCCGCGAAGTCCAGATCGGCCTTGACGTTGCTGTTCCCCGCCCGAGCGGAGGCCGCGCTGACGACAGCGCAGGTCGCCGCCCGGTCGATCGGGTCGGTTGGCAATGCCAGCTTCTTCGGCCCGCAGCCGGCGAGCAGGACCAGCGTCGCGGACAAGGCCATCGTGACGTTACGCATTTCTACATCCTTACCGTTACAGGCCCATAACTACGTCCCAACACGGGGGCGGTTCCTGTACGGCCTCGGTCGGGCGTGCCTCAGTCGCGATAACCGGGGAGCGAAATGCCACGGACGATGGCGAGTGCACGCAGCGCGAAGCCGGCGCCCGCGCCCAGCGCCGCCGCGATATACAGCGGCGCGCCAAGGAGAGTGAGGACGACGAACAGGCCGGCAGCAAGCGCTGCTGCAGTCACATAAAGCTCCGGCCGCAGCAGGATCGATGGCTCACCCGCCAGCACGTCGCGGACGATGCCGCCCATACACGCCGTCACGACACCCATGGTAGCGGCACCCAGCGGCGGGATGCCATAGGCGAGTGCCTTCCATGAGCCGAAAACAGCATAGGCAGCCAGCCCGACTCCGTCGAACCATTCGAGCGCGCGCACGGGCCAGATCCGCGTCGGCGTCATCCAGACGGCAAGTGCCGCCAGCAGACATACGGCAAGTGCGCGGTTGTCGTGGATCCAGAAGACCGGGGCCCCGATCAGCAGGTCGCGCAGCGTGCCACCGCCGGTTCCGGTCACGGCCGCGAAGAAGGTGAAGGTGACGATCGTCTGGCCACGCCGCGCCGCAGCCAGCGCGCCGCTGACCGCGAATATCGCGATGCCGAAAATATCGAGCATCGGCAGCGCAGAGCGCACCATCAGAAGTTCGGGCATGTCCATGGCCCGCTGTCCTATGGAACGGCGCGAGAGGCAAGCCGTCACGTCCGGCGGCATATGGACTTGATCGTTACGATTGTTACTGTTGACCCAGAATGACCGACTCCATGGCGATCCCCCGTATCCGGCCCGTCCGGCCCGACGATCTTGAGGCGTTGATGACCCTCGCCCGGCTGGCGGGTCCCGGCTTTACCAATTTGCCGCCCGACCGCCCGACGCTGGAGAGCAAGATTGATTGCAGCCGCCGGCTGCTTTCGGGCGAAAAGCTGGGTGGCGCTATCATCCTCGGGCTGGAGATCGACGGCCGCCTGCGTGGATGCGGCATGGTCTTTCCGCGCCTGGGTGTCGACTGGCCCTTCTACAGCTATCGGATCAGCCACACGACGCAGCGATCGAGCATAGACGGGCGCATGGTGCGCTTCCCCGTCCTCACCCTTACCAATGATCTGGAGGATTGCGCCGAGGTCGGAGGGCTGATGGTCGACCCCGAACTGCGCAAGGGCGGCTATGGGCGGATGATGGCGCGCAGCCGCTACCTGTTCATCGCCACCCACCGCGCCCTGTTCGGCGATCGGGTCGTGGCCGATCTGCGCGGATGGCTCGACGATGGCCGGTCGCCCTTCTGGGACGCGGTGGGCGGCCGCTTCTACGCAATGAGCTTTGCCGAGGCCGACCATATCAATGCCACGACCGGCAACCAGTTCATCGCGGATCTCGGTCCGCGCGCGCCGATCTACGTCAACATGCTGTCACCCGAGGCACAGAAGGTGATCGGCAAGGTCCACGACGACGGCCGTGCCGCCCGCGCGCTGCTGCTCGAAGAGGGGTTCCGCGAGGAAGGCTATGTCGACATTTTCGACGCCGGGCCCACGCTCGTGGCCGAGATCGACCAGCTTCGCGCCGTCCGAGACCTGCATCACGGACTGTTCGCCGGAGGCACCATCACGCATGAAGTGCGCGACCATATGCTGGTCAAGGGCAGCGGAGCCGATTTCTGCTGCGTCCCCGCAGCGGTGGAAGCCGCGAGCGGACATATCCGCACCGACCCGTCGAGCGCCGACCTGCTGGGCCTCGCGGAGCATGACCCGATTGGATATCTGACGCTATGACCACCATAGAAATCAACTTCGACGGCCTTGTCGGGCCGATCCACAATTATGCCGGCCTGTCGCCGGGCAATATCGCCAGCGCGAGCAATGCAGGGGCGGTTTCACGCCCACGTGCTGCGGCGCTTCAAGGCCTGGGCAAGATGCGCCGCCTGATGGATCTCGGCCTCGTGCAGGGCTTCTTTCCTCCGCCTCGCCGCCCGGCATTGGCGGCGCTGCGCACTCTGGGGTTCGCGGGGACGGACCGCGAAGTCCTGTCGGCGGCGGCAGAGGAAGACACGCTGCTCTTCAACAATATCTGCTCGGCCTCGGCCATGTGGGCGGCCAATGCCGCAACCGTGATTGCCCCTGCCGACAGCGCCGACGGTCGCGTGCATTTGGTGACCGCCAATCTGTCGACGATGCTCCACCGGAGTTTCGAGGCGACCGGCACCTTCGCCATGCTGCGCCGCATTTTCGCCGATGATACCTATTTCGCGGTCCATGCGCCGCTTCCGGCCTCGCAGCATTTCAGCGACGAGGGCGCGGCCAACCATATGCGGCTGACACCGTCGCATGGCGCGCGCGGCCTCAACGTCTTCATCCACGGCACCCAGCGCGGCAGCCGCTTTCCCGAACGCCAGGCGCGGCGCGCGGGCGAAGCGGTGGCACGCCTGGCGGGTGCGCCTGCCCTTCACATGTTGCAGTCGCAGCGCGCCATCGACGCCGGCGCCTTCCACAACGACGTCGTTGCGGTCGCCAATGAATATGTGCTGTTGGCCCATGCCGAGGCCTTCGAGGACCGCGATGGGCTGTTCGCGGCGCTGGCGCGTGACGTTCCCGGCTTCGTGCCGGTCGAAGTCGACAGCATCACGCTCGACGACGCGATCCGCTCCTATCTGTTCAATTCGCAGCTGATCACGCTCCCCGACGGCAGCATGGCGATCGTTCTCCCCTCCGAGGCGCGCGACCATGAGGGCGTCTGGGCGGCGGTCGAGGGCATCGTCGCGGGCAACAATCCGATCGCACAGGCGATCGTCGTCGATGTGCGCGAGAGCATGCGCAATGGCGGCGGTCCCGCCTGTCTCCGCCTGCGCGTGCCGGTGACAGAGGCACAGCGCGCCGCGATCGATCCGCGCTTCCTGCTCGACGAGCGGCGATGGGACGCGCTCTGCGCCCTCGTCGACCGTCATTGGCCCCAGCAGATCGCCACATCCGATCTCGCGCTTCCGGACCTTTGGGACAGCGTCGGCCGCGCCCATGATGCGCTGGACGATCTGCTGGCCCGGGTTTGAACTCGGGCGCGTAATGACGCACAAGCGAACCATGGTCTACCGTCCTTGCCACCGCGCGGCACGCCCATGCTGATCGTCCGCCCTGCTGCGCCGCCCGATCTCGGTTCGCTGATGGAACTCGCCATCCTGTCGGGTCGCGGCTTCACCAGCCTGCCCGAGGATGAAGCCACGCTGCTCCACCGCCTGACCCTGTCCGAAGCCAGCTTCCGGGGCGAGATGGCGGCGCGTGAGGCCTGGTACACGCTGATGCTCGAGGACAGTGCGACCGGGAGGGTCGAAGGGCTCTGCGGCGTGCGCGCGGCGGTCGGCGTCGGTCGGCCGCATTTCTCCTTCCGGGTGATGACGCTCGCGCAATTCTCCTCGGCGATCAACACGCGCTTCGACCATCAGGCGCTGGTGCTGGTCAACGAATGCGCCGGATGGACCGAGGTCGGTTCGCTCTACCTGCGCCCGGAGCGGCGATCGGGGGGCGCCGGCAGCCTGCTCGCCCGTTCGCGCTACATGCTGATCGGGGCCGAGCCCAAGCGCTTCTCGGAAACCGTCATGGCCGAACTGCGCGGTTACTTCGCACCCGACGGTACCTGTCCTTTCTGGGATGGCGTGGCGAGCAAATTCTTCCGCCTGCCCTTCGACGAAGCCGATCACATGGTGATGTCGACCGACGGCCAGTTCATCCTCGACCTCGCCCCGCGGCACCCAATCTATGTCGAGCTCATCCCAGACAGCGCCGCCGAGGCGATCGGTCGCGTCCACGTCGAGGGCGAGGCCGCGCGCGCCATGCTCGAACATGAAGGGTTTCGCGGCTCGGGCCTCGTCGACATCTTCGATGGCGGGCCGACCTACTCCGCCCCGCGCGACGCGATCCGCACGATCGAGCGTTCGACGCGGCTGCCCGCAAGACGCGGCAATCCCGAAGAAGCCTCCGAGCATCTCGTATCGGTCGACGCCATCGGCACATTCCGCGCGGTTCGCACAAAAGTGCGCATCGATGCGGGGGCGGCGATGCTCGACGACGAAGCCATGGACGCTTTGCGCATCGGTGAAGGAGATATGGTGAGGATCAGGCAGTGATGCACTCGCTCGATCCCGCCACCGGAGAAACCGTCTGGGAAGGCGAAGCGACGCCCCCGGGACGAATTCCCGCGCTTGTCGAGGCTGCGCGCAAGGCCCTTCCCACCTGGGCCGACCGGCCGCTCGACGATCGCATCGCGATCCTCAGGCGCTATGCCGAGATATTGACCGAGCGCACCGAAACGCTCGCGCGCGACATCTCCCGCGAAACGGGCAAACCCCTCTGGGAAAGCCGCGCGGAACTCGGCTCGATGGCCGCCAAAGTCGGTGTCTCGATCACAGCGCAGGCCGAGCGTGCTGGCAGCCGGCAGGCCGATACCGGCTTCGGACGGGCCGTTCTGCGTCATCGGCCCCATGGCGTGATGGCTGTACTGGGCCCCTATAATTTTCCCGGCCACCTGCCCAACGGCCATATCGCCCCGGCGCTGCTGGCGGGCAATGCGGTCATCTTCAAACCGTCCGAAGAAGCGCCGCTGACCGGCGCCAACATGATCGCCGCGCTTCACGATGCGGGCGTTCCTGCGGACGTCCTCCATATTGTGCAGGGCGGCCGCGAACAGGGCGCAGCCTTGGTCGATGCCGACATCGACGGACTGCTGTTCACAGGTTCGGCCGAAACCGGGCGCCATTTCCGACGCGCGATGATCGATCGTCCGCATGTCGTGCTGGCGCTGGAGCTGGGCGGCAACAATCCGCTGATCGCCTGGGGCGATCCGGACGTCATGGCGGCGATGATCGTGCAGTCGGCCTTCGTCACGACAGGACAGCGCTGCTCCTGCGCGCGGCGGTTGATCATTCCCGAGGGCCATGAAGGCGATTCCACGATCGAGGCGGTCCACACGCTCGCGACCCGGTTACGGATCGGCGCGTGGAACGACCCCGACGAACCCTATATGGGCCCCCTGATCTCGCCCGCAGCCGCGCGGAACGCGCTCGACGCGATCGATGTGCTCAAGGCGCTGGGCGCGCGCCCGCTCCTTCCATTCGAACGGCTCGACCGAAGCGAAGCCTTCGTCATGCCGGGCATGTATGATGTCACGGGTGTCGCCGTCCCCGACCGCGAAATTTTCGCACCGATCCTGCAGGTCGTCCGGGTACCCGACTTCGATGCCGCGATCGAGGCTGCGAATGGGACCAGCTTCGGACTGTCGGCGGGGCTACTCAGCGAGGATCCCGATCTCTGGCAGCGCTTCCTGCAGCGCTCTCGCGCCGGCGTCGTCAACTGGAACAGGCCGACGACAGGGGCTGCCGCGAACATGCCCTTCGGCGGGCTCGGCCAGTCGGGCAATCATCGCCCCAGCGCCTATTATGCCGCCGACTATTGCGCCTATCCGGTCGCCAGTTTCGAGGCCGACGCCGTACTCGACCTGACCGCCGAACTGGGCGACAGGCTGCTATGAGCGAGGGCGCGGCGCTTGTCGCAACGCACCGCACGGCGCTCGATGTCGCTGCGGCGGCGCCGATGCTTGCGCAGGTCCGTTCATGGAGCGCCATCAACAGTGGATCGCGCAACCTCGACGGCCTCGCCCGGCAGGCTGCGCTTCTCGCGGATGCTTTCGCGCCCCTGCCGGGCCAACTCGATCTCGTCGAGGCGGTGCCCGGCGAGAATGTCGACAGCAGCGGATCGGTGCGGCCGGTCGCCTATGGCCGTCACCTCCATCTGCGGGTTCGGCCGAGTGCCCCCGTCCAGCTCGTCCTCACGGGCCATATGGACACGGTCTTTGCGGCGGATCACCCCTTCCAGACCTTAACCGATCTGGACGGCGGGGCGGTCCTCAACGGCCCCGGCGTCGCCGACATGAAGGGCGGAATAGCGGCGATGCTGGCCGCTCTGCGCGGAGTCGAAGCCTCTCCGTTGCGCGAACGCATCGGCTATGAGGTGGTCATCAATTCCGACGAGGAAATCGGCTCGCCCGGCTCGGCCGCGCTGATCGCCCGTGCCGCGCAAGGCAAGCTTGCCGCACTGACCTACGAGCCCTCTGCCCTGCCCGACGGTACGCTGGCCGGCGCTCGGCCCGGAAGCGGCAATTTCTCGCTGATCGTCAGCGGCCGGTCGGCCCATGCCGGCCGCAATCCCGAGGATGGCCGCAACGCCGTCGTCGCCGCCGCCGATCTGGCTTTGCGGCTGTATCAGGCGAGGCGGCCGGGCCTGTCGATCAACCCTGCAAAAATCGACGGTGGCGGGCCGAACAACATGGTGCCCGATCGTGCTATCCTGCGCGTGAACCTCCGGCCCGCACTGCCAGAGGACCAGTTGGAAGCCGAAGCGCTGATGGCGGCCATTATCGCCGAGGTCGAGACCGCGCATGGGGTGTCGATCCATCGCCATGGCAGCTTCGGCCGCCCGCCCAAACCGCTCGACGCGAAAGCCGAAAGGCTGTTCGCGCTGGTCGAGGACAGCGCCGCACTGCTCGGCCGGCCGATCGGACACCGACCGAGCGGCGGGGTCTGCGACGGCAACAACATCGCCGCCTGCGGGGTTCCGGTGGTCGATACGATGGGCGTGCGCGGCGGCGCGATCCATTCGGCCGACGAATATCTGATCGTCGAGAGCCTGCCCGAGCGGGCGATGCTCTCGACGCTCGTCATGCTGCGCCTTGCCGAGGGCGGCGCGCTCTAGGGCCTCAGTCGGGCAGCCCCAGGGCAAGAGCGATATCGCGCCAGGCGAGCAGTTTGAAGTTCTGCGCCTGCCCGTCATTATGGCCATCCTGCGCGACGAACAGACCGCCCGGATAGTCCGGCCCGAAATCGCCCAGCATCAGGTCGATGCCGTCGGTCTCCTCGACCGAACCGACCGACCCACGAGCAATCCGGAAGCGGCCGACATAGCTTTCGTCGGAGAGGCGATAGACGGCATAGGCATTGTCGCCCTGGCTCGACACGAGGACATAGCCCTGGTCGGCGCCGATCGCCGCGATAGCCACACCCTCTGCGTCGGCCACGATGTTACGCCCGTCCGCAGCCGCGATCTTGACCGGCGCTGTCGAGCCGGCGGCATGGGCATCGAAGCGCCACAGACCGACATCTTCCTCCGCGACATAAAGCCGCCCCGTACGGTCATCGGCAGCACAACCCTCGGACTGGGTGCCTAGCTTCATCGTGCGGACGATCCGACCCGTCGGTTGAGCGCCGCTGGCATCGATCGCGACCTGGTTTATCCTGCCGTCCTTCAGCACGATGAAGGCGTGAAGCGTCCTTCCTTCGCGATAGAGGCACACGCCATAGGCCTCGCCGCTGCCGGCCGCGAGCGTACCAAGCGGGGTCAGCTTGGCTGTTGCGGTGTCGAGCCGGAACAGCGCCAGCTTGGCCTGGGCAACATCGTTCCGATCGCTTGCGACGACCAGCACGCCCGGCCCGCTTGGCATCGCCACGCCGTCACGAAGATCGACATTGTTGACCCGCCCTGCATCGACGAAGTCACGGCTCTTCCCGTCGAGCCCATAGACATAGAGGCCGGCTTTCTTGTCGGTTCCGACGATCAGGCTGTGCGTCGGAGAGGCCGGATTGCGCCAGATGGCGGGATCATCGGCGGCATCGGCGTTCGACGTCCCCACCGGGACGGTCTCGCCGTTGGCGGTCACCGTCACGGCAGGAGCCGCCATCGCCATGCGCTGCTCGACCGGAATTTCCCGGGCCGCGCATCCCGCAAGAAGCGGGAGCGCCAGGGCTAGGCTGAAACCCCGCATCAGAAGCTCGCCGTCACGCCGAATTTCGCGGTCCAGCTATATTCTTCATATTGCAGGAGCCGGCGACGGGCGTCGAGATTCTGGTAGGCGAAATAGGGCCGGTCGAAGACGTTCACCCACTCGGCAAACATGCGGATATTGTCGGTGATCCGGTATTTTCCGCTCAGATCCAGCTGGAAGTGGTTGGAAACATAGCGATCGGTGGTCGCATCGTCGCCGAGCTCATCGAGATATTTATCCCGGAAGGTGCCGGCAGCGCGCAGGCTCAGCGGCCCCTTTTCGTAACCGATCACAACGTTGAAAGTATGCTTCGACGAAGCCGGCAGCGGGATGCGCCGCAGATCGGTGATATCGCCATCGGTGCCAACACGGCCCTTGGCGTCGGTGTAGGTATAGTTGATCTGGGTCAGCAGTCCGTCGAACGGCGCCGGCAGCGAGGTATAGGCCTGGCTGTAGCTGAACTCGAATCCCTTGACCGTCGCCTTCGGACCATTGGCGAAGCTGGTCGCCTCGTCGAGAATCAGGCCGTTATAGGGGACGTCCTGGTTGACGACCTCGACGACATAATCCTTGATATTCTTGTAGAATACGCCCGCCGTAACCGCCGCGTTGCGGCCGAAATAATATTCGACGGCAAGGTCGCCATTCCACGCCTTGTAGGGCTTGAGCGCGGGGTTCCCGAACTCGCCCTCATTGTCCTCGATGATCGCGCGCGGCGCCAGCTGCGACAGCTTCGGGCGGACGAGACTCTTATAGCCCGCCGCACGCAGCACGAGGTTACGCACCGGTTCGTAGCGGACCGTGACGCTCGGCAACCAGTCGGTATAGGTCCGTTTGAAGGTCTGCGCGTCCACGAACACGCTATCCTCGTCGACCATGACGCCGCCGAACTCGTCGCCTTCAGCCACCAGCGTGACCTGATTGCCGCCGATGCGATTGCGGGTGCGCTCGACGCGGACGCCGCCGATCAGGCGCAGCTTGGCGCTGTCCCAGCGGCCGAGCAGATAGCCGGCCGTGATGTCTTCGCGCACGCTGTAATCGGACTCGGCCGACGCCTGGATCGTGTCGAGATCGTTGAGCTCGAACGAGCTGAGATTGTTCGAGAAGAATCGGCGGAAGCTGCGCTTGGCGGGAACCGGGTCGATCGATGCCAGGCCGTTATCCTGCTCGCCCAGAAAGTCCCCGCGCGTCAGGTCGGATGGGTAGCCGTCATATATGTC
>NZ_JAGMXV010000120.1 GCF_018006725.1 Rhizorhabdus sp.
GACCTGGGCCAGTTCGGGATTGGTCCCCGGCTGGAAGGTGGCGGTGATCTGCGCGGCGCCCGAGGTGTCGGTCGAACTCTCGAAATAGAGCAGGTTCTTGACGCTCGAAAGCTCGCGCTCGATCAGCCCGACGACGCTGTCGTTCATCGTCTTCGGGGTGGCACCCGGATAGGAGGCATAGATGCTGATGCTGGGCGGCGCGATCGACGGATAGCGCTCGATCGGCAGGTTCGGGACCGCGATCAGGCCCATCAGGATGATGCCGATCGCCAGCACCCAGGCGAAGACCGGGCGGTCGATGAAGAAGCGGGACATGGGGCTCTACCTCAGCGGGCCGGAGCGGCGTTGCGCCACGGCATCGGTTTCACCGTCGCGCCCGGCTGGACGCGGTCCTGCCCCTCGACCATCACGACGTCGCCGGGCTTCAGCCCGCTTTCGACGATGACCTTGCCGTCCTTCTCGTCGCCCAGCACCACCTTGCGCGCCTGGACCTTGCCCCTCGCTTCGACGATGTTGACCGACGTCTGGTCGCCCATATGCGCGATCGCCTGGAGCGGGACCATGATCGCGTCGGGCTGGGCGAGGCGCGGCAGCCGCGCGCGGACGAACATGCCGGGCAGCAGCGTGCGGTCGGCATTGGGCACCTCGACGCGGGCGATTACCTCGCCCGTGCCGGGATCGACGCTGATACCCGAAAAGAGCAGCCGCCCCTTCACGCCATGTACGCGGCCTTCGCCGACGATGATGTCGACCGGCGCGCCGCTGTTGGCGGCCCCCTTGCGGGCGGCAGCGCGCAGCGCTTCGAGCCGTTCCGCCGGCTGGCGAACGTCGACATAGACGCGGTCGATCTGCTGGACGGTGGCGAGCGGATTGGTGTCGGTGGTGCTCGCGAGGCCGCCCTCGGTCAGCACCGCCTGGTCGATGCGTCCCGTTATCGGCGAGCGGATCGTGGCGAAGCCGAGGTCGACGCGCTTTCGATCGAGTTCGGCGCGGGCCTGCGCCAGATCGGCGGCGGCCTGCGCGCGGGTGGCGACCGCATCGTCATAATCCTGACCGCTGATCGCATCGCTGCGGGCGAGTGTGGCGAGGCGCTGCTCCTGCGTCCGGGCGCGGGTGAGAGTCGCTTCCGCCCGCTTGACGGCGGCGGCGGCGCTGCCGGCATCCGCGCGGAAGGGGGCCGGGTTGATCTGGAACAGCGGCTGTCCCTCGCGGACCTCGCTGCCCTGTTCGAACAGCCGGCGCTGGATGATGCCGCTGACCTGCGGGCGGATTTCGGCGACGCGATAGGCGACGACGCGGCCGGGCAGTTCGTCGGCGATCTCGACCGACGCGGGCGCGATCGTGATGACCGAGACTTCCGGCGTTGGCGGAGGGGGCGGCTTCTGGGCCCCGCAGGCAGTGAGCACGAGCAGGGAAGCGCCGGCAAAGGCCAGCAGGAACGAAGAGCGTCTGGAGGAATCGCGCATCAAAGAAATCCACAGAAATCCGAATATGACAGCGGCCATTGCATCGGTTTCGTCGATGCCGTGTGGGCGAAGTGTGGAGAAACTGTGGAGCGGCATGGCGGTTTCCCTGTCCTTTAGGGTAGGACGACGCCAGGGGAGACGGTACGATCGTGGACAATGCGCTGATCCTGGTGGCCGAGGACGAGCCGGAAATCGCCGAGGTCATTTCGGCTTATCTCGAACGCGAAGGCTTCCGGACGGTGCGCGCCGGCGATGGCCGAACGGCGCTCGACATCCACCTCGCGTTGAAGCCCGACCTCGTCATGCTCGACGTCCAGATGCCGCGCATGGATGGCTGGGAAGTCCTTGCCGAACTGCGCCGCCGCGGCAACACCCCGGTGATCATGCTGACTGCACTCGATCAGGATATCGACAAGCTGCAGGCGCTTCGAATCGGTGCGGACGATTATGTCGTCAAACCGTTCAACGCGGTCGAAGTGGCGGCCCGCGCCCGCGCGGTGCTGCGCCGAACGGCGGGGTCGGCGGGCGCGCTGCTGCGTGTCGGCGCGATCGAAGTCGACCTGGAAAGCCACATCGCGTCGGTGGCCCCGGATGGCGGTGACGATCCCGTGATCCTGCCCCTGACACTCACCGAGTTTCGCATCCTGTCGCACATGGCGCGTGCACCGAAGCGGGCCTTTTCACGCAGCGAGCTGGTCGATGCCTGCCTGCCGGGTGGAGAGGCGCTGGAGCGGACGGTCGACACCCACCTCAGCAAGCTCCGGCGCAAGCTGGAGGAGGCCGGCGCGCCCGGCTTCGTCAACAATGTGCGGGGCGTCGGCTTTCGCCTTGCGGACCTGGCATGAAGCTGCGCTTCACCGGCCTTGGCGGACAGATCGTCCTGTCGATGGTGGTGGCGACCATCGCCTCGGTCGTTCTCACGATCGTAGGCCTTTACGTCTTTTACGGCATCGTGGTCCGCACCGCGCCCGAACTCCTGTCCACCAGCACCCAATGGATGCCGACGCGGCTCGAATGGTCGGTGATCGTCGGCCTGTGCATTGCGGCCGGCGTGATCACGGTGATCGTGGCGCGGCGTCTGGCGCGCAGGATCGTCGCCCCGCTCGTTTCGGTCGCGCGCGCTGCACGGCGCATCGCCGACGGTGATCTCGTCGCCCGGGCGGAAGCGGGCGACCGCTCGCTGCTCGAGGCTGCGATGCTGGTCGACGACTTCAACCTGCTCGCCGAGCGCCTCGATGCCGCATCGCAGGCGGTCACGCGGTGGAACGCCGCGATCGCCCACGAACTGCGCACGCCCGTGACGATATTGAGCGGGCGATTGCAGGGGCTTGCGGACGGCGTCTTCCATCCCAATCCGCCGCTGCTCCGCTCGCTGGTCGCGCAGGTCGAGGCGCTGACCCGCTTGATCGAGGATTTGCGCACCGTCAGCCTGTTCGATGGCGGCCGCCTCGACGCCCGGCTGCAGCCGACCGATCTGGCGGAGGAAATACGCGGCGTGGTCCGGCTGATGCTGCCAGGCATGGAAGCGGTCGGCTTTCGCATAGAGACGCAACTGGACGAGGGGCAGTGCGACGTCGATGCCGCGCGGGTCCGGCAGGCGCTGATGGCGCTGATGGAAAATGCGCAGCGCCATGCGCGGCCCTGCACCGTGCGCGTCCGCTTGACGCTCGACCGCATGCTCGCGCGGATCGACGTGATCGATGACGGGCCGGGCCTGCCCGACGACTTCATCCCTTATGCGTTCGAGCCGTTCCGGCGCTATATGGAGGTCGACCGGCCGACCAAGGGCAGCGGCCTGGGGCTCGCCGTGGTCCTGGCCATCGCGCAGGTCCATGGCGGCACGGCCAGCTATGCGACGGTGGGCGGCGGCGCCTGTTTCAGCATGATCCTCCAGCGCAGCAGCGGCAGCACCAAGCGGCGCGAGAAGCAACTCTGAAAAAATCCGGGGAACGGGGTCCCGCTCCGTTCCCCGGCGAGAGGCTTATTCGGCGGCTTGCGCCAAGTCCTGACGAGGGTCGATCGCAAGATCGGTCGTGTCCTGCCAGAGGCCCGGCTCCGGAACGGGGGTGATGCCCAGTTCGGCCTGGACCTCGGTCAGCGGCATGTCGATCATCGCGCGCCAGTCGGCGAGCATCAGCGGATATTTCCAGTTCAGCCCCTGACGCTGGCCCTGCACCTGCGCCTCCTGCACCAGGACATGGGCGTCCGGGTAGAAGAGCACGTCCTTCAGCATCGTCTTGGCCTTGAGATAGGTCGGGATGCGATTGAAGAAGGAGGCCAGCTCGGCGCAGAAATAGCGCGCCTTCGACTGGAGATTGGCCTCGATCAGCGCGATCTCGCCGCCATGATTGGGGCCGAAGCCGGTGACGATATGCTCGATGTCATGGGTAACGGCGGTCTGGCGGAGATAGAAGGTGAAGTCGTTGACGACCGGTATCTCCTTGAACATGAACTCCAGCTCATAGCCGCTCGTCGCCATGAAATGATGGATCGCCGCGCCCAGCGTGCCGGGCGCGCAATGGGCGACGTCGTCGAGGCGGAAATTGGCGAGGCTTCGCTTCTCGCACCATTCGCGGAACTTCGGCAGCCGGGCCTTCTCCATCTCGAACAGCTCGACGATCCGACCGACATTTTCGAGCTGGTGGAAGATCTGCGCGACCTCGGGGATATAGGCGGTCGGCGAGACGTCGGGTCCGTTCCGGCGCAGCATCTCCTGCGCGAGCATCTGGGGCAGGGTGGGATGATTGAGATAGGGCGACGAACTGATCAGCACCGAACTCACGGTGGTCAGTTTGACGTTGCCCTGGTTGAAATAGGCGATCTCGTCCGAACTGATCTTGGCTTCCATGGTCTCTCTCCCCAATCGATCTGAAGTCATTCGGCCGGTTCGGCCTCATACTCGCGCGTCTCGACCTTCGGCGCCACGAACTCACCCGGCACCGCGCCGGTATAGGCTCCGCCTTCGAAGGTCGGCACGCCATTGACCAACGTCAGGCGGGTGGGCATCGCCTTGCGGCTGAAGCGCCAGGTGAGGCCGCCCTTGCCGTCGTCGAGGTCGTAGACCTTCTCCATCTGCCGGCGCTGGATCTCGTCGAGGTCGAACACCACGATATCGGCGCGCTTGCCCACTTCGATTGTTCCACGGTCGTGCAGGTTGAAATAGCCGGCCAGCTTGCCGGTCAGGACGTGGACCGCCTGCTCGAGCGAGATCAGCTTCGCATCGCGCGCATAATGGGTGAGGAGCAGGGCATTCTCGCCCCCGCCGCACAGCATCTGGAGATGCGCGCCGGCATCCGAGATATTGCCGACCGAGCGCGGATCGTTGAGCAGTTCGATCAGGCGATCCTCATCCTTGGGCCAGGGCGCCATATGGATGGTCGAGCGGGTGCCGTTGGCGAGCATCCAGTCGGCCAGCGCGTCGGAAGCATGGAGACCACGCTCGTCGGCATAGGCCTGGAGGCTGATGTTGATCGGGCCGGTTCCGTTCTCGCTGTCGATCAGCAGCAGATTCTGTGGATTGGCGAGCGCCGACTGCTTCCAGATCTTGTTGTCCCAGCTGTCGCGGGCGCGGGCGCGCCAGTCCGGATCGGCGAGCAGGCGGGCCTTGTCCGCATGGGTCTCGGCAAGCACGACCTCGTGCCAGACATAGTCGTTGGACTGGGCGAACAGCAGCGACTTGATCAGGCCGATGACGCTGGTGATGGGGACGTGCGCGGCGGTCGGCCAGATATCGATGCCGGCCTCCTGCATGGCCAGCATCCGCGCTTCCATCGGCTCGCGGATCTTCTTCTGGAATTCGAGCAGAGGCAGCCCGCCTGCGACCTGCAGCCGGATAGCCCGACCTTTCAGCAGGCGTTCGAGCCGGTCCATGCTCTGCGGCCCGGTCATCCGCATGAAGACGTCGACGATCACCTGATAGGTCGCGGCCGGATAGCGTTCGATCACGTCGAACAGGGCGGCCAACTCGTCGTCGCAGGCCGAGAGGCTCGGCACCGGACGGTCGGAGCCGTCATGGTCCATCAGGTTGCACGACAGCCCCAGAGCGCCGGCCGCCAGCGCATCGTCGAGCAGGTCGGCCATGGCGGCGATCTCGTCCGGCGTCGCTTTCCGGCTCCAGGCGTCCATGCCCATCACGGCGAGGCGCAGCGCGATGTGGCCGACATAGGTGGCATAGTTGATCGGGACGCGCACCTGCCGCTCCATCGCGGCCTTATATTCGGACCATTTCAGCCAGTCCCACGGCATATGCTTGAGGAACAGCTGCTCCGGAATGTCTTCGAAGAAGGAGAAGATCCCGATCATCTCGCGCTGGATCGCCTTGTCGGGATGCAGCGGTGCGGCGCTGAAGCCGCAATTGCCCATGATCATCGTCGTGGTGCCATAGCCGGGCAGCGGATCGAGATCGGGCTGCCACCACATGCTGCCGTCATAATGGGTGTGCGCCTCGATGAAGCCCGGCGTGACCTTGCACCCGGTCGCATCGAAGACCCGCTCGCCCTGAGGTTGCAGATCGACGCCGATCTCGGCGATCAGCCCGTTCCGGACGCGCACGTCGGCCGGATAGGACAGGCCGCCGGTCCCGTCGACCACGGTCCCGTTCTTGATCAGCATGTCGGTCATAAGCCTCTCCTCGCTTGTGCCGGACGGGGCGCTTTCGGCCTCTCGTCGATGTCAGCAGGGAGCCTTCAATCGAGAGTCGTTGCAAGCCAAGCCTTGCAGAAAGGATCGAAATCCGACACCTATCGGCTCGAAATGCGATCCGGATATGCAAGCGATGCGCTTCTGGCGGCTCTGCGCAAAAGGCTGCGGGCCGGCGGCTGGACCGCGCCCCGCATCGCGGCCGCACTCGGCGTCGGGGAAGCCACGGTCAAGCGATGGAAGGCCGGGCGGGGCCTGACATTGCCGAGGCTGGAGGCGCTGCTCGGCCTGTGCGACGTGACGTTCGCCGAACTGGCGCGCGAGGCCGAACAGGGCCAGAGCGAGCTGGCGCGGGAGCTGACCCTGGCTCAGGAGCGCGAACTCGCGTCCGACGTGCTGCTCGCCTTCTTCTTTTCCGCGATCCTCGCCGATATTCCGCCGCAGGAGATTGCCGAGGACTTCGAGATCGATCCGGCATTGGTCGAAGCCAAGCTGGTTCGGCTCGAGCGGCTGGCGCTGATCGACCGGCGCCCCGGCCTGCGCGTACGGTCGCGCGTCGATCCGGCCGCCAGCTTCATGAAGACGCCGCTGCGCGGCATGTTCGAAACCTATATGAAGCCGCAGTTCATGGAGCTCGACTTCGCCGATCCCGACACGAGCTTTTCAGCCGAGCTGGTCAAGCTCTCCCGCGCGGGCGCGGCGCGGCTGGCCGAGATGATCGAGCGCCACCGGCATGAGGTTCTCGCACTGGCGAAGGAGGACCGCGAGCAGGCCCTGCTCGGCCAGCGCTGGTTCACGGCGCTCTCGGTCATGCGGCCGCTGAACACCGCCCGGCTGCGCGACATCAGCCGGGCGGCGGGGGTCAAGGCACGATCGTCGTGAAGAGATAGGCCAGGAAGATCACGATGTGGACCACGCCGGGCAGGATCGTGGTCCGGCCGGTGCCGAGCGACAGCGCCGAGACGATCAGCGACAGCGCGAGGAGCGTCATCGCCTTGGCGTCGATGCCGAGCGACAATTTCCAGTCCATCACGATCGACAGCACCGCCACTGTCGGGATGGTCAGCCCGATCGTGGCAAGCGCGGAGCCTAGCGCGAGGTTGAGGCTGGTCTGCAGCCGATTGCGCCGCGCCGCCTTGACCGCCGCAAGGCTTTCCGGACCGAGCACCAGTGCGGCGATCATGATGCCGACCAGCGTGATAGGAAGGCCGGCGCCGAGAACGGCCGCCTCCAGCGTCGGCGACAGCTGCTTGGCGAGCAGGACGACCCCGACCAGCGCCACGACGAGCAGCGCGAAGGCGAGCCAGGCCTGGGCATTGCCGGGCGGTGCGGCGTGCACCTCCTCGGGCAGGTGCTCAGCGCCATCGGGCAGGAAATAGTCGCGGTGGCGAACCGTCTGGATCAGAACGAAGGTACAATAGAGGATCAGCGAAACGATCGCCGTGAACGCCAGTTGCGATGGCGAATAG
Organism: Rhizorhabdus sp.; assembly: GCF_018006725.1. GTDB lineage: Bacteria > Pseudomonadota > Alphaproteobacteria > Sphingomonadales > Sphingomonadaceae > Rhizorhabdus. The sequence goes on from NZ_JAGMXV010000120.1 coordinate 7,574, forward strand.
ACCGGTCCGGGCACGCTCGACGTGAAATTGGGCAGGACGAGGACGAGAACGGCCATGGCCGACAGGACACAGAGCGCTGCGTTGACGCCCTGGAGGACGAACTGCTGTTCGTGATGCCGTACGCCGCCGCTGAGCAGGCACACGCCGACGATCCCGTTGAGGATGATCATGATCGCAGCGAAGACCGTGTCGCGCGCGAGCGTGGCGGCTTCGCCGCCGCCCGAGAGCATCAGGGAGACGATCAGCGACACCTCGATCACCGTGACCGCGACGGCCAGGACGAGCGTGCCGAAAGGTTCGCCCACGCGGTGGGCCACCACCTCGGCATGGTGGACGGCGGCGAGGACGCAGCCGATCATGATCGTCGCTGCGACGGCAGTGCCGGCCCAGCCGAGCGCGGGCAGGCCCATACCGATGGCGAGCAGGCCCAATATCGGGATGACGAGCGACCAGTAAGGCAGCATGGCTCCGCCAAGCAGGCGTTCGGACGATGGGGCGATCAGGATGCTGGTCTCCTTGTGGACGTTCGTTTCGGTCGGCATCTTTCCTCCGTTTCGGGCCTGGGCGCTAGGCTTCTTACGTTTCCCGCGCATGTCCCTTCCCGGAGCGTTCATGATGGCGATTATCAAACCGCCCTTCCTCGTGAGCGTTCCCACACCGGGGGCGAGGCGCTAGGGGATGTGCGAACAGCCGAAAGGACAGGAATTGCGCGCTCTTCTCTGCGAACGTCATGGCCCGCCCGAGGATCTCGTGCTGCGCGAGGCCGCCGATCCCGTGCCCGGCGCCGGACAGATAGTGATTGCGGTGCGCGCGGCCGGGGTCAATTTCCCAGACGGCCTGATCATCCGCAACATGTACCAGATCAAGCCCGATCTTCCCTTCGCGCCCGGCGGTGAGGCGGCGGGTGTGGTCGAGGCGGTCGGCGAGGGCGTGACGGGCTTCAAGCCGGGCGACCGCGTCTGCGCGATGACTTTGTGGGGTTCCTTCGCCGAAAAGGTCGCTGTCGATGCCGATGCGGCGGTGCACATTCCCGACGAGATGCCGTTCGACGAGGCGTCGGGTTTCACCATGGTCTATGCGACCGGCATCCACGCTTTCGTCCAGCGCGCGGCCTTGCAGCCGGGTGAGACGGTGCTGGTGCTGGGTGCTGCCGGTGGCGTGGGCATCGCGGCGATCGAGATCGCCAAGGCGATGGGCGCGCGCGTGGTGGCTGCGGCTTCGACGCCCGAAAAGCTCGAACTGGCCCGCGCGCACGGCGCCGATGCGCTGATCGACTATAGCCGCCCCGACTTTCGCGAGCAGCTGCGTGCCGCCACCGATGGCAAGGGACCCGACGTTGTCTATGATCCGGTCGGCGGCGATCTGGCCGAGCAGGCCTTCCGCTCGATCGCGCCCAATGGCCGCTATCTGGTCGTCGGTTTCGCGGCCGGCACCATCCCGGCGATCCCGCTCAACCTGCCGCTGGTCAAGTCGGCGGCGATCGTCGGCGTCTTCTGGGGCGCCTTCATGAAGGCCGATCCGGAAACCCATGCCGCGAACATGGAGCAGCTGTTCGCCTGGTATCGTGCCGGTGCGATCCGCCCCGAGATCAGCCGCCGCTTCGGGTTCGAGGAAGGCGCGGCGGCGATCCGCTGGGTGATGGACCGCAAGGCCCTCGGCAAGGTCGTCGTGACGATGGACGCCGCCGGCTGACCCTGCGACGGGTCAGCGTCTGCTGGCCCGCCGATATTCGAGGCGGGCGATCGCGCGGTTGTGGACCTCGTCCGGCCCATCGGCGAGACGCAGCGTCCGCGCCAGCGCATAGGCCGCCGCCAGCGGGAAATCGTCGCAGACGCCCGCGCCGCCATGGGCCTGGATCGCGTCGTCGATCACCTGCAGCGCAAGGCGCGGCCCGGCGACCTTGATCATTGCGATCTCGAGCTGGGCGACCTTGTTGCCGACCTTGTCCATCATGTCGGCGGCCTTGAGGCAGAGCAGCCGCGTCATCTCGATCGCGGTGCGCGCCTCGGCGACGCGCTGCTCCCAGATCGACTGGTCGGCGATGCGCTTGCCGAACGCCTCGCGGCTCATCAGCCGCGCGACCATCGCGTCGAGCGCCATCTCCGCAAGGCCGATCGACCGCATGCAGTGGTGGATGCGGCCCGGCCCGAGCCGACCCTGCGCCGCCTCGAAGCCACGCCCCTCGCCCAGGACGATGTTCGACGCCGGTACGCGGACATTGTCGAAGGTCACTTCGCAATGGCCGTGCGGCGCGTCGTCATAGCCGAAGACGGGCAGTGCCCGACCGATCGTTACGCCGGGCGCGTCGACCGGCACGAAGATCTGGCTGTGCCGCTGATGGCGCTCCGCATCGGGGTTGCTCACGCCCAGCACGATGAGCAGCTTGCAGCGCGGGTCGCCCGCGCCCGAGATCCACCATTTGCGGCCGTTGATCACATAATCGTCGCCGTCGCGTTCGATCCGGGTCGCGATGTTGGTCGCGTCGGAGCTGGCGACCGCAGGCTCGGTCATCGCGAAGGCCGAGCGGATCTCGCCATCGAGCAGCGGCCTCAGCCAGCGCTGCTTCTGCTCCGCCGTGCCATAGCGGTGCAGCACCTCCATGTTGCCGGTGTCGGGCGCCGAGCAGTTGAAAACCTCGGACGCCCAGGGGACGCGGCCCATTTCTTCGGCGCAGGGCGCATATTCGAGATTGCTGAGCCCGGCGCCGCGATAGTCGCCTTCGTCATGGGCCGACGGCGGCAGGAACAGGTTCCACAAGCCCGCCGCGCGCGCCTTCTGCTTCAGTTCCTCGATGACCGGGACGGGCTTCCAGCGCGTGGGACCTTCCGCGATCTCGGCATGGTAGCGTTGCTGGGCGGGCAGGACATGCTCGTTCATGAACGCGCGGACGCGGTCGCGCCATTCGACCTGCCGTTCGGAATAAGTGAAGTCCATGTCTCAGCCTCCTGTCTGGGCGAGCGCGAGCGCCGCTATGTCGTCGAGTTGCGCGGCGGCCTCGGCGGCCTGCGGCGACGAGGCCGTGCCCCGGATCAGCCGGCCCTTGATGCCGTGGATGATGGCGGCGAGCCGGAAGAGGCTGAACGCCAGGTAGAAGTCCAGCCGGTCGATCCCCTCGCGCCCGGTACGGCGGCAATAGGCCGCGACATAATCGGCCTCGGATGGAATGTTCAGCGCAGGCAGGTCGAGCCCGGCGAGGCCGGTCGAATAGCCGGGCGGCATCCGGTACACCATCAGATGATAGGCGAAGTCGGCGAGCGGATGGCCGAGCGTCGACAATTCCCAGTCGAGCACCGCGACGACGCGCGGCTCGGTAGGGTGGAACAGCATATTGTCGCAGCGAAAGTCGCCATGGACGATGCTCGCTTCGTCGCCCGCTGGGATGTTCGCCGGTAGCCACTCGATCAGCCGGTCCATCGCCGCCACGCGGCCCGCATCGGCGTCGTCGAGATATTGCTTCGACCAGCGGCCGATCTGCCGCTCGAAATAATTGCCGGGCCGGCCATAGTCGCCCAGCCCGATCGCTGCGGGATCGATGCTGTGCAGGCTGGCGATCGTCGCGTTCATCGCGTCGAACAGAGCGGCGCGTTCCTCGCGCGAGACGTCCGGGAAGGCGGTGTTCCAGAAGTTTCGACCGACCACCAGGTCCATGACGTAGAAGGGCGTGCCGATCACCGCCTCGTCCTCGCACAGGCCATAGGTCCTGGGCGTCGGAAAGCCTGCCGCGTTCAGCGCGCTGATCACGCGATATTCCCGCTCGACCGCGTGAGCGCCCTTGAGGAGTACACCCGGGGGCTTGCGCCGCAGGACATAGTCGCGCCCCGGCGTGTGCAGCCTGTAGGTCGGGTTGGACTGGCCGCCGGAAAACTGGCTGACCGACAGCGGCCCGGCATAGCCGGCGACATTGTCCTCCAGCCAGCCCGCCAGCGCGGCTTCGTCGAACCGATGGGCCGCGCGGACCGCCTCCAGTCCGCGATCAGCCATTGGCTGGCGCCGCTTCGGTGTGGGCCATGGCGCGGGCGAGTTCGAAGCGGGGTTGCTCGAGGCCGGTGTGCGGCACCATCTCGTCGGTCCGGTCGGCGATCCGGTCGAGGCTCGCCAGCAGGCGTTCCGCCGCGTCCTCGCCGGTCCCGATATAGGCGCCTTGCGTCATCGTGATGTGCGCGCATTCGAAGCTGCCGGCGCCGGCGCAGAGGATCATGCCGTTCGGCGCCTGCTCCGACACCAGCACGAGCATCGCGGGCGACACGGCCTCGGGCGCGAGAGCGGCCAGTTCCGCCTCGTCCATGATATCGGCGGTCATCCGCGTCGCGGCGGAGGGCGCGAGGCAGTTGACCCGGATGTCATATTTGGCGCCTTCCTCGGACAGCGTCTTCATCGCGCCGACCAGGCCGAGCTTCGCCGCGCCATAATGCGACTGGCCGAAATTGCCCCACAGTCCGGACGACGAGGTCGTCATCATGATCCGGCCATAGCCCTGGCTGCGCATCTGCTCCCACACCGCCTTGGTGCAGTTGATCGAGCCCATCAGATGGACTTCGACGACCGCCCGGAAATCGGCGAGGTCGAGCTTGGCGAAGGTGCGGTCGCGCAGGATGCCGGCATTGTTGACGAGGATGTCGACCCGGCCCCAGCGCTCGACGGCTTCCGCAACCATCGCCTCGACCTGGTCGACATCGGTCACGCTCGCGCCATTGGCGAAAGCCTCGCCCCCGGCCGCGCGGATTTCCTCGACGACCGCCTCGGCCATTGCATTGCCGCCGCCCGACCCATCGCGCGAACCGCCGAGATCGTTGACGACGACGCGGGCGCCGCGCTTCGCCAGCAGCAGCGCATGGGCGCGGCCCAGCCCGCCGCCGGCGCCTGTGACGATCGCCACGCGGCCGCTCAGATCGATGCTCATCCTCTTCCCCCTCTTCTTATCGTTTCAAAGGCATTCGACCGGCACGGCGGCGACCAGATCGCTGCCGGCCTCGATCGGCCGCAGCCAGGCGTCGATGCGCGGAATCTCTCGTTCGAAATAATAGCGGCAGGCCCAGAGCTTGCCGGCGCGGAACGGCGTGCCGTCGTCCCCCTCGCACAGCAGCGCGCGGTCGAGCCACAGCCAGCCCGATACCGCATGGCCGAAGGCGCGCAGCAGCGGGGTGGCATGCGCGGCGATGCGTGTCGCGTCCCAGTCCCGGATCAGGTCGAGCGTGGCCGCCAGCCGCTCGAAGACATCCGCCAGCGTCTCGCCTTGCTCGGCCAGCGAGGTCGAGGCCGCGCGGGCGCAGCAGTCGGCCACCCGCTCGCGCAGCAGGCCGAAGGCGGTCGGTTCGCGCAGCAGCTTGCGATTGACCAAGTCGAGCCCCTGGATGCCCGTCGTCCCCTCATGGATCGGGTTCAGGCGGTTGTCGCGCCACAGCTGCTCGACGTCGAAGTCGCGCGTATAGCCATAGCCGCCATGGACCTGGATCGCGATGTCGTCGGCGACCAGCCCATATTCGGAGGACCAGGTCTTGGCGATCGGGGTGAGCAGGCCGAGCAGCGCATCGGCGGCCGGATCATGCTCCGCATCGTCGACGAGCCGCGAGCAATAGAGGGTGAGCGCGACCGCGCCCTCGCCGAAGCATTTGGCTGCGAGCAGCATGTCGCGGACGTCGGGATGCTCGACGATCGGGCGCGAGTCATGCCCTTTGCCGGCCGAGGGAGCGCGTCCCTGCAACCGCTCCTGCGCATAGCGCAGCGCATGGCGATAACCGCGATAGCCGAGCGCGGCCGCGCCAAGTCCGACGCCGATGCGTGCCTCGTTCATCATCTTGAACATCTGCGGCAGGCCCTGGCCGGGCTCGCCGACCATCCAGCCGATCGCCCCGTCATTCTCGCCGAAGTTGAGCAGGCAGTTGGTCGTGCCGCGATAGCCCATCTTGTGATTGAGGCCGGCCACCGCGATGTCGTTGCGCGCGCCCGAGGGCAGGATCTTGGGGACGATGAACAGCGAGATGCCGCGGGTGCCGGGGATCAGCCGGCCTTCCTCGTCGGGCACCTTCGCCAGGACCAGATGGACGATGTTCTCGGCCAGGTCATGGTCCCCGCCCGAGATCCACATCTTCCGCCCCGACAGGCGGAAGCGGTGGCCGAAGCCGTCCTCGCCATCGGCCACGGCGCGGGTGGTGACGTCTGCCAGGTTGGACCCGGCCTGCGGCTCGGACAGGCACATCGTGCCGAACCAACGCCCGGCGATCTGCGGCAGGGCGAACTGCTCGATCTGCGCCGTCGAGCCGAAGGCCGCGATAAGGCGGGCATTGGCCGTGGTCAGCATCGGATAAGCCGCCGTCGACACGCTCGCTGCGAGAAACTGCGCGAAGGAGGCGTTGGCGAGCAGGCTCGGCAGCGCCATCCCGCCCAGATCGGAGGGAAAGCTCGAGGAAAAGAGGCCGAGTTCGGCATATTGGCGCAGCGCGTCGCGGATCGCCGGATGCGCGGCGACGCCGTCCGGCCCCAGGCTGGGCTCCTCACTGTCGATCCGCTTGTAATGGCTCAGGAAGGCATCCTCGGCGAGCCTGGCCGACAGGTCCAATATGGCATCGGCCGACTCCCGGTCGAGCGCATCCGCGCCGCTGCGGGCCAGCACGGCGTCGAGGCCGAGCCATTCCCACAGAAGAAAGTCCATTTCCTCGCGCTGGATCAATAGGTCGCTCATCACCCTCCCACGGAATCACTCAGGATTCTTTTGCAGTTGCGAATAGGTCTGTGCCTCCATAGCGTCGAATATCAAAGCCCGATCAATGGCATCGCCAAACGGCAATTGCCCGGATCGGCCCGGCGAGGCCCTGTTG
>NZ_JAGMXV010000371.1 GCF_018006725.1 Rhizorhabdus sp.
CCTTCTGGGCGTATACCTTCGACGAGTATCCGTCGGACAGGTCTACCAGACCGGCAGTCGTGCCAGGAAGCGGACAAGGCCGCGGGTGCGCGGGCCGAACAGCGTTTCAGTGAAGTAACTGCCAGCGGCGCGCTTGCTGGCTTCGCCGAGCGTCGGATAGGGCGGTACGAAGCTCGCCAGGGCTGAAATCTTGAGCCGCCTCGAGAGGGCGAGGCACCAGGGCTGGATCAGTTCGCCAGCCTGCGGTCCCACGATGGCGGCGCCCAGGATGCGGCCGCGCGGATCGGTAGTCACCTTCACGAGGCCGTCGGTCGCGCGCTCGGTCTGCGCCCGATCATTCTCGGCGAATTTCCAGCGCAGCACCTTGATACCATCACCGTACTTCTGTCGCGCTTCGTGTTCGCCGACGCCAACCTGCGCCAACTCCGGATCGCTGTAGGTCGCCCAAGGCACGATAGCCGCATCGAGCTTTGCCGGCGCTCGAAACAGCGCGCCGCGGATGAACAGCGAGGCTTCGTAGCCGGCCATATGCGTGAAAGGGTAGAGCCCGTTGCAATCGCCGATCGCCCAGACGTTGCGGTTGGACGTGCGCAGGGACGCATCGACGGCGATGCCCTTCTTTGTGTGGGCGACGCCGGCCTTGTCTAGATCGAGCCCCTCGGTCACGGGCGTGCGACCGGCGGCGACCAGGAGATGTGTTCCAGTGAGCCGCGTGCCGTCGGCCAGGACGGCGACGCCGCCGTCGGGTGTGCGTTCGACGCGGTCGATCTTCACGCCACTGCGCAGATCGACGCCTTCTTCGCGCAGCCGTGCAACGACGACGGCGGCGAGTTCCGGATCGTCCTTGGGCAGGAATGTCGCTGCCTCCAGCACCGTAACGTGGGATCCCAGACGCCGGAACGCCTGTGCCATCTCGATGCCGATGGGGCCGCCGCCGATGATCAGGAGATGCGCAGGCAAGATGCGGTTGGCGAAGATCGTCTCGTTGGTGAAGTGCGGCGTGTCGGCGAGGCCCGGGATGGGCGGCAGGGCGGCGCGCGAGCCGGTCGCGAGCACGATGCGTTTGCTTGCGATGCGATGCGGACCGGCCTGCATCTCGGTGCGACCGACGAAGCGTGCCTCCTCCTTGAGAACCCGCACGCCGAGCTTCTCGAAACGCGCCACTGAATCGTTGGGGGCGATGGCGGCGATGGTTTGGGCCACATGATCCATCACGCGCGCGAAATCGATCCGCGGCTCGACCGGGGCAATGCCGAAGGCGCCACCGCTGCGCTGAGCCTGCGCCGCCTTCGCCGCCGCGATCAGCGCCTTGGAGGGCACGCAGCCGAAATTGAGGCAATCGCCGCCCATCAAGGCGCGCTCGATCAGCACGACGTCGAGGCCGAGTTGTGCGGCGCCGGCGGCGACGACCAGGCCAGCCGAACCGCCGCCGACCACGCAGACATCGGGAGTGAGGCGTTGGCTCATGTCAGGGTGTGACGTTGGGCTTGCGCAGGCGGGTATAGACGACCGGTAGCAACGACAGCGCCGCCAGCCCCAGAAGCGGCAAAAAGATGCGCCACTCGAAGATGATCCCGAGATTGGGCCGCTCGCCGCGTTCGATCAATATGCCGAGGCCGGCGCCGACGCTCGCATAGACGATTGCCGCCGGCACGATGCCGATCATGGTCGCGAGCACATAGCGGCCGAGCCGCATGCCCAGCAGCGCCGGCACGATGTTGATTAACCAGAAGGGAAAGACCGGCACCAGTCGCAGGAACAGGAGGTAGCTGAAATCGTCGCGTTGGAAGCCTGCTTCCAGCCGCGCCAGCGCGGCGCCGGCGCGGGCGCGGAAGAGGTCGCGGAAGGCGGTGCGGGCAGCGAGGAAGACGGCGATCGAGCCCAGCGTCGCGCCGATTACCGAAAGACCGGCGCCCATCCAGGTCCCGAACAGGAAGCCCGCCACCGGTGTGACGACCATGGCAATCGGCAGCGAGAAGGCGACGACGGTGGCATAGGCCAGGATGAACGCCGCCGCCGAGATAAAGGCGTGCTTCGCGACCCACTTGGTCAGTGTCGCCTGATGGCGATACAGCAGGTCGTAGGAAAAGTAGCGCTCGAGACCGAGCAGCAGGAACACCGCCAAGCCACCCAGGAGAATCGCCACGGGAAGCAGCCGGCGGAGCATCAACGGGGTCATCTGGCCTTTCGCATCGCCTCGCCCCGATAATCACCTGTGCGCACCGGACCTCAAAGCACATGCTGTCACGGCTGGGTTACCGGCAAGCCCGGGTCGGTCGCGGCGAGGCTGGGACGTCTGCTGAAGCGCGTCCACCATGCGGCGAGCCGCCGATGCTTGGCGAGCAAGGCGCTGCCGTGCGGGGACAGGGCGAAGTAGGCAATCATGGCGCCGAGGTGGAAATCGGCCAGAGAGACCTCGGGGCCGCAGAGACAGGCATCGTCGGAGGCCAGGGTATCGAGCGCCATCAGGACACGAGCAGCAGCGTCCAAGCCTTTGTCTCGCTCCACCAGATCGACCTCGCCGCCGGTGCGGGGACGAAAGACGTCGTGCACGAAGACCTGCCGGACCAGGGGCCAATAGGCATAGGAATCGACGATGCCAATGATCTGGTCCATGCGGGCAAGGGCCCGCGGGGAGGCCGGCCGGAGGGCAGGCCCGGCGAAGGCCCGGTCGACGTAGCGGGTGATGGCGCCGGTTTCGTAGAGTGCGAAACCGTCATGGACGAGGGTCGGGACCCGTCGGAACGGGTGAAGCGCCAGATAGTCGGGTGGACAGTCCGCCGCGAAGGGGTTCACCTCGACCCTTTCGTAGGTCACGGCCTTCTCGGCCAGGGCCAGACGGGCGATTCTCGTGTAAACACTGAAGTGGTAGCCGTGCAGGAAGAGTGTCATGGGCCATCTTAGGCCTCGTTGACTCGTCGCCGTCTCATGCTTATTACGCTCGGCCACGGAATTTGCCCCTGCGCACCGCGCGGGGGCGTTGTATTTGAAGGAGTTGCGTCATGAAACGCACCTATCAGCCGAGCAAGCTGGTGCGCAAGCGCCGGCATGGCTTCCGGTCCCGCATGGCGACGGTGGGCGGCCGCAAGGTCATCGCCAATCGCCGCCGGTCGGGCCGCAAGCGTCTGTCGGCCTAGCCTCTTTTGGCTGCGGCGCGCCTCGGGCGTTTGCCGAATCGTCGCGATTTTCTGCGCGTCCAAGCCGGACGCCGCTGTGCCATGCCTGGATTCGTACTCCAGGTGGCCCCTGTTCCTGCCGAAATCGCCCTGCCCGACATCCGGGTGGGTTTCACCGTAACCCGCAAGGTCGGCAATGCCGTGGTCCGCAACCGCGTGCGTCGGCGCTTGCGCGAAATTGCCCGCTTGGTGATCCCGGCCGAGGCGCGGCCGGACCTCGACTATGTGCTGGTCGGCCGACAGGGCGCCCTCGTCCGCGACTTCGCTGCAATGCGCGGAGAGCTGCGGGAGGCGCTGAAGCGTCTCAAGGCGCAGCTCGTCGCGACGCCATGACCTGCACGGACTGCTTGCGCCCGCGCGGTTAAGTCGCCAGTTTCCGGGCCGCATGATGTCCTTCGTCCTGCGTGGCGCGATCCGCTTCTATCAGCTCACGCTCGCCTACTTCTTTGTCGGCGCCTGCCGCTACGAGCCGTCCTGCTCGGCCTATGCGGCTGGGGCGGTGGCGACGCATGGCGCGTTGCGGGGAAG
>NZ_JAGMXV010000372.1 GCF_018006725.1 Rhizorhabdus sp.
CGGAACAGATGCGCCTCAAGCGAGCTATCGTGGTCCGCGCGGCGCAACATGGTGAATGGAACCGGCTTACGAGGACGGCCGCCGAACAGTGACGGCCTCGCCCTCATGTCCTTGACCGAGCCGGGCAGCGTGATCGACTTGACGTAGAATGTGCCGTAGCTCGGATCGTGCGCCAGTTCGGCAGTGCCGGTGATGTAAATGTCCATACGGACACCGCCGATCACCGGCTGAAGCTCTTCGAAGTCGTAGGTGACTGCGTGCTGGTCGGACAATGCCACGTTGGTTCTCCCCTTCGGTGCGGCGGTTGCCGGCGGTGATGGGGAGAACGATAGGTAATTTCCTATCAATAGGCAATAGGAAAAAACCTACCAATAGGAATTTTTCTTGCCCGCCCCTCCGCGCCCGACTTAAGAAACCCGCTCCTGATCACCGCCATCAACCTAGGGAGAAGCTTATGGTCGACGCCAAACGCAATTAATGCGGTGCGAAGGCGGGCCTCCGCGTCTATCGAGCGCTCGCTGTCCGACGAAGCTTCTGCCTCCTTTTCCTTCAGGATGCGCTCTATCGTGTCGATCTGCTCATCATACAGTCGTTTTGGGGACCGCTTTGTAACGAACTGCTGGACGAACGTCTGATTCTGATTCAGAGCCTCTGAAATCTCTTTATACGTCACAACCCCCTCCACTTTGACGGCCTTTATCAGCCGCCTGCGAAGGGCCTCCATCTGTATTTCTATGGCGGTATCTACCATGCATGAGGCATCACAAAATTCCTTCCTATCGTCCAATAGGAAATTCCCTCTTGATTGGTAGGGAATTTCCTATTATTGGTAGGGAATGTCCGAACTTGAACGCTTCCGTGAAACCATAGAGCGCTTCATCGCCGAGCGAGGGATGAACCCGACGCAATTCGGCAAGGAATACGCTAGCGACCCCAGGTTTGTGTTCCAGCTTCGCGCTGGTCGTGAACCACGCGAAGCCACCCGCGTCAAAGTGCTTGAGGCCATGTTCACCCCTCAACCAGAAGGGGTGGCGCAATGAGCGATCACCTGCGCTGCGGAGCGGTCTGGACCGAGGACGGCACCTATCATCTTCTCGACCCCGAGCATGGCCTGATCGTCAGGCGGACGAAAGCCGAGGTCGACGCTGAATTGCGCCGCCGGAAGGCTGTGCGGGAGGCGGCATGAGCGAGGCAATTCGTATCGCGACCCCGGCCGACTTTTGCCCGGCCTGCCGTGAGCACTTCGAAAGAATGGTGGAGGGGCTGTCGTGGACATCACGGATGGTCAACCAATGCCATGGTCACGGCAAGCGGTGGATGAACCGGGCCCATAGGCTCGGCGGGGAAATCTTGGGGTTGCCGTTCCCTGTCGCTAGGGAGGTTTTCGAGAAGTGCGCTCACGGTGACGTCCGCCAGGTCGCGTTTGAATATCGCGACATGATCATTGGCGGCGCGTTGCCGATGGGGCGCGTCTACTTCGCCCAAGACATTCGGTCGGGAAACTGGAAGATCGGATTTTCGCATGAGCCGACGCGGCGCGTAGCTCAGCTTTCGGGCGAGACACGTCTTCCGATCCAGTTGGTGGCGACTGTCGACGGCTTCATGCTGAACGAGCATGTCATCCATTCGAAGTTGATGCCTGCGCGCATGGCCCACGAATGGTTTCGGGATCAGCCGATTGTTCATGACTACATCGCCTCACGGACCGGATTGCAAGTTGCCGGGAGGCTTCTGTCATGAAGCACTATCCGGCATCCCACTTCACCGGCGAAATCCACGACACCCAGGATCAGTCGGAAACGGCAACAGGATCGGGGCGCACGGCGCAAGTATGCGGCGAGGGAATGGCCCCGCCCTTGCCAGCAGGTGCCGCCGATGCGGTCCGCAGCACGCCCGCCGCGAGCGTGTCCGATGCAATCGCGCGCAAAGATCACCAATCCGTCAGCCCCTCCTCCCCTGACGGTTCCGCGTCTACCGAGAGCGCGGCGGGCAAAGTCTCGGGCCCGGCTCAGCCATCCCCTCCCAAGCAGGCTGAGCCGATCAAAGCCGGGGAGGGCGTCCCTCCGCTCTCCCCGGCGATCCTTTCCGATGAAGAAGTCGTGCCGGCGTTCATGCGTAAGGGGCAGGTTCGCAAGACGGTGCGGGACTATCGCCCTTACTGCCTGAACCCGGACAATTGCGGATCGAGCGGCCTCGACCATTGCTATCAATGCAAGAAGGCGCTGGCGGCGGCGGAGAGGGAAACCGCCTGATGCCATTCCTCGCCCGCCTCCTATCCCTGTTTCGCCGTCCTCTCATCGATCAATCGCATGAGAACGTAGACGCGCTCGACCTCATCCCGGCCCAGCCGAACTGGCTTGAGCAGGTCGCCAGAAACGCGGGGGCGTGAGCATGGACGGTTGTCGTTCGCATGGATCAGCCATTCGCGTCCGCTGCGGCTCGTGGTCATTTCGCGTCATCCGCAATTGCGGGCCGGCCCACGGTAGGGACATCATCGACCGGCCCGCGCGCGCCTGCTTCGGCTGGATGCGGCGCTTGCCGTGGCAGATGCGGAATTCCATTGCGAAACGCGCGCGGCAATGCGGTCACAGATGGGCGTCACTTGCGGAGTGGATCGCCCCGGAACTGAAGGGTGAATGATGAGAGCGTTCGCTAAAACCTTCTTCAAAGAGGTCGTTCTAGTCCATCTCGATGACTCCTGCTTGATCTGGCCATTCGCGGCTAATGGTCTTGGGTACGGGGTGGTGGGAAACAAGCTCGTTCACCGGCTCGTGTGTGAGCATTTTCACGGCCAACCACACGATAAGCAGGAGGCCGCACACTCGTGCGGCAACCGAAGGTGTTGCGCCAAAGCTCATATCTCATGGAAGACGCATGCGGCAAACATGGCCGACATGAAGGACCATGGGACCGTTAATTGTGGCGCACGGAATGGCGCATCCAAGCTGACTGACGCCGATGTTGTGGCGATACGAAATCTCGCCGGCAAGGTCCCGCAGCGAAGTATCGCAGACACATACGGCGTCAACCAGGGAACCATCAGCGACATCATCAGGCGGGAGAGTTGGGCGCATGTTTAGCAATCAAATTCGCGCTCTGGCTTCAAAGCTGGAAGCTATCAAGAGCGCGAAAAAGGAAGCGGGAGAGATGAGATGAAGAAAGCAGTTTTCGCCTTGATGGGCCTATCCATTCTCGCCGGCTGCACCGACGCGGATATCGCATCACAGAACCTGTCGAAGGCAGCCGACATGTTCGAGGTCAACCGGCGCGTGGTATTCTACAACGGCATTACTGGTGGGTACATGCTCACCGTTGAAGGACTTTGTTCGCTCGGCAACAAAGACACCGCCGACCAACTCACCATCACATGCAAAGTCGGGCCCAACGCCTTCAAGAAGCACTTCCTCGGACTTTCCGACAATGTGACGTACTTCGTTGAGCAGTTGGAGCCGAACAGGGCCAGCACCTATCACTACCGCGTGATCTTCAAGCCTCAGACCATCATCCCGGACATCGACTTCCGAGGTGATGCAACTGAACTGACGAATTGAGGGCGACATCCATGCTCTCATTCTTCCGAAAGAAGCCAGCGCCCCAGCCGGTCGCTATCAGAACCGCACCGCCGAAGCCCGTCGATCAGCGCGAGCGCGATCAGGCCATCGCGGCGCTCAGCAGCCTGAATGAAGAACTCACCATGAC
>NZ_JAGMXV010000121.1 GCF_018006725.1 Rhizorhabdus sp.
CCATAGAACAGCGGGGCCCCGCTGACAACGGAGCCCCGGCCTTTTGGGCAGCCAAACGCCCGGCGCGATCAGAGCAGGTCGCGCAGCGCGAGCGCCCCCAGGACGGCGAAGATCGCGGCTGCAACGATGCGCATGGCTTTCAGCGGCACATAACGGGTGATGCGGTCACCGAGCAGCACGGCGGGCACGTTCGCCAGCATCATGCCGAGCGTCGTCCCGATCGCAACCAGTTCGACCGAATGATAGCGCGCGCCGAGGGCCACCGTAGCGATCTGCGTCTTGTCGCCCATTTCCGCCATGAAGAAGGCGATCGACGTCGTCAGGAAGACGCCGTGCGACGCCGGACGGGCCGACTCTTCCTCCTCGTCGATCCGGTCGGGAATCAGGGTCCAGGCTGCCATGCCGATGAAACCGAGGGCGACCGCGAGCCGGAACCAGGGGCTGTCGAGCAGGCCGGCGACAGCCACGCCAGCCCAGGCGGCCAGCGCGTGGTTGACCAGCGTCGCGACGAAGATGCCGAGGATGATCTGCAGGGGTGCCCGAAAGCGACAGGCCAGGATGATGGCCAGCAACATGGTCTTGTCGCCGATTTCGGCGAACGCCACGAGCAAGGTAGAGGCTAGGATGACGTCCATGGGAAGTTCCGGGCCGGGCAGCTGAAGGACGGACGACACCGACACCCCCGCCCGGCAGGCGAGGTCTCGGTGTCATCGGTCTTGCCAAGGTCCTGAAACCCCGATCGCGCCATGGGGTCTCCCCCAAGCATGTTGACGCGATGCCCGTCCTGTCAGGACGGCCGGCTACTCCCCGGATGACGGGTGTCGCCTACGCCGCGGCGGACGGCGGGTCAAGCCGGCCATCCGCCCCGACAGGTCTCGATTCAGGCCGCGCGGGCGGTCTCGAACAGGAACCAGGCGCGCTGTTCTGCCTGATCGGTCCAGTCGTCGAGGATGCCGCTGGTGGCGTTATCCTTGGCGTCGTCGACGATGTCCTTCGCCTCGCGCAGCTTGGCGACCAGCGCCAGATTGTCGTCGCGCAGCTCCTTGAGCATGTCCTGCGCGCTGACGAACTCCGCGTCATTGTCCCTGATCGACTGGCGACGGGCGATGTCGCCGATCGAGCGCAGCGTGGTGTTGCCGGTCTTGCGCACGCGTTCGGCAATATCGTCGGTGGTCGCCAGAATCTGTGCCGCCTGTTCGTCGAGCATCAGATGATAGTCGCGGAAATGGGGACCCGAGACGTGCCAGTGAAAGTTCTTGGTCTTCAGATACAGCGCGAAGCTGTCGGCAAGGATGCCGTTGAGCGCGTCGGCGACGCTCATCGCGCTGTTGCTCGCCAGGTCGGTGGGGGTCGCCAGCGCCGGCTTCGGTTTCTTGGCCATGATATGCTTTCTCCCGCTTGATATTCGATTCGCATCTCCAACGAACGATCCGAAAAAAGGTCCCAACGTCCTTTGGGGAAAAAATCACGCGGGATGATCGAGCCAGTCGATCGATCGGCCTGTGGACAGAATCCTTGACTCTGTGCCCCGACCGCCGGTAAGGGCCGCATCCGATGAACGGCGGCGGCAACGTCGCCCTATTTTTTTCGTGGATAAGGGTTTCCGGTCATGGCCAAGCCGACCACCGTCAAGATCAAGCTCGTCAGCACCGCTGACACCGGGTTCTATTACGTCACCAAGAAGAACCCGCGCACCCAGACCGAGAAGCTCAGCTTCCGCAAGTACGACCCGGTCGTGCGGAAGCATGTCGACTTCAAGGAAGCCAAGATCAAGTAATCGGCTGCGGGCTTCGGTCCGCCCGTTGCTTTCAGCCAACCGCCCGCCTTCCGGCGGGCGTTTGCATTTGTGCGCCAGCCATCGACGCACATGGGGCGCTTGCTCGGCTCAGCTGCTGCGTCGACCGCCCTCGCCCAGGCTGCCTGCGAGCGCCTCGACCGCTTCGACGAAGCGCGCCACCGAGATCGGCTTGGACACATAGGCGTCCGCCCCCGCCTCCCGGACGCGACTCTCGTCGCCTTTGCCCGCATAGGCGGTCACCGCCATCACCGGCGTCTTCTCGAGCGCGGGATCGACGCGCATCATCCGAATCAGTTCGACGCCGCTGATATGCGGCAGCTGGATGTCCATGATCACCAGATCGGGCCGTTCCGCCTGCATGGCGGGCAAGGCGTCGCGGGCGTCACGGACCGTCGTGACCTGCGCGCCATGGGCTTCGAGCAGGTCACGGAAGAGCCGCAAATTCAGCTCATTATCCTCGACAATCACGACTTTTTTCGTCACGGCTACCCATCTATCCGACCTGCAGGTCTATGTCATGTCCTCCCTGTCCTCAAATCCGGAGAAACCACGGCGCGGTGACCGTGATGCTGCGGCGGCCATCGCGCTGACGGCTCTCGCGTGGACGCTGAGCGAGGATATGCGGGCACGCAGACTGCTCGATCTGACCGGCCTTACCCCAGAAGACCTGCGGGCAGGCGCGGGCGAAGCCCATATATTGGGGGCTGTGCTCGATTTCCTCGCGGGACATGAGCCCGATCTGATCGCCTGCGCCGAGGCAACCGGCTACAAACCCGCCGACCTGATCACCGCAAGGGACATATTGCAGGCATGAAGCGACCGCTGCTGATCACCGACTGCGACGAGGTTCTCCTCCACATGGTTACGCCCTTCGGCCAGTGGCTCGACGAGGCGCACGACATCGATTTCGCCATGGATCGCCCCGATTTCGTCGATGCGCTCACCCACCGCCGCGATTCGCGACCCGTCCAGACCGAGCATATCTGGCCGCTGCTCGACGCCTTTTTCACCACCGAGATGCACCGGCAGACGCTGGTCCCGCACGCACAGCATGCGCTGGCAACGATCGCCGAAGTCGCCGACATCGTCGTCCTGACCAATCTGACCGACCAGTTCCACGCCGGCCGCGTCGCCCAGCTGGAAGCGGTCGGGATCCGGCATCGGGTACAATGCAATCAGGGCGGCAAGGGCAGGCCGGTCGCCGATCTGGTGGCCGAATATGATCCCAGCGCCACCGTCTTTGTCGACGACCTCGCCCAGCACCACCATTCGGTCGCCGAGCATGCACCGGCCGTGTGGCGGCTGCACATGATCGCCGAGCCGCAGGTCGCCCGTCACCGCCCGCCCGCCGCCGCAGCGCATGCACGGATCGACGACTGGTCCGACGCGCTGCCATGGATTCTTGCCCGCTTCGCCGAGGCGGAAACCGCCCCGGTCGAGGACCGCGCCGGCAACCGATGATGGAGCGAAGGGCAGCCGCTTGACGCTGTCCGGGGACTACAGGAAAGAGAAGCCATGACCATCGACGCACGTCTCGCCGAACTGGGTATCGTCCTGCCTGAGCCCGCAGCCCCCGTGGCGGCCTATGTGCCGACCGTGGAGATCAACGGCCTGTTGCACATATCGGGTCAGCTTCCATTCCGCGAGGATGGCAGCCTGGTGACCGGTCGTCTGGGCGAGGATGTCGGCGTCGCCGCCGGGATGGAAGCCGCGCGCCGCTGCGGCATCATGCTGATCGCGCAGATCAAGGCCGCGCTGGGCGGCGATCTGTCGCGCGTCGAACGGATCGTGAAGCTCGGCGCCTTCATCTCCTCGACCGCCAGTTTCACCGATCAGCCCAAGGTCGCCAATGGCGCGTCGGAACTGATGCAGGCCGTGTTCGGCGATGCGGGCCGCCATGCGCGCAGCGCGGTCGGCGTTCCCGTCCTTCCGCTCGGCGCCGCCGTGGAGGTCGATGCCATTGTCGCTGTTCGGCCTCTTTGATCGCTGGCGCTTCCCGGTCCCCGACGCCAAGCGCGTCGGATTCCTGACACGCACGCCCTTCGCCAATCGCGGGCTGCACGGCAGCCGCCATGTCGAGAACAGCCGCGCGGCGATCGAGACCGCTGTGAGCATGGGCTATGGCGTCAAGGTCGACGTCCAGTTCAGTCTCGACGGCCACGCTTATGTGATCGCCGATCCGACGGTCGACCGCCTCACCGAACAGAGCGGACAGGTTCGCCATCTGTCGAGCAAGCATCTCAGCGATATCCGCCTGCGCGGCACCGAGGAGAGCATTCCCCAGCTCAAGGAGATATTGGCGCTCGTCGGAGGCCGGGTACCCGTGCTGATCGAACTGCGCGCGGTCGAGGGTCATGTTTCGCAGCTCTGCGTCGCTGTCCGCCACTCGATCGAAGGCTATCGCGGCGAAGCGGCGGTAATGTCGCTCCATCCCGAGGTCCCGCGCTGGTTCGCCTCGCACGGCAGCCGCATTCCGCGCGGGCTGATGATGTCCGAAGACAGCGTCTATGCAAAGGAAGCGGGCACCGAGCAGGTCCGGACGATGTGGCGATCCCGGCCGGAATTCCTGGCGATCGCCATCGGCGACCTGCCCAACCGCTTCGCCCAGCGCCAGCGCAAGCGGGGTATTCCTGTCCTGAGCTGGATCGTCTCCTCGGCTGAGCAGCAGGCGATCGCCGCCGAGAATAGCGACCAGATCATCTTCGAGGCGCCCGGATGGTAGAGCCCCTGACCGCCCGGACGGCGGAGGGGGTAGCGAGCATCGCCGCGGCCGACTGGGATGCCTGCGCCGGCAAAGATAATCCGTTCCTGTCACACGCCTTCCTGTCGGCGCTCGAAGAATCGGGCAGCGCCACCGCGCGCGCCGGCTGGCAGCCTCTGCCGATCCTGATCGACGGCGCAGATGGCCGCCCCGCGGCGATCCTGCCGGCCTATGCCAAGAGCCACAGCCAGGGCGAATATGTGTTCGACCATGCCTGGGCAGACGCCTGGCAGCGCGCCGGTGGCGACTATTATCCCAAGCTGCAGATCGCGGTGCCGTTCAGCCCGGTGCCCGGCCCCCGGCTGCTGCTGCGCGATCCCGCGCTGGCGCCCGCGCTGATCGCGGCGGCGGAAGCGGTGGTCGAGCAGAATGGCTTGTCGTCCTGCCACGCGACTTTCGTCGCCCCGGAACAGATACCGCTGTTCGAGGCCGCCGGCTGGCTGATCCGGACCGACCGGCAATTTCACTGGCGCAACCGGGGCTATGCCAGTTTCGACGATTTTCTGGGGGCGCTCGCTTCCCGCAAGCGCAAGGCGATCCGCAAGGAACGCGCGGCGGCGACCGAAGGGCTGGAGATCGTCCACCTCAGCGGCGCCGAGATCGGTGAGGTGCATTGGGACGCCTTCTGGCGCTTCTATCAGGACACCGGCGCGCGCAAATGGGGCCGGCCCTATCTGACCCGTCGCTTCTTCTCGCTGCTGGGCGAGCGCATGGCCGACCGGATCCTGCTGATGCTGGCGCTGCGAGACGGGGTGCCGATCGCCGGGGCGCTGAACATGATCGGGGCGGACACGCTCTACGGGCGGTACTGGGGCTGCACCGAAGACGTGCCCTTCCTCCACTTCGAGCTCTGCTATTATCAGGCGATCGATGCCGCGCTGGCGCGTGGCCTGTCGACGGTCGAGGCGGGCGCACAGGGCGAGCATAAGCTGGCGCGGGGCTATGAGCCGGTGCCGACCTATTCGGCCCACTATATTCCGCACACCGGTTTCCGCCGGGCCGTCGCCGACTATCTCGAACGCGAGCGCGAGGCCGTCGCGCAGGACATCGAAATGCTCGGCAGCTTCGCTCCCTTCAAGAAGAGCGACGCCTGACAGGGACAGGAAAGCTGGCGGATCAGGCCGCCAGCCGGTTCCCGAAGCCGAGCATCGCCCGCGCCTGACGCTGCGCTTCCTGGATTTCGCGCGCCGTCATTTCCTCGGCGATCTCGTGGCGGCATTCGGCCGCGCGTGTATTGCCGCCGAGCGCCGCGATATTGAACCATTTGTGCGCTGCGATCAGGTCGAGCGGACAGCCGTCCGCCCCCGCCGAATAGGCGACGCCCAGCTGGAAACAGGCGTCGATGTCGCCCGCCATCGCGTCGCGCAGCCGCGACTCGCTTAAAAATTGCTGCGTCTTGAGACTGTGAACCATGTCACGCTCCACCTTTCCGGGAGGTGACGGTGCTTGCTGACCAATCGTCGCCGTCCCGATAAGGTTAACGGCACGGTCGACAGCTTCTTTAACCCTGTTCCCTTCGGGGCAGTCAGCCTCCGACGGGCAGGTTGTCGATCAGGCGGGTGCGTCCCAGTTTCGCCGCCGCGATCAGGCGGGCCGGACCATCCAGCCGCTCGACCGGTTCGAGCGTCGCGGCATCGACGAGGGCGACATAGTCGATCGGGTCGAAGCCGGCCTCGCGCAGCCGGGCGATGGCAGCCGCCAGCGCGCCCGCGACATCGTCGCCCCGCTCGATCGCGCTCTTGGCCTCGCCCAGAGCGCGCGGCAGCGTGCGGGCGGTCACCCGCTCCTCCTCGCTGAGATAGGCGTTGCGCGACGACAAGGCGAGCCCGTCATCTTCGCGCTGGGTGGGCACACCGACGATCTCGATATCGATGTCGAGATCGGCGACGAAGCGGCGGATGACCGCGAGCTGCTGAAAATCCTTCTCGCCGAAGAAGGCGCAGTCGGGCTTCACCTGCTGGAACAGCTTGGTGACGACCGTGGCGACCCCCGCGAAATGCCCCGGCCG
This sequence comes from Rhizorhabdus sp., assembly GCF_018006725.1. GTDB lineage: Bacteria > Pseudomonadota > Alphaproteobacteria > Sphingomonadales > Sphingomonadaceae > Rhizorhabdus. Next base: position 6,568 of record NZ_JAGMXV010000121.1, read on the forward strand.
GGCCGCACCGTCCCAGCGCTCGCTGACCCCGCCGACCGAGATGCTGGTGGCAAAGCCCTGCGGATACATGGTCGCGACGTCGGGCGCCCAGAGCAGCGCCGCGCCGGCCGCTTCGAGCAGGGCCACGTCAGCCGCCTCGCGGCGCGGATAGGCGTCGAGATCCTCGTTCGGGGCGAACTGGGTCGGGTTGACGAAGATCGACACCACCACCTGAAAACCGCGTCCGCGCGCAGCATCGACCAGCGCGATATGACCCGCGTGCAGCGCCCCCATCGTCGGCACCAGCGCGACCGGCGCGCCACTTATCCTCAAATTTGCGACCGCCGAGCGGAGATCGGCTATGTTCCGAACGATATGCACCGACTAAAGACCCCTTTAGGTTTGGTCCGTCCCATCGGACCGCGGTGCTTTTCCTGCGCGCGCGACCCTCTGACGGGGCGGCTCGGGCCGTGCAGGGCTGGCACCGTCGTTTCAGCTGTGCTGAAACGGCTCCTGTGAACGCTCCTTGGACAAGGCCGCCCGCGGGATCAAGCGCGGTGCGGCGAAGGGAATAGAGTTTGTCGAACGCGCACATCATCACCTTCGCCAACGAAAAGGGCGGATCGGGGAAATCCACCACGTCGGTCCATGTCGCGGTCGCCCTGGCGGCGGCCGGCCGCCGCGTGGCGGCGATCGATCTCGACACGCGCCAGCGCACCCTCGCCCGCTATCTGGAAAACCGGCAGGCGACCGCGGCCCGCATCGGCCAGGCGCTGCCGATGCCCAGTTTCGAGACCTTCGACAGCGCCAGGGGCCATGTCCTCGACGATCTGATCAACGGCTTCGCGGCCGACCATGACGTCGTCGTGATCGACACACCCGGCCGCGACGACGAATATGCGCGCGCCTCGATAACCCGGGCCGACACGCTGGTCACCCCGATCAACGACAGCTTCGTTGACCTCGACCTGATCGGGCAGGTCGATCCCGAGACCTTCAAGATCCGCCGCCCCAGCTTCTATGCCGAGCTGGTGTGGGATGCGCGCAAGATGCGTGGGCGGATCGATGGCGGCACGGTCGACTGGGTGCTGCTCCGCAACCGCCTCCAGCATCTCGAGGCACGCAACATGCGCCGGGTCGCCGATGCGATGCAGGAACTGGCGAAGCGGGTCGGCTTCCGCGTCATTCCCGGCCTGTCCGAGCGCGTCATCTATCGCGAGCTTTTCCCCAAGGGGCTGACCCTGCTCGACATGAAGGCGATCGGCAGCGAAGCCGGCATCGGCCATGTCGCCGCACGGCAGGAGCTGCGCGAAATGGTCTCCGGCCTCGCTTTGTCGCAATGGCCGCAGCATCAGGCGGCGGTGGGATGATCCTGCTGCTGCTGGCAGCGGCCGGGTTTGCCTGGTGGCAATGGGGACGCTCCATGTCCCGCCCACAGCTCATGGCCGCTCTGTCGGCGCTCGGCGGCGCGATGCTGCTCACCAAGGGTGCCTGGATGGTGGCGCTGCCGATGTTCCTGCCTGTGATCTGGCTGTTCATGCAGCCGGCCACCGCGTCCGGCGGCGGAGCGCCTACGCCCCTGCCTGCGATGGACGGCGACGAGGCGCGGCGCGTGCTCGACCTGCCGCCCGGCGCCGACGCCGACGCCGTCCGTGCCGCCCATCGGCGACTGGTTGCCCGCGTCCATCCCGACCAAGGCGGATCGGCCGAGCTGACCGGGCGGGTGAATGCGGCCCGCGATATATTGCTGGCGGAACTGCAAAGGCGCTAACCCTGTTCTGTGGCCGAGACATTCGTCCCGCTCCTCGCACCTCAACGGAGGCTTGATTGACCCACCGCTTCGACCCGACCAGCCTGCGCGAATATGATATTCGCGGGATCGTGGGTAAGACCCTGGGCACCGCCGACGCCTATGCGATCGGGCGGGGCTTCGCGACCCATGTCCGGCGCGCCGGCGGCACCCGCGTCGCGGTCGGCTGGGACGGCCGTGTTTCGTCCGAATCGCTGCGCGACGAACTGATCCGCGGCCTGACCGAGAGCGGGGTCGACGTCGTCCGCACCGGCCTCGGCCCGACCCCGATGCTCTATTTCGCCGAGGCGACTCTGGAGGTCGACGGCGGCATCCAGATCACCGGCAGCCATAACCCGGCGGACTATAACGGCTTCAAGATGGTGCTGGCGCACAAGCCCTTCTTCGCGGAGTCGATCCAGTCGATCGGACGCATGGCTGCGGAAGGCGACTGGGACGAAGGCAGCGGCACGGTCAGCGACGCCGATATCGAGGACCTCTATGTCGACCGTCTGGTCCAGGATTTCTCCGGCTCCGCCTTCCGGATCGGCTGGGACAACGGCAATGGCGCCGGTGGCCGCATCCTCGAGAAGCTGGTCAAGCGCCTGCCCGGCGAACATCATGTCCTCTATGCCGAGATCGACGGGCGCTTCCCGCACCACCATCCCGACCCGACCGAGGAGAAGAACCTCGCCGACCTGAAGGCGCTGGTGGCCGAAAAACAGCTCGACTTCGGCATCGCCTTCGATGGTGACGCCGACCGGATCGGCGCGATCGACGGCGAGGGCCGCGTGGTGTGGGGCGACCAGATCCTCTCGATCCTCGCCGAGCCGGTACTGGCGGAAGTGCCCGGCGGCACGATCATCGCCGACGTGAAGGCGAGCCAGGCGCTGTTCGACCGCGTCGCCGAACTGGGCGGGACGCCCTGCATGTGGAAGACCGGCCACAGCCTGATCAAGGTCAAGATGGCCGAGACCGACAGCCCGCTGGCGGGTGAGATGTCGGGGCACATCTTCTTTCGCCATCGCTGGTACGGCTTCGACGACGCGCTCTACTCGGCGGTGCGGCTGATCGAGGCGGTCAGCCAGCTCGGCGGATCGCTGACCGCACTCAAGAGCCGGATGCCGACCCTGGTCAACACGCCGGAGATGCGCTTCCAGGTCGACGAGAGCCGCAAATTCGCCGTGGTCGAGGAGGTGCTCTATCGGCTCGAAGCCTCCGGCGCCGAGGTCAACCGCACCGATGGCGCCCGCGTCAACACGCCCGACGGCTGGTGGCTGCTGCGCGCATCGAACACGCAGGACGTCCTCGTCGCCCGCGCCGAAGCGAAGGACCAGCCGGCACTCGATCGCCTCCTCGCCGAGATCGACGCCCAGCTCGCGGCCTCCGGCCTCGAGCGCGGCCCGCAAGCGGGGCATTGAACGACGGCACCGCTATGTCTTCCGTCATCCCCGCGAAGGCGGCGATCCCTGCCCCCCGAACCGCAAGAGCCGCGCGCATTGGAGCATAGGGATTGCCGCCTTCGGGGGAATGACGGTCCGGGGTTGCGGGGTGACTAACCTCCCCGCCCCGCTCGCCGACTGGTTCGCCGCGAAAGCCTGGACGCCGCGCCGGCATCAGCTGGAAATGCTGGCGGCGTCCCGGGCGGGGCGAAGCGCGTTGCTCGTCGCCCCCACCGGATCGGGCAAGACGATGGCGGGCTTTCTCCCGTCGCTCGTCGATCTGGTCGAAAATCCGCGCGAGGGGCTGCACACCCTCTATGTGTCGCCGCTCAAGGCGCTGGCGGTCGACGTTCGCCGCAACCTGCTGACCCCGATCGAGGACATGGGGCTCGACATCGCGGTCGAGACGCGCACCGGTGACACCCCATCCGACCGCAAGGCGCGCCAGCGGGTGCGGCCGCCCCAGATCTTGCTGACGACACCCGAATCGCTCAGCCTGCTGCTGTCCTATCCCGACAGCGCGGCGCTCTTCGCCGGACTGCGCACGATCATCATCGACGAGGTCCACGCCTTCGCCACCGGCAAGCGCGGCGACCTGCTGGCGCTGTCGATGGCACGGCTGGGGACGCTGGCCCCCGAACTGCGCCGGGTCGCGCTGTCGGCCACGGTCGCCGATCCGGACGCCTATCGCGGCTGGCTCTCGGGCGACGGCGACTATGAGTCGGTCGAACTGGTCCATGGCGACAGCGGCGCTCCGCCCCGGATCGACATCGTCATCCCGCAGGGCCGCATCCCCTGGGCCGGGCATTCGGGCCGCTATGCCGCCGAACAGGTGATGGCCGAGATCGAGACGCATCGGACCACGATCGTCTTCTGCAACACCCGCAGCCTCGCCGAGCTGATCTTCCAGGACCTGTGGAAGGTCAACGCGATGAGCCTCCCGATCGGCATCCACCATGGATCGCTGTCCAAGGAGGCGCGGCGCAAGGTCGAGGAGGCGATGGCATCGGGCCGGCTGCGCGCGCTGGTCGCGACCGCCAGCCTCGACCTGGGCGTCGACTGGGGCGATGTCGACCTCGTCATCCAGATGGGCGCGCCCAAGGGCGCCTCGCGCCTGCTCCAGCGGATCGGCCGCGCCAACCACCGCCTCGACGAGCCGAGCGAGGCGGTGCTCGTCCCCGGCAACCGCTTCGAATATCTGGAGGGCCGTGCGGCACTCGACGCGATCGAGGCGGGCGAGCTCGACAATGAACCCTTCCGCCCCGGCAGCATCGACGTGCTCGCCCAGCATGTCATGGCGGTGGCCTGCGCCGGGCCCTTCCGTGCCGAGGAACTGCTGGCCGAGATCAACCGCGCCGCGCCCTATGCCACCCTGACCGCCGAGCAGTTCGACCGTGTCCTCAACTACATCGCCAATGGCGGCTATGCGCTGAAGGCTTATGAGAAATTCCGTCGGCTGACGCGCACCGCCGACGGCGCGTGGCGGCTCAGCCATCCCAGCTACGCCGTCCAGCATCGCCTCAATGCGGGGATCATCGTCGAGGCGCCGATGCTCGACGTGCGCTTCAAGAACGGGCGCAGCCTGGGCAAGGTCGAGGAAGGCTTCGGCACGAGCCTTGCCCCGGGCGACTGCTTCTTCTTCATGGGTCTGGCGCTTGAGGTGCTCAAGATCGACCTGACCGATCTGGTGGTTCGCGCGACCTCCAAGCCCGCGCGGATCCCGACCTATGGCGGCGCGCGCATGCCGATCTCCACCCATCTCGCCGAGCGTGTGCGCCATTTCCTGCACGAGCCGGCCGAATGGGCGCGTTTCCCGGCCGACGTCCGCGAATGGCTGGAGATGCAGGCCCGCCGCTCGCGGCTGCCGGCTCCCGATGAGCTGCTGGTCGAGACCTTCTCCCGCGAGAAGCGCCATTACATGGTCCTCTACAGCTTCGAAGGCTGGAACGCGCACCAGTCGCTCGGCATGTTGCTGACCCGACGGATGGAGAGCCAGGGCCTCGTCCCGATGGGCTTCGTCGCCAGCGACTATGCGCTCGCCTGCTGGTCGGTCGAACCGGTGGTGGACCCCGCAAGCCTGTTCTCCGCCGAGATATTGGAGGAGGAGTTCGTCGAGTGGGTCGAGGGATCGGCCCTGCTCAAGCGCGCCTTCCGCGAAGTGGCGGTGATCGGCGGCCTGGTCGAACGGCAGCACCCCGGCAAGAAGAAGTCGGGGCGGCAGGTCACTTTCTCGACCGACCTGATCTACGACGTGCTGCGCCGTTATGAGCCCGACCATCTGCTGCTCGACGCCGCCTGGGCCGACGCCCGCGCCAAGATGACCGATGTCGGCCGGCTGAGCGGACTGATCGAGCGGGCGGCCGAACGGATCGTGCATGTCCCGCTGGAGAGGGTGTCTCCGCTCGCGGTGCCCGTGCTGGTCCTGATCGGCCGGGAAACCGTGGCGCAGGGCGTCGCCGACGACGTGCTGCTGATCGAGGCCGAAGCGCTGGCGGCCGAGGCGATGCGCGAGGGCTGAACCGCCTTCGCGCTCAGCGCGCGCAGCCGACCGCGGCGGCGTCGATCGCGCTGGCAACGCCCTTGAGCAGATAGCCGTCCGACCGGTCGCGGCCCTCCTTCGAGACCCAGGCAATGCGCATCGAGGTGGCGCTGCGCATCGTCGCGATGATCGCCGCGTCCGCGCGCGGGTCGGGCGCCCAGGCGTCGACCGACGCTGCGACCAGCGGAAAGCTGCGTTCGCCGAAGATGAGCCGGATGGGGCTGTTGGGCGCGCGCGCTTCACGCAGGCGGAAATGAACCTGGCCGCTGATCCGCTGTTTCGGCCAGATCGCGACCGACGCAAAGCTGCGCCAGGGGCCCGATCCGCGCCGCTCGGGGGTGGCGATCGCGTAGCAACGGGCCGGGTTCACGTCGCGAAAAGCACCCCAGCCGCTGAAAATTCCGAGCGAGCTACGTCCGGCGGGAGCCGCCGCAACAAGGATCGGAATGAACACAAGTGCACAGAAACGGGCCTTCAACCTGTCAATCCCCAATCTTGTCCCAGTTGCAAAAATGCCACATTTTCCGTCGTTTATCTGGCGTTCATGCAACTCCTGCCGGCTTCGTGCACTAGGCATCCCACGTCGCCAGCACCCCTGAGGCGACGCAGTAAGAGATGGAGTTATACTATGCGTAGCATCGTTGTCGCCGCCCTCGTCGCGGCCAGCGCAGCAGCCCCCGCCCTCGCCCAGGACCGTGCGCCGTTCACCGGCCCGCGCGTCGAAGGTCTCGTCGGCTGGGACCGCGTCCAGAACAACGGGCATGACGACGGCGTGGCCTATGGCCTCGGCGCCGGCTATGATTTTCAGACTGGCATGGGCCTGGTCGGCATCGAAGGCGAAGTGGCCGATTCGAGTGTGAAGCAGTGCGCCGGTGCGGCCACCGTCGCCGATCCGCGCCTCTGCGCCAAGGCCGGCCGTGACCTCTACATCGGCGGTCGCGTCGGCACCGTCGTCGGCGGTCGCACCCTGCTCTATGCGAAGGCCGGCTACACCAACACCCGTGCGAAGCTGACCGGCGACGACGGCACCGGCCAGGTGACCCTCGCCAAGCAGGACCTCGACGGCGTGCGCGTCGGCGCGGGCGTCGAATATGCGGTCGGCCCCAACAGCTTCATCAAGACCGAGTATCGCTACTCGAACTATGAGCAGGGCTTCTCGCGGCATCAGGTGATGGGCGGCTTCGGCTTCCGCTTCTGATCGCGACGAAGATGGAGCGGTCGATCTGACGCCGTCGGATCGACCGCTCCCGGTCCGAAAGGGGAGGGCTCGGCAGCGGGACGCCGGGCCCTTTTCTTTTGTCCCGCAACCGAGGCTCCCGCGGCCGGGTCAGGCGATGTCCAAAAAGCCGCTTTTGTCCCCAGCTTTCGACGCTTTGGGCTGGCGGGTGCGCAAAGCCGCGCTATAACCGGCTTCCATTTAACATCGGGGATCCCGGGGCAGTCCATGAAGGTAACGATCGAACGCGCGACTCTTCTCAAGAGCCTGGGTCACGTCCAGTCGGTCGTCGAGCGCCGCAACACCATCCCGATCCTGTCGAACGTTCTGATCGAGGCCACCAGCGAGGGTCAATTGCGCCTGATGGCGACCGACCTCGATCTGCAAATCGTCGAGGTCATCAAGGCTGAAGTGGATCAGCCCGGCGCCACCACCGTGTCGGCGCACACGCTGTTCGACATCGCGCGCAAGCTACCGGAAGGGTCGCAGGTCCAGCTGGCCGCCGCCGAGGGCAAGATGCAGGTCGTCGCCGGCCGCGCCCGCTTCAATCTGCAGACGCTGCCCAAGGACGACTTCCCGATGATCGCGGAAGGCGAGCTGCCGACCCGCTTCGAACTGCCGGCGGAAACGCTCAAGCAGCTGATCGACAAGACGCGCTTCGCCATTTCGACCGAAGAGACGCGCTATTATCTGAACGGCATCTATTTCCACGTCTCGGACGAAGGTTCGCCGGTGCTCAAGGCCGCCGCGACCGACGGTCACCGTCTG
>NZ_JAGMXV010000122.1 GCF_018006725.1 Rhizorhabdus sp.
GTCACGGCTCATCGCTGGAGGGGCAACCGAACTGGCAACGTCGCCTTCCGAATGGGCGCCTGCCGGCGCCGCCTCACGACGAAACCGGGCACACTTGGCACCATTCGGATGCATTTTTGATGCGGATAACGCAACTCGGTCCCGCTGCCTACCCTGGCCGGCAGTCACCTATTTCCTTAACTATCCGAATTTATGGCGATTTTAGTCACGGATTGCTGCCGATACCAGCAGAAATACCAGCAAGCTGAGACGCGCGGTACTCGCTGGCAAAAAATAAGCCAGCAGGCTCCCCGGCAGCAGGCGCGCCCCATGCCGTTCTGGTCTCCACAAGCGCCACGACCGGAATCGAACCCGGCTCCGACTCGAATCCCGATAGGATCGCCCAAACTTGATATCGCGAGGTCAAGGGAGCGCCTTGTCATGCGTAGTCTTTACACTTTGCCCCACGATGCCGAGCGAGATACGTACCTCGTGTTGAACGACTTCGGGGCGAGTCGGTTGCGCCTGGCCAGACCAACACTGAAAGCGCCGGCAGCGACCACTACGCCCGCGGCTTCCGCTCGATCGCCTCGACCCTGCTTAACGATGAGGGCACGTCGGCAACCGGAAAGCAGAAAGCCGCCGTGCGCCTCCGTTTGGCGTTTGCGTGATAGTGGTAATGAAATCATGACCGCAGGATCATGCCATGGCTGATGTGCCGAAGCTCGTCGAGGAATTGTGGAGCTTAACGCTGCTCGAAGCTATAGAACTCGCCGAGATTCTGAAGAAGAAGTGGCGACCGCCGGAGGTATCTCTAGCCGATATAAAGCGCTATCTTCCGCATTGGCCCGATGCAGTCATTGAACTGTGGCTGTTCTACCTCGCAAACCGCAGCGCTGGCGATACGGGTTGGCCGCCGCCGGAGCCGCTCGGCAATCACGCATGGGCAGCCATCCTTGGATACAGGCCCCTTTCATGGTGGCGAGAGGTTAGCTGGAAGCGCGAAACGACTGACTGTGGCTTTGCAAATCTCTGCCAGGGTACGAAGGTCATTGTGGCGCAGATATTGATGGAGAAAGCAAGCGGCACCATTGATGAGGAGACCGGGAGGCGATTCAAGAGGGGGGCCGATTACCTGATGAAGAATGGCGTCTTCGAAAAGCCGCTAGTTGCGATAAGGCTTCCCGATGGCTTGAGCATCCTCGACGGTAATCACCGGATAAGCGCATTCTGTGGCCTGCAAGAAACCCCCGCCGAATTACTGGAGCCGCGCGGTTTAAAGAAGCCGGCGCCCGAACAAGACCTATAGATTGGGACGCACAGCGGCGGCGAAGTGCCGCTGGATTATCTGCCTAGCCTTTAGGCCGCGCCGTCTACCGCTTTGATGCCGAGCTTGCCGAGTTCATCGCGGAGGAAATCGAGGTCGCAGCCGGGGCCGGGAAAAACCTCCGTGATCGTGCCATCTGTCATGGCCTTTCGATAATCAAAGCCGAGTTCGAGTCCGGGGGCAAATTCCATTTTCGTGCCATCGGCCAAGACAAAATGTCCCATGCCAATCGCCGAAAGCGAAATACGCAACTCGCGCTCATCAGCATAGCTCTTGTCCTTGACGTAGGTGTAGCGGATCGGATTGGGCATCCGATCGATATTTTCCCGCACCTCTTCCCACGACAAATAATCGACGATTCCGTAGTTTACGGAGAATATCTGCTTGCAGGCGTTTCCCCGGTACAGCAGTCCATTCCTGACGCTCATGATCTCATTGATGACGGCACGCAGCTTCGCGAAATCGAAAGCGATGCCGACTTTACCATGTGCGCTGCCGTTCCCGTACTCGTGCCAGATGTAGTCGGAGTTCTCCAGCGAGAAGCAGCACGCATAGGTCCGGTTTCGGCAGCGGTCATAATAGTCCGCCCCAGAGAAATCGGGTGCCCTTTCGAACTTGGCGGCCTCATTGGCGGCGCGATCTTGTTGCAACTGCTCACCGTCATGCCCGTCGGCATTCCGGAAGTCCTTGTAGCTATCGACCCGGTTGAAATAGAGGTATCCGCCGCTCACCGACCGGAGCAGGTTCTCAATCGTCATGATTTTGTAAAGCTGTTGCCCGTCCGGCGGTGCGGTCAGCGTTCCGGCGTGCGGTTCGATGGCCCCCAGCGCGGGGTCGAACGGAGCATTATCGGTGTTTTCGGTCATGGCAGCAGTGTGAGGACTTAGCGGCTGCGCAGATCGGCGGCCTAGCTTGCTCTCGTTTCGACCCTCGGCAGCGAAGCATGATATTCATCTATGCTGTTGAGATCAATCATGGTCTTGCCCCCCATCTTGTAGGCCCTGATCCTCTCGTGGGCGATCAGCTCATAAGCTTTAGTTCTTCCAAATTTGCCATAGCGGCAACCATCCTTGAACTCGACGAGCCGGCGCCGCTTGTTGTTATCACTCTCAACCATGAGTCCCTGCAAGCGCTTCGATGATCCCCCGATAAGATCAAAACCGCGCTGAGTGAGATGCGCATATCCATGGCGCGACGCTGTCGGTGCGGGCTCGCCAGAAGACCTACCGTTGTGGTGGCTGACGAGATTCCTGCTGACCCGTTTCGGCGCCATCTACGCGTAACCCAATTGCCATGCATCGATCTAAATTGTCTACGATGCCAAACAAAGGGTCCCCTGATGCCGCCCCCAAGTCCAGAGTGCTGTAGCGTGCAAATCGGATGGACGAGGAAGCGCGGCTCGCGGACGCTTGTATTGTCACCTAGTGCTTTTGACGTGAGAGGTTGCGCTGCATGCTGTGGAACAGGCCTGTGCTGCCAACTGCTCGAAGTTTGATATCGGGGACCTGCTCGCCGGAAATGGAAGGCTACAAGCGGTTGCGATCGAGACGCTTGCCTAACTCTCTCAAACTGGCATCGCGGTGAACTACGCGGAACCAGCCATCGGCTGTGTTTCCAAGAGGCTCCACCATGGCAGCGCCCAAGGTGCGCATGGGGCGTCCATCGACGTAGAGTTCGACACGGAGCATGCCCTGATCCGATGCCATTTGGGCTAACAATGTGATCTGGCCGGTCCGAGCGGTGATCCCTTCTCCGGAAGGATCGATTTCCTCGATTGTGAGGATCCCGTGATCGGCAGGACCGCGTACTACGAGGTGTATTCCCGATTGCATCTCTGAATGTCGTTTAGACGGCCGTCCCATTTCGCCGAACGTAAGGTGTGTCGTGACGGACCGAAGGTGAGGTTGCTGTTCCAACGCTTCACGCGCGCGATCGAATGTGTCGGTGGCCGCGTAGAGGTACCGCGCACTATGAACCGTTTGCTGATGATTGAGGAACAGGACCGCATCTTCATCAATATCGATCGGATTGCCGGACCTGAGGCCGTCTCTGTATCGGAACACTCGCTCCTTTTGATCTGCCTCGAGACTCGCTTGTTCAGCGAACTCATAGCGCTTCACAATTGTCGGGCAGTGCAAGGCAATCATAATCTCTGGTGAGATCGGCAGGACGACTAGTATGCCGTGCGAAGTAAGTCCGAGTTCCCCATAGGGAAAAGCATTCATCACTGCGGTGGGATGATCAGAGATTATGAACCGATGGTCCCCGTTTGCTCGGTATAAGGCGGGATACAGGCGCAGAAGCGCGACGACCTGCTCGCTGCGATCAAGGAATGTCCGTACTGCGCCGAGGCGCAGTGCTGCATCGGGGGGCGTCGCCATGGTCGGATTCTGATCCGGATCGTAGCCGAGCTGCCGTGTGATCTCCCGAAGACGATCAGCGAGGTGCGCCCGCGTGGTTCGACTGAAATGCGTGCGAAGCATCTGGGTGGCGAACAAGTCGGCCAAAGCAAGCCGATCATCCTCGGATAGCCAGGCTAGCGATTTGCGCGAGAGGATCTCCGCAATAAGCAAAGCCGACCGGGTGTCGACTTCCTGGAACAGATCTTCGAAGTTCCACTTGCTGGCGCCGAGACTGATGGTGTTGAAGTCGTTCTCTGAGCCAGCGTTGAGGATCGAAGTTCGGAATGATCGATCCGTTTGTTTGTCGAGCACATAGAGAAAACGGCGCTCCGCGTCCGCAGAGAAATTTCGAAGCTGCGCCTGTGGTACGAAGTGGTGCTTTTTAGAAGGCCGGTTCATTGTCTCTATGCGGTGTATTGACACAGAACATCCGAGTTCCTATCGACGCGAACGTTTCGTAGGTAGCAGCTCACTACACCGCTGCCGGGTAGCATCATCAACCGTGAACTCCTCCGGCGATTTACCACCTAATTCCCGCCTCCTGCCTCGCATCCATAAATTAGCTCGCTCGTCGTCGTAATACCGGGATTGGGCGAGCGCGGCGAGCTCCGCCACGGCTTTTGCCTTCCGCTCGCTTGCTCGATGCTGAACCTCAATCTCTCTTGCTCGGTAATGGAGCGCGCGGACCGCATCCTCGTGACCAGCTTCGCTATCCAAAGCGACCTCGATGGGAGGGCGTCCCCCAGTGTTAGAGTTTGTCGTCACGAGCCAGAGTTCCGCTTCTCTCCCGATCTGTCGAAGCGCGCGATGCTGCAGATCGGCGACGCGGGCAGCTTTATCTGCCTCGATTTTCGCTTGATTGGCGCGTTGACGTTCGGCTTCTTCTGCATGCTTGCGCTCAAGTGCGCGCGCCAGGGCGCCGTGGTAGGGAAGCCCAAAAAGGTCTAAGCGTTCTCGCGGCGAGAACCGGATTTGCGTCGCGATATTATCCAGGTCGTTCGTGAGCGATCGCCACTTCGTTTCATCGAAGTCGATCGCATCACGAGGTGAATGGCCGCGTTCCGGGAGCATTGAACTCCACCATTGTTCAAATACGAAAGCAGCGGTCTCATCCGCTGGAAGAGTGGCAATCAGCTCCTCAACTAATTGACGGAGCTCGCGCGTACGCTTGACCGGTCGCGCGCGGAGCTCGCGCGCCTTATCGATCCGTGCCTGTAGCGTATGTGAGGGCCGCCAAATCTCAGTCGGATCCGAATGAACGAAGCCAAGGCGCTCGAGTTGCGTTAGATATGCTTCGACGGCCTGGAAGGGGGAGTTGAACGGAATCCCGGCCGCTCGCACCCCACATACGATTTCGTCCGAAATGTCAGCAAACGATGAGTCGAGCCATCGTCTGCTTCGGAGTGCCGCGAGCCCATTTCGAGTTCGGAAAGGCGTTTTCGTTGGAGCGAGCAATGCTTCCAGAATAGCCGCTTGCCATTCCGCAACGGCCACTGTGAAGCAACCAGCCCCATATACCGGCAGATTGATGAGGTCGGCGAGGCCGTTTTTCCGGGCCGAAGATTCGCATGCCCCGCTTCCCGGGGATTCTGACGGTGAACGATGGCGATAGGAGCCGCGGTAATTTTCGATTTGCGTCCGCCTCTCCTCTGCTCGCTGTAGCGCTCTCACTTCGAGGCGTGCGCGCGCTTCACGTTCCCGCGGATTGTGCAGCCATGTTCGCGGCGCGTCGTAAAGTATCCGGTCTCCGATCTCGCTGAGCTTGTGGTCGCGGTACTGGGAGAGGTCGATCTCGATTGCGCCGACATCCATCGCTTGGATCCGGGCGATTTTTATTGAGTCGCACGGATGAGTGACCTTGAATTCTACGATGAGCCTGCGATCGCGTAAGAGCAGCACGACGTCGGGAACGATCTGCCCATCTTTGGTTTCTAGGATCGCTCGATCGAAAGTACGCTTCGCCGCCCGGACAACAACTTCGCGATCCTTCTGCTCCTCCACGACCTGCGCTGGCAAAGTAATTTCCAGGCGCTCATCCAAAATGAGTTTCGCAAACTTATGCAGGGCCGTCTCGCCGGCGGACGCGCATGACCGGCCATCTTGCTGAGCATTGTGCGCAAAATGGTGGGCCTGCACATCTCCCTTTTTCGCAACCATCCGCCTTCCGCAGCCGGGACAGACGCAGTTGCAGGCGAGCCCGGAGGGCACCTCGCCAATATGCAGGAGTCGACCATCGGCAGATTCGGCGACGAAAGCGCCGCCTTGCTCCGTACAGGCAAACAGTTCTCTCAGGCGTATAGACATCGTCCGGCTGCTCCCTGGCCGGTATCGCCAGGTGGAGTGTCAGCGCCACTCCATCCATCGTGCTACCCGTGATAGGTTTTCCAAGAATAGATCGAGGTATGCTTCACTGCCCAATGCGAACCCTGCTTTAAGCAGTTGTTGCCTGGTAGGAGTTGATTTCAGCTCGTGTTCTATTGAGCGTCGCCCCTCGCTTCGCCAGCCGATGCGACCGACAGACATCCTAGCCTTCCTGTCGCCGTTCTCCAGTTGATCCTTCAGTGCCCTTTCACTGTTCTCTTCAAGGTGGACCAACGCCCCCAGCGCCTCAAAACGATCGAACAGCAGAGCATTGTCTGTGGGGACGCCCAAAAACGCCGTGCCCCACTCGAAGGATACGTCGAATAGATGGTCGCTGAGTGGTGTTTTTCGGCGGTTGTTGCCTGTCGTGAAACCTTCAACGTTATTCCAGAGATTGTCGTCTGACCCCCTCCAGTCCCACAGGAAGAGCGAATTCACGAGACGTTTTGGGTCCCGCTCGTCCCTAGGCATCGAGAGAGAAAACAGGTCATGCAAGGTCTTCCAACGCTCTGCTCTCGCAAGTCCGAGCCCATATGCAGTCATGAGCAGAACGGCCGGATACGTCCTTAGATCAAGCCATATATTCAGGCCGCTGCCCACCTTGTTCGCCCTGGCAACGACGCCGCGGATCGTATCGGCAATGAGTGCAAGCTCGGCGTCATCCCCCCATCGTCCGAGAACACCAAAGGCTTTCGCGAGCGGCTCGGTAGTGGCCTCATAGAGTTTAAGGCGTCGGCGGAATTCCTCAACGGACCACACACCCTGCGGAGAGAGCTCCTTCGCGTCGAGGCGGTCGAAAAGCTTGTTAACTTCCTGTGTGATGACTTCATCGAGTCGAATGCGAAATTCCGGCCTCGCAACGTACCGCTTGATAGAGCCGACGAGGATATCAATCGTCAGCGGACTCTGCTTCCGAGTCTCGGCGAGTGTTTTCACCAGCTCGGCCAACTTCAGAAAAAAGCTATCGGCGTCGGCAACCGGAATGGTCACAGCCTTACGCTGACTGATGATGGGCTCTGCGCCGCTCCCAACTTTCCCCCGTATGCTCCAGAAAGTAGGGTAACGCCTGTTAGGAGCGCGCAACAATGCTGCCCGTAGCGCGTCATCCCACTCGCCTGACCAACCGCAAACTATAAGACCGTGCTCATCCAAAATGCGGTCGAGCAGCGCATCGTATTGCGGCGGATACACGCCTAACTCTTCGTCGGTATTCAGGATGCGTGCATCCTTGTAGTCACCATGAAGCTTCAGCACGTAGCACGGGCTATGTGTGAGCGGCTCGGCTCCTGACAAGCTGTCGACGGAGGTGACGACAGTTGGCTCAACGCCAACTTCTCGCAGTGCATTTTCTAATAGCCGATCGAAATTGGTCGTTAGTATCACTCGGACATACCCGTCGCGAACCAGGCCCGCGATTGCATGGTGCGCGGCTGTCGGAAGTTTCTTACCCTCTGCACGATCGTCTTCGTCAGGCTCGATGTACGAATGTAAGATGGATCGCCGTTCGGCAGGCGAGGCCGCCAGTCCTGCTAGAATCGCTGAATAATCGGGTTCCGCACCATACGTTTTGCGATACCACGTCGCCCAATCGGACTGATTCTTGACGCCTTGCGCGAGCGCGACTCGTCGAACTAGGTCCAAAGTGATTTCCCATCCAGTTGGAATCCCGGCTGCACGAGAGAGACCAGAGCCGAGAAGCAAAGCATAGACACCCTTGCTCTCGAACATCGAGAATGCGAGCTGAGTAATCGGATCGCTTGATAAAATGCTCATGGCAGGCGCGAATCACTAGGAGGGAAGGGTCCGAGCATAGCAAGATTGCGCAGCAATCAATCGCCGCTCGCGCCTGCTCGGGCGCGCCGCTTCTCGTCGTCGGGTACGAATCGGTCGGCGTACACGACGGACGTGCCGCGCTCGCCGTTGCGGACATTGCCGCCGAGCGCGAGCGCCTGGCGGAAGGTGGGCCCGCTCTGGCCCGAAAAGCCGTGCCGCGGCGCTCCAAAGGATCAGCACGTTGATCCCGGAATAATTCCGCCCGGTCGCGGCGTTTGGCAAGTGGCGCCTTCGCAGCCGCCGTCCTCCAAGGTTGGACCCAGGCACGCGCCCGGCCTCAAGTTCTGCGATGATATTGTCGGTAAGTTCATCGTATAGCTCGCCCGGTCCTGGCCAGCCCGAGCTTGTCAGGTCTTTCTGGACATCACCGATCTCCGCGACCGGCGCCGGGGCCCCTCTTTCAGCCCTCAACCCGTCACGGCGAAGCCGGTCCGCACTCTCACTCTGAAGGGGGCGTTGCGGGGGCTCCCCGCAAAAGGGGGCGGCTGAGACGAAGGCCGGCCGCAGGGGATGGCGTTCCCCTCAGAAGCGCAAAGCCGGGTTTCAGCTTCTCAGGATTGGCATCTTTCCGCCTTTCAGGACATCACTCGTCCGGCGGATACTCACGCGGATCGAGCTCGGAAAAGTCGGTCAGCGTGTCGCATCGGATGCAATAGTACATCTGCGAGGCTTCCTGAAAATGCATGCCGCATAGACATCCGCAGAACGGGCAGCATTCGTCGATTTCCAGATCGGCCCATTCCCACACGCCGAGGTATTCGGGAATGGCGTCGCGATCATAACCGACGATCTGGAAAGCATCGGCGTTCTTGGCGACAAATCCAGCGCGGCCGGCGCGCTTGAGAATGGCCAGGATGTCACCCGGCTCGATGTCGAACCATTCTCCACGCACATGGGTCGATCCAAAATGCTTGTGCAGCTCTCGTTCAAGCTGGAAGGCGTCGGTCGCTTCGATCCACCCGAGCAGTCGCAGCTCCAAAGGATTCCCCGTGTGGAGGTTGCGCTGGCGCGCCTCGATGTTCTTCGCCACGCCGATCTTGATCGGGGAGCATCCGTTTTCATCTTCGCCAATGAAATAGACCGGCACGTCGCGCTCCCCGCAGCGTCAACGGAGCCGGTCGAGCAGGGCCTCGACCATTTCCTGATTTGAGTACGCGATGATGTCGAGCGGCCGGCCCTCCTGCCTCATCAGCGTGATCAAAAGGCAGGCCGTGAAGGGCCAGAAGGACGAGCCGGGCGGCAGATTGTAGCCTCCGATCATCGCCGTCAGCCGCTCGGCGATCGGTGGATACTGCCGATTGCCCCAATGCGCGTGGGTCGGCGTCATCGCATGGATGATCACGGCGGCGAGCGCTATTCCCATCGCGCGCTTCTGCTGGACTTGAGCGTAGTTGTCCTATGCTCCTTCGCATAGGCGGCGAGGCCGCTGGTCATGAACTCGCGGGCCCAGTTATCGCAGCCGATTTCCTCCTCGGGCAGTGTCGACGGTGCGCTCTTGTCGGCGCAATACATGACGTGCCGGAATTCGTGCAGCAGCGCGAAGGCCAGGGCAAACGCGACGAGGTCGAACATCGTCTTGTGCTGGACATCTCCCAAGCTGTCGCGGTCAGCGGTCGGCTCGGGGATGTCCGCAGGCCAGGAAATCTGTGCGGTCTGTTCGGCCGCGATGAGCGATTGAGCGGTGCTGACGCGCTGCTTGTAATCGAATTCGTATTGCCCCCGTTCGGCATCGATCTTGAGGGCCTGATCAAGCGGCATTCCGGTCCATGTCGCCACCAGCAGGGCCGGCGAATACACCTCGATGGCACGCCATGCGCTGAAGCCGAGCAGCCAGAAAAAGTCGATCGTCTTGGTGTCGAACTGGATGCGCTTGTCATCGGCCTTCATCGTCACGCCCTTGGTGCTCGGCGCGACTTCCACACCATGACCATACTGGCTCCATAGGCCGCTGATCTCGTCGGCGCGCTCGGGTACAGCCCCGCGCAGGAGATGGAGGACGATGGTCCGGTCGGATGGTTCCGTTTCCATGTTCAACGATGCTCCTTTGATGGGCGAGGACGGCGACGCATGCATGGCGGGCAGATCATGGCCGCTCGCTTTCGCCTTGCGCGCCGGCCATGCGCAGATGAGTGATCGATGAAATGACCGAGTTCGCCCACATGGTGTTGCACTCGACGTCGCCGCCGCGCTCGAACCAATGGGTCGCGCCGGGTATGAGATCGAAGGGAATGGGGTGCGTCGCCTGTGGGTTGTGAAAGACCTCCAGTTCCTGACACCAGGCTTCGCCCCAAGGCCAGAGCGCTTGGTATTCGGCGCTGTCGACCGACAGATCGAAATCAATGGGCTCCAGCGCGCCCGGCGTTCGGTCGAAGAGAATGCCGCGGCGGGTCATCGTGAGGCCCGGCGGCCGCCATCCAGCGAGAAAGCCCATGCGGTTGAATTTGGCGAGCGTCGCCGCGTTGCTGAAGATGACGGCAGAGAGGTGAGCGAAGTCGGGATCGCGGAATAGCCCGGCCGGAATGCCGTGCCTGCCCGTAAGATTGTTGATCGGCGTGCCGATCGCACGTCGCCCGGCGCCTTCGCCTTCGACATCTGCCCGCAGGCCGTAGAGATAGGTCGGCAAAGCCTCGCGGCTCCAAACCATCGAGCCGGATTCATAGAAGTCAGCGATCGCCAGAGCGAAGGGTATCCCCTTTACATGATCCAGCTCATGATAGTTGCGCTGAAGCTTGCCGCGCAGCGTCTTGGCGAAGCGCTCAGCTGGCGCGCCGGTTAAGCGTTCATTTCGATCGACCGGAGCATGCACCCAGTCCCCGATCCCGCCGGAGCGGGGCGTCTCGGAATTCGCGGTCACGGCTTCGATCCAGCAGGCGGCGCCATCGTTCTCGATCAGGAAGTCCGGTGAGACATGCTTCTGCCGGACGATCAGGCCTTGCTCGCGGAAGCAGGCAAGAAGATAGAGTTCGAAGAGGCGGGACGCGAAATTGCTGGTCTGCAGATCGGGGACGAAATTGGCATCCGGATTGGGAAGCGCGAGGTAGCATTCGCCGACCGCCATCAGCGCCGGGAAATGGCTGATCGTGCTCGTCAGCAGGTCGAACTCCGGCGATGTGCCTCGCGATCCGGTCTTCAGCAGAAGCGGCCGTCGCCGTGCGCCCGGCGGCAATGGCTCGGGCGGCTCGCCAGCGCGCATGCTGATGGTGAGCTGATCCAGCGCGGCTTCGGGAGTGGGATAGGGGCCGCCTTCATCGACGCGGACCCAGCGATGATCGACACGCCTGCGCAAGGCCAGGGCGGTGAAGGTCCCGCGCTCCGGATCGAGGAGGATGCAGCCGCTCGCGCTGCCGTGTCCGGCTTGATAGCTCCCGAAGATCTGCGCGGGATCAAAATTGGGCCCACGTTCGAGCGACAGCGCATAGAGCTCAAACTGCCGCTGGCTGATCGGCGTGATCAGTCGCTGCTCATCGCCGACGGCCATGATCAACCTCACGGAACGGAAGGCGCCAGACGCGGGCACTCGGGCGCATCGTCATGATGCCTCCGCTGCGGCTTGCGCCAGAATGTCGTTGGCCTCCCACTCGTCGCCGCGCGGCGTGATGACGAACTCGCGATCCCAGACGCCCCAGCTTGTCGCCAGCGGAACCTGCGCCAAGGGGTTGTGGACATAGGTCAGCGGGCGGCTTCGACGCGAGAGGTTGCCGAGGCCAACGCGCGACCAGATCACACCTGAGATGTCAGCGAAACGCTCGTCGAGAAACGCCGTGCGCGGGATCGGATTGCGTTCGCGGTCGATGAAGGGGGCCGGGTGAAATCCTTCGTCAACGACGTTGCCGGTCTCGCGATCGATGGTGATGTAGGCATCTCCGATCGGAAATAACGTGGTCATGATCAGCGGCAACGGCTGGTCGGCGACATAGACGCCGAAGCGGCTCGCACTGATCGCGATGATCCTCGTGTCTTCCGGGCCGATCACACCCTGTTCGAGATAGCGCGCGATCCTCTGCGCCTTGGTCCAGAACGCCCCGGACGTGCGCAACTGCGCCTGACGGATCGGTGCGGCGAAGAGGCCGCCGCCCTCGTTGAGGGGGACCGGACGCACGATCTGGTCAGGACCCGGTGCGCCTTCATCTGGGGTAATGGCCTCGATCCAGATTCGGCGGCCATCTTCCAGGACGCAGAGGTCCGGCTGACCGCCTTCGCGCTGGCGCTCGACGACGGGAAGCAGGGTGCGGCCCGCCTCGAGCAGCGTGCAGCCCAGATACATCTCCCAAAATCGGCCATCGACATCGCGTGCGAAACCCTGCCGAAAGTCGGGGTCGGCATAAGGCTCGTAACGCCCCCACATCTCTTGCAGCATGGCGTGAAGCTGCTGCTCGATCGGAAGCTCGGCGGCTTTCAGGTTTTCAAACCCGCGATCGAGATTGGCGCCGTCGACATCGAATAGATCAGTCATCATCTGCTCGTCTCATGCCCGGCGCAGCATCCGCTCGATGCGAACACGGTGGAAGCCGTGCGAATGGACCTGCTGACGAAGCTGCTTGATGTCGTTGACGCCGAACGCCACCGCCGCTTTTAGCGGGCTGGCGAAGGTAGCGTAGAAGGTCCAGCGCGCGCCGTTCGGCAGCGTCGGATTTTGCCGGCGATCGGTGATAACGACGTCGCGCGGATCACTGCTGTTGCGGAAGGCGTGAAAGGTGAACCAGTCAGGCCGGCGATAGCGTGCCGCCTTGCTGAAGGGCACCGACTGAACTTTCACATCGGTCTGGTCGAGCACCCAATCTCGCTGCTCCAGGATCTGCCGCACCATATGGCCGACCATCTGCTTCACGCGGTCGGCCAAGACCTCCTCGCGGAATTCCGCCAGGAGCTGCTCCTCGATGCCTTCGACCGCGGGCTTGCCGAGTTCGGACGCGGTCTCCAGGCGGGCGACGTTTTCGGGCCGCGTGAGAAAGGCCCAGATGCGCTGGCCAAGTTCGGAGGCGTAGAGCGACGCAAATTTTTCGGGGCTATAGGTAAACATGACAGGCCTTCCTTTACCGGGCAAATATGGCCGGTTATAAGCTCCTGTCAATGGTGCGCGCTGCGCGTCCGCAGATATCGCGGGGAGGCTGGATTGGATTTCGAGGATCTCGTGACGGCGCTCGAGCCGCCGCCGAACCGCGCCGGAAAATCGGACGGCGCCCACGAACATCATCTGTATGAGGGCGCGGTGATGGTCGCCTACGCGATGCACTTGCTCCGCACGCAGGGCGCACGGGACGTCCGTGTCCATCCCGACGGCGAGCACGGAAAGCAGTTCGATTTCGCGGGCTGGCTGGGGCGGCGAGCGTTCACCAAGGTCTCCGGCGTCGGTAGCACCGCCTATGGCGGAGTCTATCGAAATCCGGCGGGCCAGACGATCACCGTCAACCCGAAGTCCGGGCTCGGTGATGTCGTCGCGAATATCGGCGACCACGTCATCTCGGCCGAATGCAAGGGCGGCATTATCAACGCGCGGCATCCAGGCCAGTTGTCGCGGCTCTACCGGGGTCTTTGCGAGACCGTAGGCCTGCTGATGGCCACGCCATCGCAGGGGCGTCAGGTGGCCGTGGTTCCGCTGACGGACGGCACCTTGCGCCTGGCCGAGCGGCTCGCGCCGCGGTGCGCCTTGGCCGGCATCGAGATCGCGCTCGTCGGCAGCCGCGGCGAGGTTTTGGAAGTGAAAGCTAGAGAGGCGGCCAAGCAGGCGGCGGAAAGGAACGACACGTGAAACGGGTGCTGACTGTCGGGCTGACTTACACCGGCGACAAGATCGATGGCGTGGAGATCGAAAATCTCGGGCTCTGCCAGCCCGATGTCGATCGAGAGCGGGCGGCCTATCCGCTCTACGAATACGACACGATCATCATCAATCCGGAGAGCTACACGCATTTTCTGTTCGGTAAGGCCGGAGAGTTTTCGAACGAACTTTACGAGCTGGGCAAGCTGAAGGGGCAGAATGACCGCTACGACCTCGACTCCGCCTTCGATGGCGAGGACCGACGCAAGGAGATGGAGGCCGCGATTGCGGGTGGCGCGACGGTCGTTTGGTGCCTGTCCGAGCCGAAGCGGGTGAACTTCTTCGGCTATCGCGAAACCCATCTTGGATATGTGGCGCCGAAAGTGGCGAGTTTCGTAAAGCGTTCGGAGCTTCTCATTAAGAAGGGGCGCAGGATGGGGCCGGTCGATCTCGACAGCCCCTTCGCGCGCTATTTCGAGGTTCTGTCGCGGACCGGCGGCTGGACGCTATGCCTATCCGATCCCGGCGAAGGCTATGGGTCGATCGCCGCGACGCCGGAGGGCTACAGCC
>NZ_JAGMXV010000123.1 GCF_018006725.1 Rhizorhabdus sp.
CTTTTACGCCGCCCGCAGCAGGACTATCCCGCCGCTACCGTGGTCGAATATTGCTCCGCCGTTCTCAAGGGGGATTATATGGCGCCGTCGACCCGGCCCTATATGCTGAACTTTGCCGTCGACGACATGGACGCCTTTCTCCGCAATATCGAGGCGAAGGGCGTGAAGGTCCTGAAGCGCGACGATAGCGACCCCAGCGGCAAGTTCGCCTGGATAATCGATCCGGACGGGACCAAGATCGAGTTCTGGCAGCCGGGTCCGGACCGCTGACGCGCCCGCCTCAGCCGAACAGCCCCACGACGAAATAGAAGAGCGCGCCGATTGCGGCGGCGGCGGGGAGGGTGATCACCCAGGCGACAACGATGCTGCCCGCGACGTTCCAGCGCACCGCCGACAGCCGGCGTGAGGAGCCGACGCCGACGATCGCGCCGGTAATGGTGTGCGTGGTCGACACCGGAATGCCCAGCCAGGTCGCGCCGAACAGAGTGATCGCGCCGCCGGTTTCCGCGCAGAAGCCCTGCGCGGGGGTCAGGCGGGTGATCTTTGATCCCATGGTGTGGACGATCTTCCAGCCGCCCATCAGCGTCCCGAGGCCCATCGCCGACTGGCAGGTGATGACCACCCAGAAGGGTACGTGGAACTCACCGCCGAGCATGCCTTGCGAATAGAGCAGCACCGCGATGATCCCCATCGTCTTCTGCGCGTCGTTGCCGCCATGGCCGAGCGAGTAGAGCGAGGCCGAGATCAGCTGAAGCCGGCGATAACGGCGATCAGCCGCTGTCGGCGTCGAGCGGACGAACACCCAGCTGGTGATCAGGACGAGCACGAGTGCAAGCACCAGGCCGATCGTCGGCGAGAGCACGATCGCGAAGCTGGTCTTGAGCACGCCCGACCAGACGATCGCGGCGCTGCCCGCCTTGGCTGTGCCTGCGCCCAGCAGCCCGCCGATCAGTGCGTGGCTCGACGAGGAGGGGATGCCGAGCAGCCAGGTGATGACATTCCAGCTGATCGCGCCCATCAGCGCGCCGAAGATGACGCGCGCATCGACGATTTCCGCGCTGACGATGCCCTTGCCCACCGTCTCGGCCACATGCAGGCCGAAGAACAGGAAGGCGATGAAGTTGAAGAAGGCCGCCATCGCTACCGCATGATGCGGCTTGAGTACGCGGGTCGAGACGACCGTCGCGATCGAATTGGCGGCATCGTGCAGGCCGTTCAGGAAGTCGAACGCCAGCGCGATGCCGATCAGGCCGACCAGCAGCGGAAAGGAAATCAGCGGGTCCATCGTCAAGCGTGGTCGAGCACGAGGCCCTGGATCTCGTTGGCGACATCCTCGAAGGCGTCGGTGATCTTTTCGAGATGGCTGTAGATTTCGCGACCGATGATGAACGCCATCGGCGATTTCTCGCCCTTGGCCTTGAACAGCACTTTCAGGCCGAGCGCGTGGATTTCGTCGGCATGGCCCTCGAGCCGCACGATCCGCTCGGTCAGGCTGTGCAGCCGGCCCGAATTGCGCCCCAGATCGCGCAGCAACGGCATCGCATCGGCGGTGATCCGCGCGGCTTCGACGATGATCCCCGCCATGTCGCGCATATGCGGTTCGAACTCCTTGACCTCGTAGAGCATGATCGCCTTGGCGGTCTGGTTCATCTGGTCGATCGCATCGTCCATCGAACCGATCAGGCTGGTGATCGCGGTTCGGTCGAACGGAGTGATCAGCGTCTTGCGGACGTCGACCAGCACGTCACGGATGATGTCGTCCGCATCATTTTCCCGGTCGAAGATTTCCTGGCTGTGGGCCGGCATGTCGGGCCCGCCCTGCAGCAAGCGCCCGAGGGCGTCGGCGGCCGCGACGTTGAGCGCGGCATGCGCCTCGAACTGCTCGAAGAAGCGGCCCTGCTTGGGCAGGAGTGCCTGGAACCAGCGCACGATGGTGAACCTTTCTGCTGTATGGCGGCGCGTGGCCGAAACCACGCGTTCCGCAAGCCCCGGATTCCAGACCGGGGGCGTGAACTGCGCCAATATAAGTTTGAGATCGGGCTCGTCGACCGCCGCTGCCGCATCGGCCGGCATGAA
Organism: Rhizorhabdus sp.; assembly: GCF_018006725.1. Lineage (GTDB taxonomy): Bacteria > Pseudomonadota > Alphaproteobacteria > Sphingomonadales > Sphingomonadaceae > Rhizorhabdus. Next base: position 2,077 of record NZ_JAGMXV010000123.1, read on the forward strand.
CCAGCGGGTCTGCCGCTCGTCCTTTTCCGGCCATTCGTCGAGCTGTGTGGTGACCGAGAAGGGGAATATGTCGACCGTCGCCGGGCGGGAGGTGCCGTTGCGCCGCTGCTTGCGATAATCATAGCTGCCGATCGCATAGGGGCAGGCGATGCCGACCAGCCCCGCCTCCTCATAGGCTTCCTGGCTGGCGGCCTCGTGGCTGCGCAGCCCCTTGATGCGGTTGCCCTTGGGCAGCACCCATCGGCCGGTGTCGCGCGACGTGATCAGCATGACCTCGATCAGGCCCGCTGGGGTCGTGCGATAGGGCAGGACGGCAATCTGACGAATGATTCGAATCCCCGGAGCGACGGGGCTCCCTACAAATGTGACAGTTATGTTGCAACGTCGACGGCGAATCGGCGGCTTCGGTCTCTGCTTTCCCTTACGCCTGTCGTTCGTCGAACGTCCCCGTCGTTTCGTCGGCGTCATGCGACTTTGGTGGAGGTGGCGCGACGGTCGGTCGAACCTCGAATGCAGTGAGTCGGGCAGGCGCCTATCCCCGGATCAACGGCACGGCACAACGAACCGCCGGGCCGCGAAACAGGATTTCACCGGGCAGACGAACGCCACGTCCTCCCGGCGCACAACAGGAGAACGACCATGACCCGCATCTTCACCGCCTTCGCCGCCCTCGCTTCCGTCAGCGTCCTTGCCGCTCCGGCCTTTGCCCAGCGCACCGCCGAAGTCGCCTATAGCGATCTCGACCTGTCGAGCGCTGCTGGGGCTGCCACGCTCAAGGCCCGCGTCCAGCACGCCGCCCAGCGCGTCTGCGCGTCGAACGGCGACCGCTCGCTGAGCAACAAGGTCGAGACCCGTGCCTGCTCGACCGTCGCGATGGCCAAGGCGATGCCGCAGGTCGAACTGGCGCTGGCCAAGGCCGGCACCCAATATGCCGACGCCGGCCGCGTAACCGTCGCCGCGAAATAATCCCCAAGGCGCGCTTCGCCCCCCAGACGCCTTGCCGCAGCGCGCTCCAGCGACGGACATCCGCAGGGATCGTCCGTCGCTGCTCTGACACGAACCATCTACGGCGCCGCTTGATCGCCCCGGCGCATCCCCCACCTCGACAGCCTACATGCGGCCGGACTGGCAATTTCCTCCGCATGGGACGCACCCTCGGGTTCCCTTGCCCGGGGGTGCTTTCCGTTCAGGCTGCCTCGTCTTGCAGCAACACAGGACCGGTTCGCCTCCGCAACGGAACCCATGCCGCGATGGCGCGTCCTTAGACCGGTCGTCCCGGGCATCGTCCGGTTCGTCCCTGTCGGCTTGTCATTCCTTGCAAGATTACGGTGATATAACGAGATGCTGTCCCGGTCCCATCAACCGGTGCTGGCGCCCCCTCCGGCGCTCGACCCCCTCCGCTTCGGCCTGTTCATCGATTTCGATGGCACGCTGGTTCCCCTGGTCGACCATCCCGACCTCGTTCGCGCCGATGGCGAACTGATCGACCTGCTGGCGGCGCTCCATGCGCGCTTTGCCGGCCGGGTCGCCATCGTCAGCGGCAGGTCGATCGCCCAGCTGGATGCCATGATCGGCGATGTCGCCTCCGCCATTGCGGTGGCGGGGAGCCATGGCGCCGAGGTTCGGCTCGACGGCCGTCTCGTCGAACCGGAGCGGCCCGCCGGGCTCGATGCGGCCATCGCCGAGGTGCGCGGCTATGGCGCGGGCCATCCTGAAATGTATATCGAGGAAAAAAGCCATGGCGTGGCGATGCACTATCGCAAGGCGCCGATCCTGGAAGAGCCCATCCGGCGCCGCGCCGCAACCATTGCCGAACGCAACGGGCTCGAGGTCCAGCCCGGCAAGATGATGGTCGAACTGCGCGGGCCGGGCTGGGACAAGGGGCAGGCGGTCGAGGCGCTGCTCGCCGAACCGCATTTCGCAGCGAGCCTGCCTGTGATGATCGGCGACGACCTGACCGACGAATCCGCCTTGCGCGTGGCGGAGGATCGCGGCGGTTTCGGCGTGCTGGTGGGGCCCGGGCGCGAGACCGCCGCGCGCTTTGGGCTGGCCGACGTCGGATCGGTGCGCCGCTGGCTGTGGGAGGCGGTGGCATGACCGCGACGCTCGATCTCTGGCCGATCGGCAATTGCCAGGTGTCCGCGCTCGTCGACCGCGCCGGGCGCTTCGTCTGGGCCTGCGTTCCGCGCGTCGATGGGGATCCGGTTTTTTCCTCGCTGCTCGACAGTAACCGCCCTTCCGCCGAGGGAGCGCGCGGCTTCTGGGAGATCGACCTGGAGGACTGTGTCGACACCCAGCAGCATTATGTCCGCAACACCCCGATCCTTGTGACCCGCCATGCCGATGCGGCGGGCAACGCGATCGAGGTGATCGACTTCTGTCCGCGCATATACCGCCACGGGCGCATGTACCGGCCGGTGGCGTTCGCGCGGATCGTGCGCCCGGTATCGGGCAGCCCCCGCATAAAGGTGCGGCTGCGCCCGTCGCGCGACTGGGGCGCGTCGGCGCCCGAGACGACGCGCGGCTCGAACCATATGCGGTATATTCTGACAGATACGACGCTGCGGCTCACCACCTCGGCGCCGATCGGCTGGATCGAGAGCGAGCGGCTGTTCCGGGTCGAGCGCCCTCTGCATTTCTTCCTCGGTCCCGACGAAAGCTTCGTCGGCGACATCAGTGACGCGCTCGACACGATGCTCGAACATACGACGCAGGAGTGGCGGCACTGGGTTCGCGCGTTGGCGACACCGGTCGAATGGCAGGACGCCGTGATCCGCTCGGCCATCACGCTGAAGCTGTGCCAGCATGAGGAGACGGGCGCGATCGTCGCCGCGCTGACCACCTCGGTCCCCGAACATGCCGACAGCCAGCGGAACTGGGACTATCGCTACTGCTGGATCCGCGACGCCTATTACACGGTCCAGGCGCTCAACCGGCTCGGCGCGCTCGACGTGCTGGAAACCTATCTCGAATATCTGCGCAACATCGTCGACAATGCGAAGGGCGGCCATATCCAGCCGCTCTATGGCGTCGGCGGCGAGGCGCGGCTGGTCGAGCGGGTCGCGCCGCATCTCGACGGCTATCGCGGCATGGGGCCGGTGCGCGTCGGCAATCAGGCCTATGAGCAGATCCAGCATGACGCCTATGGCCAGATCATCCTGTCCAACGCGCAGGCCTTTTTCGACCAGCGGCTCTACCGCATGGCCGGTGAGGAGGACTTCCGCGCGCTCGAACGGGTCGGCGAACTCGCATGGCAAGTGCATGACAAGCCCGATGCCGGCCTGTGGGAGCTACGCACGAAGAGCCATGTCCACACCTATTCGGTGGCAATGTGCTGGGCCGCGTGCGACCGGCTGGCCAACGCCGCGCGCGCGCTGACGCTGCCCGAGCGCGAGGCCTTCTGGCGCGACCGCGCTCTGCAGATCCGCGCCCGGATCGAGAGCGAGGCGTGGCGCGAGGACACCCAGCGCATCTCGGCTACCTTCGGGGGGGACGATCTCGACGCCAGCCTGATCCAGCTGCTCGATCTGCGCTTCGTTTCGCCCGATGATCCCCGTTTTCAGGGCACGCTGCGCGCGGTCGAACAGGGTCTGCGCCGGGGCTCGCACATGCTGCGCTACGCGACCGAGGACGACTTCGGCCTCCCACATACGGCATTCAACGTATGCACCTTCTGGTTGATCGAAGCGTTGTGGCTCACTGGGCGTACCGAAGATGCAAGGGAGCTTTTCGAGGAAATGTTGTCGCGAAGAACCCGTGCCGGGCTGTTGTCCGAGGATATCGATCCCGTGACGGGCGAGCTGTGGGGCAATTACCCGCAGACCTATTCGCTGGTTGGGATCATCAACTGCGCCGCGCTGCTCAGCCGGCCGTGGAACGCCGTCCGATGAGCAGCAGGTTGATCATCGTGTCGAACCGCGTCCAGCCGCCGACCGGCGAGGGCGGCGGCAACCAGGGTGGGCTTGCCGTCGCGCTATCCGCTGCATTGCGCGAGTCGAGCGGCATCTGGTTCGGCTGGTCCGGCGAAGCCACCGAGCAATTCACCGGCCATATCAACCTGCGCCGCGCTTTCGGGGTTACGACCGCGACGGTCGACCTGGAGGAGCAGGACGTCGACGAATATTATAACGGCTATGCCAACCGGACCTTGTGGCCGCTGTTCCATTACCGCGTCGATCTGGCCGAGTTCGAGAGCGGCTTCGCCGAGGGCTATGAGCGGGTCAACCGCCGCTTCGCCGAGACGCTGCAGCCGCTGGTCGAGGAAGACGACCTGATCTGGGTCCACGACTATCACATGTTCCCGCTTGGCCGCTTCCTGCGCGACCGGGGCGTGCGCAACCGCATGGGCTTCTTCCTGCACATTCCCTGGCCGCCCTATCGGCTGCTGATGTCGCTGCCCGACCATCGCGAGCTGGTCGAGACGCTGTTCGCCTATGACGTGGTCGGCTTCCAGACCCAGGACTCGCTCGAGGCCTTCCACGACTATGTCGTCCACGAGATGGGCGGTACGGTCGAGGAAAATGGCCGGGTGGTCGTGGGCGATCGATCGGTGCTGGCTCGGGCTTGCCCGATCGGGATCGACACCGACAATTTCCTCGAGGCCGCGCGGTCACCCGCCGCGCTCGACGCCTTTCAGCGGATGCGCGATAGCGCCAATGGGCGCGACATGATCGTCGGCGTCGACCGGCTCGATTATTCGAAGGGGCTGCAGGAACGTTTCCTCGGCTATGAGCGGCTGCTCCAGCAGGAAGAGGGGCTGCATGGGTCGCTATTCCTGCTGCAGATCGCGCCGCCATCGCGGGCCGACGTGCAGAGCTATCAGGAGATCCGCGCCGGACTGGATTCCCTGTCGGGGCGGATCAACGGCGCCTATGCCGATGTCGAATGGGTGCCGATCCGCTATGTGAACCGCGGCTATCCGCGCGACCGTCTGGCGGGCATCTACCGCGCGGCGCGGATCGGCCTGGTCACGCCGCTGCGCGACGGGATGAACCTCGTCGCCAAGGAATATATCGCGGCGCAGGACCCCGACGACCCCGGCGTCCTGATCCTCTCCCGCTTCGCGGGCGCGGCCGAGCAACTGACCGAGGCCCTGCTGATCAACCCCCACAGCCCCGAGGACATCGCCGACGCCATCCAGAAGGCGCTGGCCATGCCGCTCGCCGAACGCAAGACCCGCTGGCGCGCCTGTATGGACAGCGTCGAGCAGCAGGACGTGATGTGGTGGCGGCGCTGTTTCCTGAGCGCATTGGCGGGGGAGGAGACGTGCGCGCAGGCGGATGCGGCGTGAGGGTGCCGGGAAAATGACGCGCTGGCAGCTAGCTCGCCTAATCCCTGTCAGCTTGGGACAATTGCGTTTTTGACAAATCTAAACGTAGGGGGTGTAGATAAACCGACATTCGTCGTCGCTATCGGCCGGAAACGATGAAGTGAGAACATTTCGACCGGTGAAATAAGAGCACTGCAAGGTTTCGTAGCCGTCTCCCGGCGTTCCCGTCATGAAGTGTGGAGCGACAGTTTGTTCAAAGCCCCGGCTTTCATGTACCAGAATACGATAACCTGACACGAGCAGAGCCAGATCGGAAAGCGCAATGATGCCAAACACGGCGAGCGCCGCCATCACAGGATTTCGGCGGATCACACTCCGCTGTCCTCAAACAGCTTCTTTTTCATCAGCTTCTTCATCCGCTCGTCAAAGCGCGCGTCGTCGTCGCACCTAGCTCGTGCGCCACTTGCTTGAACTTGTCGAGTTGACTCTGGCGGGCACTTGTCGTGTTTTCGGGAGGCATGGCAAACGTCCTTCAAGACGCGGCCACGTTACCGCATCTCTCGTTCTTTGGCGATGCCAGTAGCCGAGATGCGGCATTCATGGTGGCTGGCGGGTTTGCGGTGGCAGGTAACCGCATTAGCGAGATCGAGGATTACATTGCCAACCTTAGAGATGATGCCGGAATACGTAGCGAGTTCCATTGGAGCGCCTATCGCGGCGGTGCAAAACGGGATGCCTACGAAAAGCTCGTCAAATATGGCTTTGATCTAGTCAACAAGCGACAGGCCGCGCTCCATGTGATCATCGCACCCTTCAAGGGATATGATCACAAGGCTGTAGAGGGGGAGAACAAAGATACGAGTGTGAATCGTATGTACTATCAGCTATTTTTGCATCGATTGGCCCGGTTTTATGGTAATAGACGAGCAATTCATGTGCGGTTGGATGCTGGAAATGACTGCGCTGATATTTGCTCCATGCGGAACCAGTTGTGTGCTGATGCCTACAAAAAATATTCTACTAAGCCGAACTGCGTCAGATCGATCGAGCCAGTGAACTCCAAGCATGTCGGCATCGTGCAACTGGCAGATGTGGTACTAGGCGCGATTGCAGCCAAGCAAAACAATATACAGCACACTTCTCCGAAGGGCGCTCTCGCAGATTTCGTACTGCAAGCATCCGGGCGACATAGCTGGGGTGTAAATACGCCAGCGAATGCCCGCTTTCTGACAGTTTGGCATCATGTCACTGCTGGACGGAGGCAGGTCCCCCGGTTCCCTAGCCAAAGGAGGCTAGCTCCTTGGCACGGTTGGTCTAGCCAACGTATTCGGGCACCGGAGGCCTGCAGGGAATGTAGGCGCCTAGGCTGATTCTGTCAAGAGAATCAATTACTTGCTAATGGCGTTACCGTTCAAAGGCTTAGGCCGCGTTGACAATGTTCGGCAGCCATTTGCGGATGGCAGCGAGGTTGAGGAGTTGCGGTGCCACTTAATTAAATACCCTCAATTCACCGGTGCCCGGCGTCGATAGCTTAGCGCCTCGGCGATATGCACCCGGCCGATGTCTTCCGCCCCCGCCAGATCGGCGATCGTCCGGCTGACACGCAATACCCGATGATAGCCGCGCGCCGACAGCCGCATCGCCTCGGCGGCCTGCGCGAGCAGCTTGCGGCCGGCGTCGTCGAGAGCGGCGACGGTGTCGAGAAGGTCGCCGTCGGCCTCAGCGTTGGTCCGCACGCCGTGGTCGGCATAGCGATCGGTCTGGATCGCGCGGGCAGCGGCGACGCGCGCGGCGACTTCGTCGGAGCCTTCAGCGGGCGGGGGCAGGACGAGGTCGGCGGCGCTGACGGCGGCGACGTCGACATGGAGGTCGATCCGGTCGAGCAGCGGCCCCGAAAGCTTGGCTTGATAATCGGCGGCGCAGCGCGGCGCGCGCGAGCAGGCGAGGGCGGGGTCGTCGAGATGGCCGCAGCGGCACGGGTTCATCGCCGCGATCAATTGAACGCGCGCCGGGAAGGTGACGTGCGCATTGGCGCGGGCGACGGTGACCTTGCCCGTCTCCAGCGGCTGGCGCAGCGAATCCAGCACGGTGCGCTGGAACTCGGGCAGTTCGTCGAGGAACAGGATCCCGAGATGGGCGAGGCTGACCTCGCCGGGGCGCACCTTCAGGCCACCGCCGACCAGCGCCGCCATCGACGCCGAATGGTGCGGGGTGCGGAAGGGGCGGGCGCGCAACAGACGGCCGTCCTGCAGTTCGCCCGCGACCGAGGCGACCATCGACACCTCCAGCGCCTCGGCCGGGGTCAATTCGGGCAGGATGCCGGGCAGGCAGGCCGCCATCAGCGACTTGCCCGCGCCGGGCGGGCCGCTCATCAGCAGATTGTGGCCGCCCGCCGCTGCGATCTCCAGCGCGCGCTTGGCGGTCTCCTGCCCCTTGACCTGGCGCAGATCGGCGAGGCGCGGGGGCAGGTCGGCGCTGCCCGGCTGCGGCGGGGTGAGCGGGGCGCCGCCCTTGAAATGGCCGATCAGCGAAAGAAGGTCCGGGGCGGCAATCACCTCGACGGTCGCGGCCCAGGCGGCTTCCGGGCCCTGTGCTGCGGGGCAGACTAGGCCCAGCTCGCGTTCGGCCGCGTGCAGCGCCGCCAGCAGTACGCCGGGCGCGGGGGCCACGCGCGCGTCGAGGCCGAGTTCGCCCACCACCAGATAGGCCGACAGCGTCTCGGCATCGATCACCCCCATCGCGCCGAGCAGGCCGAGCGCGATGGGCAGATCGTAATGCGAGCCTTCCTTGGGCAGGTCGGCGGGGGAGAGGTTGACGGTGATGCGCTTGGGCGGAAGCGTCAGCCCGATCGCCGACAGCGCGGCGCGGACGCGCTCGCGGCTTTCGGCCACCGCCTTGTCGGGCAGGCCGACGACGATCATGGTTGAACCACGAAACGAGTGATATCGTCGGCTCTATGGAAGCGATCATATACAGCCGATTTTCGACGATCGAACAGAGAAAGGGCACAAGCGCGGAGCGCCAACAGCGGGCGCGCGACTACGCAACCGCACAGGGCTGGGCGATCGTCCGTGATATCATCGATCAGGGTTTCAGCGCTTGGTCAAACAAGCATCGTGTGGCAGGCCAACTCGGCCTGTTAGAAGCAGAGATTTTAGCTGGCGAACATGATGGCCGCATCCTCGTCATCGAACATCTGGACCGTCTTTCGCGGTTGAATAGCGAGAGCACGTTGGCACTGGTCCAATCTATCGTGCGGTCCGGCGTTTCGATCATCACTACATCAGATGGACAAATTTACGAGCGCAATAGACCGCTCGATCTGATGACGATGATGAAGCTTCTGATCGTATCAGAGCAAAATCACGAACAAAGCGAGCAAAAGTCACGGCGGCTACGCGACGGCTATCAAATCCGGCGCGAAAAGGCGCGTGAGACGGGAAGAGTGATGACTGAAAACGGGCCGGGCTGGCTCCGCCTCAACCAGAATCGAAAGTTTGAAGTGATCGAGGAACGGGCGGCACTCGTGAGAGAAATATTCTCAATGGCGGAGGCCGGGCTCGGCAAGGTCTCAATCGCTCGCGTTCTAAATGAGCGCGGCGAGCCCGCTTGGAAAAATCGTAAGACGGGCTGGTATGCGTCATTCATTTATCGATTACTCAACAATTCTGCGACGATCGGCGAGTTTCAGCCAACTCGCATGGTCGATGGCAAGAGAGTCAAGGCTGGAGCGGCTATAAAAAACTATTACCCTGCCATAATTGACGCTGATCTTTTTGCGCGTGTCTGCGCTAGTGCTGATGATCGGAAGGCCGTTCGCGGCCGCCGTTCGCAAAATCTAGTGAATATATTTAGTGGCTTAGCGCGTTGCGCACACTGTGACAGCAATATGATGATCCGCGTTCGCGCTCTAGCTGGTACAAAGCGCAAAATTCAAGGCAAGGAGTACACTCGTACCACCGATGATAGCTCCCTGACGTGTTCGAAATATTATCGTAAAGCAGGATGCGATAACTCTACATCAATCGGTTATTCTAGATTTGAGCGCGTCATGATGGACGAAATTTTGCATATCGCGTTAGATGACAGCGACTTTGAGGCGGCTGATGACATCATGCAGTTACGCCGCATGGTGGCGGAACTCGAACGCGATTTTCATCAGGCAAGTGAAGCGGCGCGTGAATTGTGGCTAGCGTATGCGCGGGACACGACGAAGGTTTTGCGAATGGAGCTGGCCGAGTTGGAGGAAGCTCGCGCCGATGATCTTCGTGGAAAACTCGAAGCAGCCAAGGCAGATTTGATGCGCGCGCGCGGCAAGGTTAGTGACGCCGCACATCTCGCACGAGTCGCGGATGTTCGCGATGGCATGAACAGTGACGATCCAGAAATTAGATATCAGGCGCGGGCAAAGGTTGCCGCCTCGCTTCGTTCAATTGTCTCGTTCATAGACTGTGATCGCGACGGTTATGCGACCGTGGCGATTGCCGGAGGACTCGTCGCGATGCGGGTGAAGGGGAAGTCGGTGGAACGCGTTGAGGCCGTTGGCGCGATCACCGCTCGCAGCCTCGGAATCAACGAGCGCAAGTTCGTCGAAATAACGCGCCGATTGTCAAAAGACAATAAATAACCATAGGAAATCTCAATTTCTCATATTTCGATCAAATTATAACTCTTCACTGCGAAAATTGTCCTCCCGCCGAATTTTTCATAAATTAATATTTGGACTCACTGCTAAACCTCGTTCAGCAGCGAAGTTTTTGATCTCATCAAAAGAGAGTTGGCGGACAGGGCCGAATTTCGACGCGTTGGATGACTTCTTTCCTTTGGAGAGACGGGCAGCCAAATTCTTAGCATCTTGCTTAAACGCTTTCGCTTCACCAGCGCTAATTAACGGTCTAGGTAATTTTCGGAATCGATGGGCATCCCAGTCTAATTTTTTACTCATTATAGTATGATATCAAATCTGTAAGGCTGTCCGCATTATTTAAATTCTCAAATCGCGAAAAGATGAACTGTGACAACTAGCGCCCGGAGCTCGATATGAGGCTCGCCATCGCGGTTGCAAAGAAGTTGTTGGCAGGATCGCCGAACAGGCGGCCGCCCGAAGGCGATCGACCATCATTTATGCGATATCGATCTACGCGGTCTGCTATCCATGGGTCCAACTTCTGCTTTCGGGAGGCGCGTCCGCTCGCCGTTCTTGTCGGGCTTCGCCCAGATCTGAATGCGGCGGAAATTTCTTTTCGAATGGAATGGCCGGCGAGAAAAGCGAGGCCTTTTTGAGGTCGAGCTTATCGAGGTCGGCGTGGGCGTGATGGCGGAGCAGAGCGCAGCCGAGCGGCCGATCACAAATTAACTGATAAGTGGCTAATGACATCGTCGCCCGCGTGAGCGCAGGCGAGCTCCAACATCTCACCTGAGTGATCGATTTGCTTCTTACTGGTCACCGATCGCTGAATCGCTTCAATCGAATTCAATAGATGGCGGCAGACAAGAACGAGAGCCATCACAGATGGCGAACGATCGCAGGCTGCGCCTGATGCGTCATCGTGAAACGATACGCATCTCGGCTATCAAGTTCCTGATAATTCAACCGTCGACCTCAAATGCGCGACAAGCGCGCATGTTCGCTCGTCGTGACCTCGCTTGTCGTTGTTGCCGCAGACGCGGCAATCGGTGCTTCGCACCTCAAGACAAGCTTCGGTCGGCCGATTCACCGAGTTTGTCCAGATTAACTATCATATATACTATAGAGTTTCCTCGGACATCTTACAAGATCGGCTAATGGACATAAATATTGAATCTAGATTACCGAAAGTATATAACCAATAAATAACAATAAAGAGTCTAATTTTGTGATTGTGTATTTTGACGAATCTCCAGCAGGAACCGGGAAGACATTTAGAGCCATCAACCGAATGATACGGGAAGCCGGCCGATACATTTTTGTGACAGAGCGAATTGAGCAGCTATCGGAAGTCAAGAAACGAATTGCCAATAACCCCGTTGTCGCAGGCCGATCTCCCCTAATTCACCAAATTGATAGTCGAAGAGACAATCGCGGCGGCAGCGTCGCGATAGAAATTTCCCGTCTTCCAGATACGTATCGTAGTGTGTGCCACGTCATCGTTTTGATTACGCATGCTGCGCTCTTACGTGCGGATTTTGATGATTTCGCTGGCTGGGAGATCATCATCGATGAGGTGCCACCCTTTCTCGATTTTGAAGAGAAGACGACGCATCTCGACGAAGCGTTTTTCAGCCGGCATTATGAGTTGCACGAGCTATCCGCTGGGTGGAGCGCGATCACGTTAAGTGACGAAGGGCGCACTGTAAGCACCGCCGATGTACGCGCTGATCAATCACATGCGCATCTGCGGGTGTTTCATTCGCGCGTTATCGAGGCCAGCGCTTTAGGCAGCAAAAGAGCGGTCCTGACCAATCTCCGATCATGGACCGAGATGAGCGGCCGGAAGGTCAAATGGTGCTGGGCGAGTGTGTTTTCTCTGCGCAATCTCGAAACATTTGATCGCGTCGAGCTACTGGGCAATCGGTTCAGGCAAGATGTCGGAGCGCTGATCACGCAGTGGCTGGACGGATCAAAGGTTGAATGGAGAGCGCTTCCTCCGCTTTCCACGTCGCGAACATTCGTCCACCGCGATGTTCGCATTGGCTACTTCAGCGACTGAGAACGGCGGAGCAATATTCGACCACGGTAGCGGCGGGATAGTCCTGCTGCGGGCGGCGTAAAAGTCGTCCACCTTGAAGCCTTTCTGCCGAGTCAGGGAGGTGTGGGGATCTACAGCGTGGAAC
>NZ_JAGMXV010000124.1 GCF_018006725.1 Rhizorhabdus sp.
TCTCTAGCTGCTGCCCCCACGGTAGAGGGTATCCAGACTTTATATTGCTACGTCATGATCTTCTTCTCCGTCGATCATTGCAAGTCCACATCATCCATCCCGGAGTGCAACAGTCTCTTCGCGGTCGGGCGTTTGTCGTGGCCGTTGGGCCGATCGCCTGCCGCAGTATGGGCATTCACTAGCAAAGGGTGGAGCTTCAACAAGCGTCACGAGGTTGTCACCACCTCACCTTTAGACCCGAAGTCTCCGATCCCTCCGCCTCCCGGGAGGACTGTTTCGCCGCCATTGTGCGAGCGAACCTGGTGTGAACCTGCGCGCTCAGGCCGGCAGCCGGCTCTGCATCAGCGCCCGGTGCGCCGGCACGTCGGCCGCCTTGGCCATGAAGTGGGTGCCGTCACGCCACAGACTGAACATGATGATCGCCAGCTTCCGTGCCAGCGCGACCTTCGCCTTGTTGAAGCCGATCCGCTTGCTGAGCTTGAGGCCCCAGTCCTTGAGCGTGCTGAACGACCGGGTGTTCGACAGCATGACGGTCGCGGCGCCGACCAGATGCGTGCGGGTGAGCTGGTTGCCCATCTTGCTGATGCCGCCATGCGTCAGGCTCTCGCCCGACTGGTAGACGCGCGGGGTCAGGCCCAGATAGGCGGCCACATCGTCGACATGCCGGAAGCGCGTCGGGTCCTCGATCGCGCTGTAGAACGATACGGCGGTGATCGTGCCGACGCCGGGGATCTCCATGAACCGCCTGCAGACCGGGTTCGACGCGGCCAGCAGTTCCAGCTCGCGCTCGATGCGGTTGGCCTCGACGTAGAAGCCTTCGCACAGATCGAGCAGCGGCAGGACCCGTGGTCGCAGATCGACGCCTTCAGTGTCGGCGATGAGGCACATCTGGTCGATGGCGCGGCTGCGATAGCTCGCCGCGGTTTCGGTCCCACCCTCGATCCGTCCGCCGTAGACCCGCACCAGGCCGCGGATCATCGCCTCGGTCTCGCGTCGCTGTTTTACGAGGCGGTCGCGCATGGTGAGATAGGCCCTGATCTCGAAGCACAGGTTCGATTTGACATAGACCTCGGTCAGATATTCCCGGCCCGTCCGCGTGATCTCGGCGATGCCGCGTGCGTCGTTCGTGTCGGTCTTGTTCCGCTTGACCGACAACACGCGATGCACCTGGCGCGCATCGAGCACTACAACCTGGAAGCCCTGCGCACGCAGCTTGGTCGTCAGATGCGGCGTCAGCCCGCCGCTCTCAATGCCGATCAGCGTCACATGCGATTTGAAGTTCTTGCGCAGATAACGTCCGATCTCGGTGGCGCTGCTCTTCATCGAGACCTGGTGAACAATCGCGCCGTCACAATCGAGAACGCAGACCGCCGTATTCTTGTAGCCGACATCCAGGCCAACCCAAAAGCGCGCCGCCGAAGGATCGGCCTCCGCTCGATCCATCGCCGCCAAATAGGACGGCACCACGATCTTCTTCGACATGACCGACTCCTTTCTTGCCAACATCTGGTCAACAAAGGATACCCTCGCGTCGAAGGCCGGGCAGCAGCTAAGCCACAAGTGCGCGCGCCTGTGATCAGCAGGTTTCGAACATCCGGCTTTGGCCGTCGCCCCGAGAGGACATAGGCGCGACGAAATAGGCCGAGGCTGCCGGCGTCGCCCTGAGCAAGGGGGGCGTCCATGACTGAACAGATAGCGTCTGGGCAAGCCCGACATGGGGCGCTGAAGATCCTAGCGCTGACCAATCTCTTCCCAAGCGCGTCCCGCCCGCGCCACGGCATCTTCCTGAAACACCGCCTCCAGCATCTAGCCCGCTTGCCAGGCGTTGAGATGCGATTGGTCGCACCCGTCCCGTGGTTTCCCTTCAAGACGCCGATCTTCGGCGATTACGCCAAGCTGGCTCAGACGCCGCGCGATGACGACACGGGCGACATCCCGGTCCGGTTCATCCGCTATCCCATGCTGCCTAAGATCAGCATGTGGCTGACGCCGCTCAGCATCGCGCTCTCCGCCCTGAAGGCTGTTAAGGAGACGAAGCGGAGTGGTTTCGAACCCGATGTTATCGACGCCTATTATCTCTATCCCGATGGGGTGGCGGCCTGCCTGATCGGATGGTGGCTGCGAAAGCCGGTCATCCTGACAGCGCTCGGCACCGACGCCACCCAGATTGCGCGACAAGCCGTCCCAGGCGCTCTCATCCGCTGGGCCTCCCGCCGCGCTATCGCCGTCACGACCGTCTGCCACGCGCTCGTTGACCAACTTCTCAGCTGCGGCGTCGCAGCGGAGAAGCTCACCGTCGTCCAGCACGGCGTCGACGCCGAGTTGTTCAGCCCTCGCGAGGACAGGAAAGCTCTGCGCCAGTCCTACGGCATGAAGCGCTTCACCATCCTCTCGGTCGGCCATTTGTCCGAGAACAAGGGTCAGCATCTGGCGATACAGGCGGTAGCCGAAATCCCCGATACCGACCTCCTCGTCGTCGGCGAAGGCTCCGAGGGCGGCCGGTTGAGGACATTGGTTCATGACCTCGGCCTGGCTGAGCGGGTGAGGTTCATCGGTGCGGTCGACCAGTCCCATCTCGCAACCCTGATGGGCGCTGCGGATCTGGTGGTGAGCTGCTCCCAATATGAGGGTATCTCCAATGTGCTGCTGGAGTCCCTCGCCTGCGGGACCCCGGTCGCAGCCACCCCGGTCTGGGGATCGCCCGAGATCATCACCGATCCCGAGATCGGCCTCCTGTTCGAAGGACGGACGGTCCCGGCCATCGTCACCGGCATCCGGTCCGCCATGTCCCGGACATGGGACCGCGCCTCCCTCCGGCGCCATGCGCTGCGCTTCGACTGGGCCGTTACCGCCGACCAGCATTGCAGGATCATATTGCAGGCGCTCGGAATGGCGCCGATGCCACCGATCGGAGGCACAGGCGATTACGCGATAGCGGGAGATGGTGCCTCTATCGCCTCCGCAACGGCGATGGAGGCCGCGCGATGACGGGCAAGCGCAGATGCCGCGGCACGCCAGTGGTCGTCACCGCCGATGGCGAGAGCCGCCTCGCACGCATCACGCTGGGCGGCATCCACAGCGAGGCCTGGCTCCAGAACCTCATCCACGACCATCCTTCGCTGCTGCCGGTCGATATGATCGAGCCCGGCTTCGGTCCGCTTCTTCCCATCGCTCAGGAAGTGCCGTGCTCGGCCGGCTATATCGACAATCTCTTCCTGACGCCCTCGGGCGAGATCGTCATCGTCGAGGCCAAGCTCTGGCAGAATGCCGAGCTCAGGCGAAAGGTCGTCGCCCAGGCGCTCGACTATGTCGCTGCGATCACCGCAATGGACTTTACGAGCTTCGAGGCGATGATCCTGAAGGGTTGCAAGCTGGCAGCCCCCTCGCTCCACGCGATGATCGCCCACCACCCCGACGCCTATGCCGAGCCTGAGTTCATTGACGCGGTCAGCCGCAACCTGAAGCGCGGCCGCATGCTGGTGCTGGCGGTCGCCGAAGGCATGCGCGAGGAAACCGAGACGCTGGCCGGCCTGCTGCAAAGCCATGCCGGGGCCCACTTCACCTTCGCGCTGGTTGAGCTTGGCTGCTGGCGCAACGCCGATACCGGCGACATCATCGTCATCCCCGACACGCTCGCCCAGACCGTCCTCATCGAACGGGGTATCGTCGTGATCCAGGAGGGCGTCCCGCGCCTACTGCCCTCGGCTCCCCAAAAGGCATCGAGCAAACCGCACAGCCTGAGCGCTGAAATGTTCTGGGAGGAGCTGACCAAGCGGGACCCGGCACTGCCTGCCGCACTTCAGGCCTTCCTCAAGGAGGTCGGGCCGGTCGGCGTCTATCCCGACCAGCGGGCGACCCTCGGCTTCAAGGCCAACCATCCGCTCGACCAGAAGCCGATCAACCTCGGCTATGTCGACAAGACGGGGAAGCTCTGGACCGACGCCGTAGGTCTCAACCTGCCCGATGATATCGTACTGCGCTACACCGAGCGGCTTGCCGACCTCATCGGCGGGCAACTCTCGGCCAGCAATGGCAAGAGCGTCACGACCAACGGCGTTTCCGCACCGCCGGTGTCGGCCCTGCTCCCCGCCCATGCCGACGCATGGGCCGATGCCATCCAGGCCCTGCTGACTGAAATCCGCGAGCGGGCAAAGGACGCGGCATGAAGGCGGCAGAGCGAGCGGCGCTGCAGGACGTCCTCGACCAAATCGAGCGCCTGCGCGCCTATGGCGTGGTGCGGATGGGTGTGGCTCTCGAACTACTCAACCCCGCCGGTGGCCCGCCCATTCCGATGGGCTGGATCGATGACGAAGGCAGGCTGTCAATCGATGCGATTGCGGCGAATGTGCCGATCGGGATCGCGCAGCGCTACGCGCGTGATCTCGCTGAGCTCCTGGGCGCAACAACAGCGGGGCCGCATCAGATCATGCTGATCGACGCTGACGGAAACCGACCTTCGATCGCACCGCTCCTCCAGAACCATGCCGCCGGATGGATCAGGCTCCTCGAAAGGCATGCCGCATTGATCCGATGCGGCCACACTGCGGCGTCCGCGCGCTAACCCGAGTTCACACGCGGACACGCCGTCAGCTAATTCGCTATAGCCACACTCTCCGCACCTTTCCGTTGGGTACCGACTTCAGCAAAACTGAGATCCAGTTCGGCATGGCGCGCCTGCTGACCGGTTTCCTGCTCCCACCGCCGGATAGCGACATCGACATAGGCGGGGTCCAGCTCGATGCCGACGGCCAACCGTTCGATGCTGTGCGCCGCCACGATCGTCGTCCCCGATCCCATGAACGGATCGAGGATGAGGTCCCCGCGCTGGGTCACGTCGAGCAGAGCATCCGCGACCAGCTCGACCGGCTTGGGTGTCGGATGATCCTTCAAGGACGCGCCCGCCGATGATCCCTTGCGATTGGCCCCAGGATAATTCCAGACATTGCTGCGATCCCGCCCATTCCGGCCCAGCTCGACATTGTTGGTGGCGGGGCTTGTCCCGTTGCAGAAAACCGCGATCTCCTCATAGGCTGAGCGATACAGCCCGCCCATGCCGCCCGATCCCTTGTTCCAGATCGCCTTGTTGATGCGCGATAGCCCCGCATCCCGACCAGCGAGCAGGAGCAGATCGATCTGCCGCCAGTCCATGCAGGCATAGAGGACTGCCCCCGGAGCGGCGTAGGCCTTGCAGAGCTTGAGGTAACCGGCGAGGAAAACGCGGAACTGATCGTCGGACATCTCACCGCAGCCCATGGCAAAGTCGCCATGTTTGACCTTGCCGAGGCCGCTGACGACCCCATCGATCTTGATGTTGTAGGGCGGGTCGGAGAACACGCCCTGTAGCTGACGACCTTCGAGCAGCCGCTCATAGCTGGCGGGGTCGAGACAATCGCCGCAGAGCAGGCGATGGCCGCCCAGGAGCCAGAGATCACCCAGCCTGGAAACGGGAAAGGGCGATGGCGAGGGTATACCCTTCTCGCCCTTCGCTTCCGCAGCCCCGTGGAGAATGAGGTCCAGTTCAGGCGCCTCGAATCCGCTGAGCGTCAAATCGAAGTCGAGCGTCCCCAGCTCTTCCAGTTCCAGCGACAGCTCGGACAAGTCCCATGAGCCCGTCTCTGCGATCCGGTTGAGCGATATGCGCAGGAGCCGCAGTTCATCCTCGCTCAGATGATCGAGGACGACACAGTGGATGCTGTCCAGCCCGAGCTTACGGGCAACCTCCACGAGGATATGGCCATCAACGATCCGGCCTTCTCGATCGATGATGATCGGCTTTGAGAAACCATGCGCGTTGACCGAGCGCATGACCCGTTCGAACTGAGCCGGCGCCGAGGTGCGGATCTGGCGTCTGGCACCTTTCAACTTGGATAAGGGCCAGACCTCCATGCGCAACGTAGGCGCAGGGTCGTTCCGGGTCTGAGAGGTCAGGGCTTCGGTCCGCACCTCGCCGACCAGCGACTTGCGGCGCCGACGGCTGCGTTCCTGAACCTGTTCCTTCAAACCGACGGGGAGATTGGCTTTGATGGTCATGATGATGTCCTTTGTCGCGGCACACACGGCTCGAGCGAGCGGCCTGCCTATCGATATTCATGAAAGATGCGGCGGCGCGGCGAGGCGCGCCGCCGCCGATAGTGTCAGCGCCGATTTCTGGCTGCGTAGACCCGCTGCCCAATCCTGCCGGAGTCGACTGCAGTCAGAAACTGGACCACCGCGTCGACCTGATCGTCATGCTTGGCGTGTGGAAAGGCCGACAGTTCCGTTTCGAAGGCGGATCGCCAGATCGCATCCCGGGGAAGCCATATGCGCCTCCGCTCGAACTTCCAGGTCTGGGCTTCGGCGCGCTCGACCTTGGGCTTTGTCGCACTGGCCCATGCCACCCATGGGTAGCCAGCCTGCCGAAGAGGCTGAATGACCCCATGGCCGCTGCCCGTCGCTTCGAACAAGACGAGGTCGGCCTGCCATCGCTCCTGCAACTCGATCGCCATCTTGATCTGCTGCGGGATCTCGATCTTGGCCCGGTAGATATCGAGGATGTGGATTTCCGACCCCCGAACGCCCAGGGTCGCACAGACCGAATAGTCGTTCTTCTCGTCGGTGATATAGGCCGTATCCCAACTCTGGATCACATATTCGAACGCCCGCCGGTCGACCGCCGTTTGGGTGTAGTTCAGCCATTCGAGTTTGAAGATATGGCCGCCGGCGGGCACGGGCCGCTGATTATATTGCGCTTCGAACAGGGCCGTGCCCATGTCTCGCTTGAGCGCCTCGGCTTCCTTCGTGCCGATGCGGGCTTCGTGGAGATACTCGCCTGCCTCCCAGAGGAAGTCGTGCCCGCAAATCCTGAGTATGCGGTCTTCATGATTGACCAGTGGCAGGATCAGCTCATCCCAGCCGCCTGCCTGGAGCAGGCGCCCGGGAAGATCATCGACGTGTAGGCGCTGGGCGATCACGACGATCCGCCCCTTCTTGGGGTCATCAAGGCGGGAGCGCAGGGTCGCGCTGAACCAGTCGTTGACCTTCTCGCGGATCACATCAGAGCGCACATCCGACGCCTTGATCAGGTCATCGAGGATCAGGATGTCGCCGCCCTTGCCGGTGGTGCCGCCCTGGATCGACGAGCAGCGGCGGAAGCCACCCTTGGTCGTCGACAGCTTCTGCTTGCCCCGCTCGGCCGGATCGAGGCGGGTCTTCGGAAAAACCCGCTTGTACCAATCGGTCTGCATGAGTTTACGGGTCGCATGCGCAAATTCCTCGGCCAGATCTGCCGCATAGCTGATGCAGACGATCTTGAGCGCGGGGTTGCGACCTAAGGCCCATGCCGGGAAGAGTACGCTGCCGATCACGCTCTTCAAATGCCGCGGTGGCAGACAGATGAGCGAGCGCGTGATTCTGCCGTCATAGATCTGCTCGAAGCGTTCGCAGATCATTCGAATATGCCAGTTCGGCAGATATTCGGCATCCGGGTTGAGGTGCGACAGCCCCACCTCGCAGAAGAAGGTGAAATCCTGTCCGCCCACCTCGTCCACGGCGGCCGTGGAGAGGGCTTTCGCTTCGACACGCTCGGCAATGACCGTGTCCATTTCTCGGGTCCAGTAAGCCATTATGCACCCTCCTCGTCACCAAGGCAGTACCGCTTCCAGGCCAGCAGATTCTCGACCGCCGCCGACTCCGCAGCGCTAAGCTGGGTCGCCTCACCTTCTGGATCTGCGGGTGGATTGAGCTTGATGTTGGCCGAGATCACGGCAGCCGCTGCCGCTGCATTGCCCTTAAGGGCATCGTGGTGCTGCTTACGGATGATTCCCTGCAACGCCACGATCGATTTGCCGGAGGGCAGCTTGACCCGGACCGAGCCCTCCTCCCGATACAGCGCGGCTATATCCTTTTGCTTTTTCCGGTTGCGCTTGCCCCGGCTCCGGTGATGACCTTCCTCATAGGAGGTCCTGCGCGGCGGATTGCCTTTACCGATCGGTCCGGGCTTCCATCCCCCGAGGTCATCCGGTCCGCCGTGGAAGCTATCGTCGCGACCGCCGTTTTTGTTGTCATCAAATTCATCAGACATGATGGGTCACCTTCAAAAGGAGATTGAGCGCGCGCGACCGCTGCCGCGCACGGGACAAGTTTGAAAATCGGATGATGATTTGTGCGACACCAAGAAACGACGCCCGGGCAAAGGCATCGGGAGGCCAAAAGGCACTCGTCCTGTCGCTAACAAAATCAGTACGCCAGTGATCGACAGATACGCTTTTTACTTCGTTACGGCAGCGTGATCACCTAACCCACCTGCCCTCGCATTGATCCGACACGACGATCACTCAATCCGGAAAACTTGTTGCCTCAAAACACCTTTTAGAAGTTGGCGATTGCCATGTTCATCTAGACCCAAAGTTAATGTCAACATCGATTTTGAAGGCGGCGCAGATTGCCCATCGGAGACGATAGGCTCACCCAACGAGGCTGAATTCGGTTCCCATTATCCGGCTTCGGGAAAAGCTCGGACCCAACCCTAAAAAGTCGGCCTAATTGGCGCATGGCCGACGGCGGGAAGTAATATTTATTGGGAAACTTCCCATTAAAACCCCTTCTATTGGGAAGCAGGTGCAGAGACCGGTTCGCTGCGGACTGCGTCACGCACCATCTTCGATATTTTCCGGGACCATCGCCCCGCCCCTCCACCGTCCTGCGGACGGTCCCCCTCCCCGTTCCGGGGAGGAACGTTTTATCTCTGAGTTCCTCCCCGGCACGGGGAGGGGGACCATGCGAAGCATGGTGGAGGGGACGGGCTAGCCATCCAAACCCAACCCCGTTTCGCTACCGGCAATAATACCATATCCTCCGTCCTCAAGAGGGGGAGCCATGGCCGTTCTGCTGCGATCGATCAGTATCAAGATTTTCGGGGTCGCGGTGGTGCTGCTCGTCATCATGGCGGCGGCGGCGGCCTGGTCGGGGCGGTTGACCGAGCAGGTTCATCTGCAGTTGCAGACGCTCGATCGCGGTCTCTTTCCCATGGCGCTCGCCATCGCCGAGGTACACAGCGGGGTCGCTTCGGAGATGACCAGCCTGCCGACCGCAGGCCCCCGTTGCCCGGCCCAGTTGCACGGCATGCTCGACCGCAACGAAACGCTGATCCGCCGCACGATCGACTATCGCGCGCGCGCGGCGAAGCTGGCGGTGCTCGAGCGCAACAAGCTCGAACTTGCCCGGCTGGAACCCATGCTTGACGACCTCGCCTATGATCATGGCAAGCTGATCGGCCTTGTGCCCGCATTGTGCAGCGGCGATGCGGAAGCGAAAGCCGAGGCCGCACGGCGGGTCGCCGAGGTTCGGCGCCATGCCGGAGCGATCAACCATGAGATAGCCCGGTTCGTGGCGACCGGCGCAGTCATCGTGGGCGACAATCAGCGGCGCGCGATGACCGCGAACTTCCTGTTGATAGCGGCTGCCGGCGCGGTCGGGCTGCTGCTCGCCTGGCTGGTGGCGCGCGGGCTGACCCGGCCTATCAGCCGGTTGCAGGCCGGCGCGCGGGCAATCCAGCAAGGGCGGCTGGATGCAGATGTGCCTGTCACCAGCAGCGATGAGATCGGCGACGTTACCCGCACGTTCAATGCGATGCTGGCCGAACTACGCGAAAAGGAGAGGATCAAGGCGACCTTCGGCCAATATGTCGATCCACGCGTCGTCGCGGGGCTCGTGAGCGGCAGCGCCGACCGGTCGACGGTGGGCGAGAAACAGACGGCCACCTTGTTCTTTTCCGACATCGCCGGCTTTACGCCACTGGCAGAGCGGCTGGCGCCGAGCACGCTCGTCCGCCTGATCAACGCCTATTTCGCCGCGATGTCGGCGTGCATCCGCGACCGGCAGGGCATCATCGACAAATATATCGGTGATGCGATCATGGCCTTCTGGGTGCCGCCCTTCGCCGAACCGTCCGAACAAGCGCGGCTCGCCTGCCTCGCGGCGCTGGACCAGTGCGAGGCGCTGGACCGCTTTCGCGGCGACATCCCGGACCTGATCGGCATGCGGCGCGATCTGCCGACGATCGACATGCGGATCGGCATCGCAACGGGGGAAGTCGTGGTCGGATCGATCGGATCGGAACATGCGCGCAGCTTTACCGCCATGGGCGACACGGTGAACTTCGGTGCACGCCTCGAAGGCGTCAACAAGGTGTATGGAACGCGCATCCTGATCGACGCGATGACCCGCGCCATGGCGGGTGACGCGATAGAAACGCGCGAGATCGACACCGTCCGCGTCGTCGGGCGCGAAGAGCCGGTGGTCATTCACGAACTGACCGGCCGGTCGGGCGCGATCGACCCGAAGCTTTCTGCGACCATGGTCCGCTATACTGAAGGATTGGCGCTTTACCGGGCCGGGAAATGGACCGAGGCCCGGCCGCTATTCGCCGAAGCCGCAATCGAAGACGGCCCCAGTCGAACCTTGCTGGCCCGCATCGATGCTCTGAGCGGACAGCCGCCGGAGGACTGGTCCGGCGTCTGGACGCTCGCCTCGAAGTGAAGCTGACCGAGCGTCGGTCTGCCGTCCGTCCGAGCCACCACCCGGTTCAGGGCGCGGCGCGCTGCTCGCTTGCTTCGGCGAGTATCAGAAGGAAATCGTCGTTGGCGTCGGTCCACATCCGGGCCGGAGCCCATCCCGCAGCCTGCAACAGGAGACGGGCCTGGTTGGGCGTATATTTGTGGCTGTTTTCGGTGTGAATGGTCTCGCCGGCCGCCATCTCGAATCGCTGTCCATCGATCTGGAACGCCACATCCCGTGTAGCTTCGAGATGCATCTCGATCCGGCTCCAGTCGGGATTCCAGCGGGCGACATGGCGAAAGGCCGACAGAGGTATGTCGCCGTCCAGTTCGCGGTTGATTCGCCGCAGCAGGTTGAGGTTGAACGCCGCCGTAATCCCCTGCCCATCGTCATAGGCGGCGAGCAGGCGGTCGACATCTTTCACCCGGTCGAATCCGATCAGCAGGAAGGCACCGTTCCCCAGCGTCGCGCGCATCGATCGCAGAAGATCGATCGCAACCCGGGGAACCATGTTGCCGATCGTCGAGCCGGGGAAGAAACCCAGCATCGGCAAATCCTGCACCTCCACCGGCAGGTGGACGGGCCGGGTGAAATCGGCTTCGACCGGAAGGACCGGCAGCTGGGGAAATTTTGCGGCCAAGGCTTCACTCGACTGGCGCAGGAATTCACCGGAAATATCGAGCGGGACGTAAGCGGCAGGCGCAGTCGCGCCGAGAAGCAGCGGCGTCTTGAGCGAGTTGCCCGATCCGAACTCGACGACCGCGCGTCCTTCACCCACTATGGCGCCGACATCGGCGCCATGCCGCTCCAGCAGACCGATCTCGGTACGCGTAGGATAATATTCGTCGAGCGTCGTGATCTGCTCGAACAGTTCCGATCCTTCGAGATCGTAGAACCAGCGAGCCGGGATAGCCTTGCGTGCCTGCGCCAGACCTTCGAGCACGTCTTTCCGGAAGGCGGGATCGACCCCGTTCGGCTCACGCTCGCGCAGCTTGATCTCTTCGATGACGCCCATGTCAGATATCCTTTGCGAGACGCAGGCCGGTGAACTGCCAGCGTTGATGCGGGTAAAAGAAATTGCGGTAGGAATGGCGCATATGGCCGCGCGGCGTGGCGCAGCTGCCGCCCTTGAGGACGAACTGCCCGCTCATGAACTTGCCATTATATTCGCCGACCGCGCCGGGGGCGGTGCGAAAGCCGGGATAGGGGCGATAGGCCGAACCGGTCCATTCCCACACATTGCCGAACATCGTCGGCGCACCGCTGCGATCAGCGCATGGGCCGACCGCTTCGGCGGTGTCGAGTTGCACGCCCGAGGCAGGATCGTGGGCAGCCGACGCGAGTTCCCACTCCTGTTCGGTCGGCAGTCTCGCGCCCGCCCAGCTGGCAAAGGCATCGGCCTCGTAAAAGCTGATATGGGTGACGGGCGCCGACAGGTCGAGCGGCTGCCAGCCCGACAGAGTGAACTGCTCCCACCCTCCTTCGACCCGTCGCCAGTAAAGTGGAGCCTGCACCGCTTCGGCATTGACCCAGCCCCAGCCGTCGGACAGCCACAAATTGGGCGTCCCGTAGCCGCGATCTTCGATGAAAGAGAGCCATTCGCCGTTGGTGACGGTCCGATCGGCCAGCGCAAAAGGCCGCATGAAGGCCTGGTGGCTCGGGCCCTCATTGTCGAAGGCGAAACCCCGACCGTCATGGCCGATACTCGCCAATCCGCCTTCATGCCGGACCCAGCGCATCGGCGCGACGTCCACGCTGCCCTCGGGGCAGGCGGCCGGTCGCTGCCAGGCGGACGGGCCCAACGGATTGCAGTGAAACAGATGCTTGATATCGGTCAGCAACAGCTCCTGATGCTGCTGCTCATGATGAAGACCGAGTTCGACCAGAGCCGTCAGTTCCGGCGCCAGCCGGTCGAGCGTGCCCATAAGCGCTTCATCCACCCAGCTGCGATAGGCAATGACCTCACGCAGCGACGGGCGCGTGAGCAGACCCCGCTTGGGCCGTTCGATGCGTGGCCCCTCCGCCTCATAATAGCTGTTGAACAGAAAGGGCCAACGGTCGTGGAAGAGCTGATAGCCATCGACATGGTCACGTAGCACGAAGGTCTCGAAGAACCAGCTGACATGGGCCAGATGCCATTTGGCGGGCGACGCATCGGGCATGGACTGGGCCGTCGCGTCGGCGTCGGACAGACCCGCGACGAGATCCACGCTCAGCTGTCTCGTTCGACGATAGCGGTCGGCGAACGACAGGACAGCGGAGGACGCCTGATCGGAAAGGCTTGCCACGATAGTCGATGATCCCCGCCCTGATGTCGCACCTCGTCGGCACGACAGCTGTAACGAGCGAGGCGAGATTAAGTTACCGGGCCGCTGAGATAATCTTGCCGAACTCTATCGGAGCCATTCTCGCTGCCGCACGTCACGGCCCTTCGCGGGTAGCGTGCAGGTAGAGACATTTTGATGACCCTGATGACCATGTTCCGGCCAATAGGCGGATCGCGGCGGATCAACTCCGCCGCGTCACGATCGTCAGCCGCAATAGTCGGGGGTGATCGACTCCGAGCCCTGGCGCTTCTTCCAGGCGCCGTCCTTGAGCTTATAGGCCTGCCCCGGCTTGACCGCGCGCAGCGTCTGGCAGGCAGTCGTCTGGGCGAACTGGTCGACCGTCACGTTGCGCGACGCGGCGATCTGGGTGTAGCCGGCCCGCCGCTTGATGTTGATCGCGTCGACAGCAGCCTTCAGGTCCGACGAGGGCGCCGAGACGAAACCGAGATAGCCGTCCCATTGCTCGCCGACCGCGCCAGCCGCCAGCGCCTGTTCGACCACGGGGTCTGCCGCCAAGAGCGGCGACGCTGCCGCAAGGGCGGCAGCTGCGACGATGGCCGTACCGAATATCTTTCTCATTGCGGAAACAGCTCCGGATTGTTGGCGATGAAATCCTCGGCATCCTTCTGGAGCCGGACCACCACCTCTTGCTTCACGTTCACGTTCAGGTTGATCTCGATCGGCTTGTCGGGTGCAGCGACCTGGATGCAGCCCGCGAGCATCAACCCGCAGGGCAATATCGCCATCGCCGCAACGCGGCCCTTCTCTATCCTCATCATCCTCTTCATTGGGGGACGCTCGCACCGCGCGTCCCGCTCGTCAATCTGGCTGAGGTCATGACATGCTCCCGCTTTACCTTGGCTGAATGGGGGCCGGCGCCGGAACGATCGCAGCGTTCGATGCCGGAGAGGTCGGTTCGGGCGCGGCCGTCGCTCCGTTTCGAAGCAATAGCGAGGGATCGACGAACGTCTGGGCCGAGTTCACCAGCCCCCGGAACGGCGCCGTAATCGTGATGTTGAACCGGAAGGGCAGCCGCGTCAGCGGCGCCAGCAAGCGCCCCATGATGCCGTTGCGCGTGGCGGTTTCCTGGGGTCTGTCATTGGTCCCGTCGAAGCGGACGCGACTGACGATCTCGCCATCCAGCTGTCCATTGAGGTCGATGATCAGGCGGTCGTAGCGCATCGACTTGAGCGCATCGAAGGCCAGGCGGGCAAAACGGCCGAGATTGGCA
>NZ_JAGMXV010000373.1 GCF_018006725.1 Rhizorhabdus sp.
GGATAGCGGCGTGCCGATGATCCTGATGCGCAAGGCCATCTGATTCAGCTGCGGCTGGTCCACCACAGGCCGGCGAGGCTGATGAGGGCGGCCGCCGCCATATAGAGGCCGACGAGCGCGACGCCCTGCATCCCGATCAGCCAGGTGGCAACGATCGGCGCCAGCGCGCCGCCCAGGATGCCGCCCAGATTGAAGGCGAAGGACGCCCCGGTATAGCGCAGCTGGGTCGGGAAGAGGGCGGGCAGATAGGCGCCGAGCGGGCCGTAGATGAAGCCCATCAGGCGTCACCTCAAGGTTTGTGCGCCAGACAACGATTTGGCGGACATAATGAGAACACTGGCTATGCCACGAGTTTGAGGCGGGCCATGGGATCGTTGAGGGTGCGGAACTCGCCAGGGGAGAGCCGGTTTGCCCTTTGCCACAGATAGTCGCCGGTCAAACTGATATGCACCCAGCCCATCGGCGAGAGATGGGCAAGCAGCGCATCATCGAAGGTGCCGCCGGATGATTGGAGATGCTGGGCGGCCCTGTCCATATAGACGGTGTTCCAGTAAGAAATCGCCGCGATCAGCAGATTGAGGCCCGATGCCCGATATTCCTGATTCTCGATCGAGCGATCGGTGAACCGCCCCTGTCGGTTGGTGTAGATCGCGGCGGCAAGGGTATGACGTGCTTCGCCTTTATTGAGGCCGGCCTGGCAGGCGCGACGCAAGTCGGGCTGTTCAAGCCAGTCGAGCGCAAATAGCGTCCGCTCGATGCGGCCGAGTTCGGCCAGCGCAAAATCCAGCCTGTTCTGGCGCTTGTAGGCGGCCAGCTTGCGCAGGATCGCGGAGGGCGCAACGGCTCCTTCCTTAATGGAGGCGACGATCCTGACGATGTCATCCCAATCGGCTTCGATCGCCGCCGTCTTGATCGTGCGGCCCATGAGGCTTTCGATGCCTTTGTAGGTCGAAGGCGCGGCGATCGAGCCGAGTTTCCGGTCGGCGATGTCGCGCAGACGGGGCACGAACCGGAAGCCGAGAAGATGGCAAAGGGCAAAGACATGGTCCGTCGCGCCGCCGGTATCAGTGTAATGCTCATGCAGCGGTAGCGCGCCGGCGCCGAGCATCAGGCCATCCAGCACGTAGGGGGCCTCGCCGGCGGTGGCCGACATGATCCGCGATCCGAACGAGGCAAAATGATCGGACAGGTGGGAGTAGATCTTCAGGCCCGGCTCGCTGCCATATTTCGCATTGATGTCGGCCGCCGCCGATCGGTTGCGGCCCGAGCGGAAGAACTGCCCATCGGAGGATGAACTAGTGCCGGCTCCCCAATGGCGCGTGAAAGGAAGATCATGGTGCGCGGCAACGATCATCCCCAACGCGGCCTGATAGTTTTCGGGCGACAAATACCAGTTGTGGGTCCAGGCAAGCTGGGCGTAGCTCACCCCGTCGCTGGCGTTGGCCATGCGCTCTAGACCCAGATTCGATCCATCAGCGAGAATGGCGGCGAGGATCGCGTGCGGGTTGTCATGCTCCTTGCCGGACCGAAGATCGCGAAATGCGCTCAGGAACCCGGTGCGCTCGGCCACCTCGACCAGGAGTTCGGTGATCCGCACGCGCGGAAGCAAGGCGTCGAGCCTGCGATCGAGAGCCTCCGCCTCGGGTGGAGTGATCGCCGGCATGGGTTGCAGCTTGAGCCGGTCGCGTTCGAGCGCCACGCCCGCGAGCCTGTTCGCCTTGAGTTGCTTGGCGAAACGGCGCAGCCGCCAGTCGAGCGTCCTTGCCCGCTCCTCCAGATAGGCGGCCGCATCGGTCTGGAATGGCAGGCTGTCGGCCACCTTATCGGCATCGCGTCGACTCAGCAAATAGGTGTCGAAGCGGCGATAATTGCGGGTTCCTTCGACCCATATGTCGCCGGCGCGCAACCGATCGCGCAGCGTGGCCATGATGGCCGTCTCGTATCGCCGGCGATCGACCTGGCCACCTTCGGTGATGAGGCGCTTCCACTGCCGGTTGGCGAATGGGAGCGGAACGCCCTCGGGCAGGCTGCGGGCCTTGCGGGCATTGGTATCGCGGATGACCTCGATGGCCTTGACCAGTTGCGATCCGCTCCCCGATGCCTTGAACGTGAATGTATCGAGGAAAGCCGGGCTGAACCGCCGCAGCGTCGCATAGCGACCAGTCGCCGCGACAAGCGCATCTTCGCCCGCCAGCTCGGCCAGCGCATCGACCTGCGATTTGGCTGCGACCAGTCTGTGCCAGCCTACCGCTTCGTCGATCAGTTCGAGCGGATTACCGCCATGTTCGACCGCCTCTCCCAGCGCGGCGATCGTCGCGCCGAACAGCCGCATAAGTTCGCCGACCGAGCGGATGCTGTCCTGATAGCGCCTTTCCCGCCCGCGCCGCGCCCGTGTGAACAGGCTTCCGACAAGCCTGTCGAACATCTGGATCGCACCATCGGCGAGCCTGGCATCGAGGTCGATGACCGCCGCGATCAGCGTCGCGCGGCGCCTGTTAAGGCTATAATCGGAGAGCAGGAACGCCGGCGCAACGCCACCTTCGCGCATGAACTGCGCGAACCGGAAGTCGGGGATTTTCGCGCCGATCGCCGGGTCGATGCCGATTCCGCGCACATAGCGTAGCCGTTCCAGCAGCCCGTTGATGTTCGCCGTGGTGGGCGCTTCCTCGAAATTGCGCAGCCAGGCCAGCGGCGTCATGCCGAAGTCGCTGTTGTTGACGATCAGATCATCGATCCGCGCCAGTTCGGCATGACCCAGGCTTTCGACAATGAGCGCCGCCGCGGCTTTGCGGGCGCGTGCCCTGCCGGCGAGGCCCGCACGTTCGAGCGTGTCTGCCGATGGAAGAATGAAGCGTTCCTGCTTCAGCCCCTCCATCAATGCGCGGACAATAGGTTCGCCCCGATCGGTCCGCTCCGCAGCTCTTGCGGCGAGATCGAGCGCGAGCGGTATATCCCCTCGCCGAAAAGGGTGTAGCCCCAGATGCCGTGCCGCAATGTCGGCATGATCGTTACGTGTTTGCGCGCGCTGGCCATAGTCGGCGAACGCATCAACATCGACGAAGAGCTGGGCGGCGAGATAGTGAAGGACCGCATCGGGGACGTCGACGTCGGGCTGCAAACCGAAGCCGGGATGCCGCATAAGCGCGATCTGCGTTGCCAGACCGAGGCGGTTGGCAGGGCGATAGCGGCGACCGACCAGTTCGAGATCCTCGGCGGCAAGGGTATAGTGGCCGACGATCGCGGTTTCGTCATGGGGGATATCGAACAGGCGACGCCTTTCTTCTCCGGTCAATAATCGCCGCCGCGCCATCCTGCCTCCATCCCGAGTCGAGAGCGACAGGCTAGCGTCAATCTGGAGTATAGCCTAACCGGACGTCAGGATGCAGCGGCGGTTTCTGTCAGGATAGGGTTATGGCAAGCATTTATTGACGCATGTTCCGCCGTGTCATAGAATTCAACCTGACATTTTGACCGGAGGCGGCGATGAAAGGCCAGAGGATCGGTTACGTCCGGGTGAGCACATTCGATCAGAATGTCGATCGCCAGTTGGACGGGCAGTCGCTCGACCGGATTTTCACCGACAAGGCATCGGGCAAGGACATCAACCGCCCCGAACTCGATGCCATGCTCGCC
>NZ_JAGMXV010000125.1 GCF_018006725.1 Rhizorhabdus sp.
CGCCAAGCAGGTTGCCCAGGTCGGCTTCTAGATCATCGCCGCGCAAGCTGCCGTCGGGCTGGCGCTGAGCAATCCCGGCGAAGGGGTTATGGGGCTGGTCGGCCCGCACTTCGTGGCGGGTACGATCGCGCTCGCGTTCCTGCTGCTTGCCGAGGTCGTCGCCGCGACCGCTGCGGTGTCCGAGGCCGCACTGATCTATGTGGCCCGCCACCTCAACCTGTGGATTTCGATGGGCATGATCCTCGTGCAGATACTGCTCAGCTTCGCGCTGGTGCTGCTGCTGCGGGACGAACTGGGCCTGCCGGTCATCTGGCAGTCGGCGGCTCCGGCGATTGCGCTGGCACTGGCGCTCGGCATCGCATCGATCGCCAAGGCCAAGTTGCTCGCGCGACTGCTCGACGCGCCCGTTTCCGGCTGGCGCTGGCCGCTGGTGTGGGCGTCGCTGGTCGCGGGAGCGGTCGGCTATCTGTTCACGCGGTTGCCCGAATGGGCCGAACTCGCCTTCGGCATCCCCGCGATCCTGCTCGCTTTCGGGTTGATCATCTGGCGGTTCGGCTTCACGAGCGAAGACCGCATGCTGTTCCGCTTCCGCGAGGCCTGACAGACCCGCGCGGCGCGATCAGTTCGGCTGGGGGATGGCGACTCGCAGCCCATGATCGGGCACCTCGTCGCTCCAGCGGACCGATCCGAACGGCCGCTCGAGACGCCGCCGGACCTGGGGCGTCTCGCCGATGTGGAAGGACAGCGCGCGTTCCCAGGCGGCCATGTCGGCGGCGGTCAACCGCTCGCGCTGGCGCAGATAATCATTCCAGGTCGGGGTGTGATAGCGTTCGATCCACAGCTCGGGATCGCCGATGTCGCGCGCCAGCGACCAGGCATAGCCCCCCGTCCGGTGGCGGATGGGTTCCATCGCAAGCATCGCATTGTGGAAGTCGCGGGCATTGTCGACAGCGACCCGATATTCGATCGTCAGACTGATCGGGCCGCTTCGACCGGTGATGTCGAGCGCCACGTCCGGATCGCTCAGTTGCAGGCCATGCTCGCCCTGCACTTCCACTTCCGGCATCCGCAGGATCAGGCCCAGCGGAATGACGCAGAACAAGCCGATGCCCGAAGCGGCCATCGCGACCGCAGTCCCATGATTTTCCGCGACATGACCCCAACCGATGCTGCCAAAGGCAACGCCGGCACAGGCCGCCGTCGTGAAACCGGCCAGCGCGCGGCCGGTCACCCAACGCGGCGACGACAGCTGGATGCCGATCGTCCCTATCGCCATGACGATCATCCAGGACGCGCCGACGATGACGAGCAACGCGCAGGTCAATATGGCCGAAGCGCTTAGCGCGATGCCGACCATCGAAGTTCCGATGACCGCCATCGCGACCGCCATCATCCCTTCATTGCTCAACCGCTCGCGTATCGGGCCAATCAACGTGGCGCCGAGGATCGCGCCCATGCCGTAGAAGCCCAGCAATATGCCGAACAGCGCAGCGCCACCGCCGAGAAGATCGCGCGCAAGCAGCGGCATCAGCGCCATCGGCGCGGATCCGACCATGCCCGAAATGAGTATCCGCAGCCAGATCGTGCGGATCGGCGGCGAGTGAACGATGAAACGGATCCCCGAGATGATCGCGCGCCCGAGCGCCTCGGGCGGAAGCCGGTGCTTCTCCTGTTTGCGGCGCCAGAAATACATCGTCGCCAGCATCGGCAGATAGGCAATGGCGTTGAGCAGGAAAGCGGAAACGACCCCCGCCACCGCCACCAGCAGCCCGCCCACTGCCGGTCCGAAACTACGCGCGACATTATAGCTGATCGAATTGAGCGCGATCGCCTGGGGCAGGATTTCCTTGGGCACCTGTTCGCCGACCGACGCCTGCCAGGCTGGCGTGAACAGCGCCATGCCAGTGCCCACCATCGTGCAGAACAGCAGCAACAAGGCCGGCGTCAGCATGTCGAACAGGGACACGAGGGTCAGGCCCGAAGCGCCGCCGAGCATGATGCCCAGTGCGATCAGGGCGATCTTGCGCCGGTCATAACTGTCGGCAATCGCGCCGGCCGGGAGTGACAGCAGGACGATCGGCGCGAAAGTCGCGGTCTGGACGAGCGCGACCATGTCGGCACGTCCGGTGAGCTTGGTCATCGCCCAGGCCGCGCCGACATTCTGGATGAGCTGCCCGAAGTTGGACAGGACGCTGGAAGTCCAGACGCGACGAAACAGGACGTGGCGGAGCGGCTCGAAGGTTCCTTTACGCTGCCCTGCCGAGCCCGCCATCCTGCCTCACCCTCCCCGTGTACAGCTGCCTCTTAAAGGCACGGCGCAGCGCGGGGTCAACCGCTTAGCGCGCCGCCACCGATGCCAAGGGCAGACCCGTCAGTGACGGAAATGGCGCATCCCCGTGAAGACCATGGCGAGCCCCGCCTCGTCGGCGGCGGCGATCACCTCGGCATCGCGGATCGACCCGCCCGGCTGGATGACCGCCGTAGCTCCCGCTTCGACGGCTGCGAGCAGACCATCGGCGAAGGGGAAGAAAGCGTCGGACGCCACCGCCGAGCCAATGGTGCGCGGCTGAGACCAGCCTGCCTTGTCGGCAGCATCCTTCGCCTTCCACGCCGCGATGCGCGCGGATTCGAGGCGGTTCATCTGGCCTGCGCCGACGCCTGCGGTCGAACCACCCTTGGCATAGACGATCGCATTCGACTTCACATGTTTGGCGACCGTCCAGGCGAACAGACAATCTTCCAGTTCCTGAGCGGTCGGTTCGCGCTTCGTGACGACCTTCAGCTGATCGCGGGTGATCCGGCCATTGTCGCGCGACTGGAGCAGCATACCACCGGCAATGCTCTTGACGGTCATGCCGCCACGCGCCGGATCGGGAAGCTCGCCAGTCAGCAGCAGCCGGAGATTCTTCTTCTTCGCAAAGACCGCCTTGGCGTCGTCGTCGGCATCGGGCGCGGCGACGACTTCGGTGAAGATCCCGCTGATCGCCTCTGCGGTCTTGCCGTCGAGCGGACGATTGACCGCGATGATCCCGCCGAAGGCCGAAACGCTGTCACAGGCAAGAGCGGCTTCATAGGCTTCGATCAGCGTATCAGCGCTGGCTACGCCGCACGGATTGGCGTGCTTGACGATCACGACGGTCGGCGGGCCGTCGCGAAATTCGCTGACCAGTTCGAGCGCGGCGTCGGCATCGTTGTAGTTGTTGTAGCTGAGTTCCTTGCCCTGCACCTGGGTCGCCTGAGCAATGCCGCGAGCGGCGCCCCCGAAGGGCAGATAGAGGGCGGCCTGCTGATGCGGATTCTCGCCATAGCGCAGCGTCTCGGCCAGGCGGACCGGAATCGACAGCGTCGCCGGCAGCGTCTCGCCCTGATCGACCTCGGCGAACCAGGAGGAGATCATGCCGTCATAAGCCGCCGTTGCGCCAAAGGCCTTGGCGGCGAAGCGCTTGCGCATCGCGAAGTCGGTGGTGCCGCCGGTCGCGATGATCTCGGCATAGTCCGCCGGGTCGGTCGCGATGGTGACATAGGCATGATTCTTGGCCGCCGAGCGGACCATCGAAGGGCCGCCGATATCGATGTTCTCGATGATCTCGTCACGCCCTGCGCCCTTGGCGACGGTCTGGGCGAAGGGATAAAGATTGACGACGACGAGGTCGATGCCGCCGATGCCATGATCGGCCATCGCCCGCGCGTGCTCGGGGTCGTCGCGAACGCTCAGAAGGCCGCCATGGACCATCGGATGCAGCGTCTTGACGCGACCATCCATCATCTCCGGGAAGCCTGTGATGTCGGAAACATCCTTCACGTCCAGGCCGGCTTCACGAAGGGCCTTGGCGGTCCCACCGGTAGAAATGAGCTCGACGCCCCAGGATGCCAGTGCCTGGCCCAGCTCGATCAACCCGCTCTTGTCAGACACCGAAAGCAGCGCGCGGCTGATCTTCACCTGGTCGGGGGCCGGCGTCGTGGGAGTCTTCATGCGGAATCTGTCCTGCTGCGGTGATCGGGAATCGCGGCCCCGTTAAGCGATCCCCCGGACAAATGCCACCCCGGCGGCGTTCAGTTCTCCGCTGCGCAATCAGCGGCAGGCGAAATCCGCGGAAGTTCGATCTCGAAGGCGGACCCTTTGATCCTCGCTTCATCGAGCCTGAGCGTACCACCCAGCTGCGTGACGATGGTCTTGGCGATCGATAGGCCGAGGCCGGTCCCCGGCTGGCGGCTCAGACCACGCGTGTGGGGCAATTGCGCGAAACGGTCGAACAGACGCGCGCGGAATTCCTCAGGAATACCAGGACCATTGTCGACAACCCGGATTACGAGCCTACGGCTGTCGGCACACAACGATAGCCGTACGACCTCCCCGGGTGGAGAGAATTTCGCAGCATTCGATACCAGATTGGTGATCGCCTGGAACAGCCTGTCGGCATCGGTACGCGTGCGGACGGGCTCGGACGGCAGATCCAGCCCCAGCTTCACGTCCGCTTGCGACGCATAAGGCAGATTTTGCGCAATGACGTCGCGCAGCAACAGTCCGATGTCCGCGTCGACGAAGCAATATTCGAACTGGCCCGAATCCATGCGGTCGAGATCGAGAAGATCGTCCACCAGACGCCGCAGTCGCCCGGCATTGCGGGAGGCAACGTCGATCAGCGACGATGCCGTGTCCGGCAATTCGCCGGCCGTGCCGTTGGCGAGCAGCCCCAGTGCGCCGGATATCGATGTCAGCGGCGTACGGAGTTCGTGGCTCACGGTGGAAACGAACTGCTGCTTGAGGCGGACGATGTCCTGCAATTCCTTGCGCGCGCGGTTGGCATCCTCCTCGGCGATCCGGCTGAAGCCTATGGCGATCGGACCGACGAGGAGGTGGGCGACAAGCATGTCCTCTTCGGAGAAGGCTGCAACGGTCGGTGCGTGATATTTCAGCGTGCCGACGAAGCGCCCATGGTGCGGGATCGGAACAATGATCATCGACCGCAGGCCGACCCGTCGGCAGGCCTCACGATTGACCCGAACGTCGCGCTCCGAATCGTCGCAGCGCTGGGGCTGGCCGCTGAGCAGACTGAGCCCCGACAGGCTTGTATCCAGGCCTAGCCGGAGACCGACCAGATGCGCGGACGCCCCGCTTGCGGCGGCGTAGACCAATTGATCGCCATCGAGCAGTTCGATCACAGCGCCATCTGCGGCCGGCATGACCGACAATTCGCGGACGATGGCATCGAGCACGGCGGAAAGCCCGCCGCCCTCGCGCGCAATCGCTTCCTGTATCGCGATCAGACCCTGAAAGCGTCCGATGTCCATCAAGCCACGCCCCGCCCATTCATTCTTCTGGAATGGTTGGGCGAGGCTAGACCGGAAAAGCGTCTCAACAACTACGTGATCGCCCGTAGTGGGCGATCGAAAAATCAGCCGAGCGACTTGATCGCCGAGCGGCCGGCATAGACCGCAATCGGGCCCAGCTCTTCCTCGATGCGGATCAGCTGGTTGTATTTCGCCAACCGGTCCGAACGCGCGAGGCTGCCGGTCTTTATCTGGCCGCAGTTGGTGGCAACCGCGAGATCGGCGATGGTCGAATCCTCGGTCTCGCCCGATCGGTGCGACATGACGGCGGTGTAGCCGGCGCGCTGAGCGAGGCTGACCGCCTCGAGCGTTTCCGACAGGGTGCCGATCTGGTTGACCTTGACGAGCAGAGAGTTGGCGAGGCCGTCCTTGATGCCCTGTGCAAGGCGCTTCGGATTGGTCACGAACAGATCGTCGCCCACCAACTGGCAGCGGCTGCCGATCTTGTCCGTCAGGATCTTCCATCCGGCGAAGTCGTCCTCGCCCATGCCGTCCTCGATCGACACAATCGGATAACGCGCGACGAGACCAGCGAGATAGTCGGCCATTTCCTCGGGCGAGCGCTTCACGCCCTCGCCATGGAAGTCATAGACGCCGTCCTTGAAGAACTCGGTTGCGGCGCAGTCGAGCGCCAGCACGACGTCCTCGCCCGGCTTGTAGCCGGCCTTTTCGATCGACTGCATGATGAAGTCGAGCGCGTCCGGCGCGGAGGCGAGATTCGGGGCGAAGCCGCCTTCATCGCCGACGGCCGTGGCCAGACCCTTGTCATGCAGCGCCTTCTTGAGCGTGTGGAAGATTTCCGATCCGCAGCGCACGGCGTCGATCAGGCTGTCCGCACCGACCGGCATGATCATGAATTCCTGGAAATCGATCGGATTGTCGGCATGGGCGCCGCCGTTGATGATATTCATCATCGGCACCGGCAGCACCTGTGCCGACACGCCGCCGACATAGCGGTAGAGCGGCAGCGAGCGCGCATCCGCTGCCGCACGGGCGACGGCGAGGCTTGCGCCGAGGATCGCATTGGCGCCCAGACGACCCTTGTTGGCGGTGCCATCCAGTTCGATCATCCGCGCGTCGATCTCGCCCTGATCCTCGGCTTCCATGCCCAGGATCGCGTCGGCAATCTCGCCATTGACCGCCTCGACTGCCGTCTCGACGCCCTTGCCCAGCCAGCGCGACTTGTCGCCATCGCGCTTCTCGACCGCCTCATAGGCGCCCGTCGACGCGCCCGAAGGCACCGCTGCACGGCCGAAGCTGCCATCCTCGAGGGTAACGTCGACCTCGACCGTGGGATTGCCCCGGCTGTCGATGATCTGGCGGGCGTGGACGTCGACGATGGCGGTCATGCTGGCGCGTACCTCTGCTGATGGACGTTATGATGCGCGCGCTCTATCCGCGCCGTCCCCGTTAGGCAAATATGAAGTCGTTTCGGGGCTGGTAAAGGAACGCAATCCGCCCCATCTGGTTTTTAGGCCATTATGTTTTGATGGAGACGATCGACATGGCGACCGACGACACCGGAAACGGCACTGCGTTCGAAAGCGCCCGCAAGGCGTTTGCGGACACCGCCGCGAGCTTCTCCGAACAGGCGGGCTCGAAGGTCAAGGATTATACGCTGCAGGGCAAGGATCGCGCCGTGGAAGCGCTGGACAATGTCGCGAGCCTCGTCGGCGACGCGGCCGAACAGGTCAGCGAGCGGCTGGGCGAGCAATATGGCGGCTATATCCGCCAGGCCGCCGATGCGGTCGAAGGGCTGGCATCCAATCTTCGTGACAAAGATGCCGACGAACTGATCGACGATGCCCGTAACATGGTGCGTTCGTCGCCCGCGATCGCCATTGCGGCGGCAGCTGCCGTCGGCTTCGTTCTGGCGCGCGTGGTCAAGTCCGGCCTGACGCCCAAGGCCGGCAATGACGGGGCGGCGGCGGATAGCGCTTTCGCAGCTGCGTCCCCCGCCCCCGACGCTCCTGCCAAGCCGGCGCGCAAGGCAACCGTGCGCAAAACCGCGACTCCCAAGCCCAAGGCAGCGGCGTCGGCTCCGAATGCGGACGCCGCCCCGGCGGCCAACATTGCACCCATCGCGCAGAGCGAGGATCCAAGCCCGCCGACGGCGGTGACCGGCACTCCCGACGACACTCCGCCTGCAGCCTGATCCCTGGTGGAGCATAATCGACAGGACAAGGAGCCGATCGGCGCCGTGCTAGCGCGCGTCGTCGAAGACGGTCGTGCGCTGGTCAAGGCAGAACTGGCTCTCGCCCGCACCGATTTTTACCGAAGGCTGGGCCGCGCGCGAACCGGAGCGGCCCTGCTGCTCGTCGGGGCCATCATGGGCCAGGCGGCGGCGGTCACCTTTCTGGTAACCCTGTCTTTCGTTCTGACACCTTGGGTCGGACGTCTGGGCGGGGCCGCCATATCGGTCGCACTGGGCGTCGCTGTGGCGCTGTTCGCGATCCGGGCAGGCGTACGCAAGCTCGTGCTGGTTGTGGAAGATCCCGAGGATGAAGAATTGGCCGATGCCACGAAGTTGACCAGCCCTATCGACGAGCTGTTCGAGAAGGTTCGGCAGAAAGCGCATGGCGCGCGCAATCAACTTGTCGAGACCGTGGGTGAGGCACAGGCACGCCTGCATCCACAGGCATTGATCGCCGACATTGCCGACATTGTCGTGGATCACGCACAGCGCGCGACCAACAGCGCGATCGAAACGGTCCGCCGCCGACCAATACGGTCGGCCGCGGCCGCCATCGCTCTGTCATTCGTCCTGTTGCGCCTGCCGCTGCATAAGATGCTTCTCCGCCTGGCGGGTGCAACCGCTAGAGCGTCGGCAAGTTACCAATCACCTGACCTTTCTGATCCCGGCGCAGGCCGGTCCAAGGAGTAGAAGCCATGACGAACAGCAAGAAAGCCCCTGCGTCGCCTTCCGCCAAACGGGACCGCGCCGCAGAAGCACGCGCTTTTGCCGAGGAGCGTCTTCGCAAGACGGCCGACGTCGCACGCGAAGCTGGGCACAAGGCGGCGGAACAGGTCGAGGCCTTCCCCGTCGCCGCCCTGGTCGGCGGGCTGGCGGTAGGAGCGGTGCTCGGGGCAGTCCTTCCACGCACCCGGCAGGAAGAGCAGTTGCTCGGGACGATCGGCGAAACGATCGCCGACCGTGCCAAGGAGGCGGTCACCGCCGCACGTGACGCCGGTCAGGCCAAGCTTGGCGAACTCGGCATCAATTCGGATGCCGCCGGCAAGCAGGTCGGCCGATTGATCGGGTCGATTGCCGAGGTTGCCGAAAGCGCGGGTTCGGCCGCGATCGAAAAAGTGCGTCGCTGACCCCGCTCTCCCGGGGGCGATACGCCCTTGCGGAGCCGTCACAGTTCAAACCGCGTTCAGGCTGGGCCCGCTAGACGGGTCAGGAACGGCGCTATGATGCCCATGGAGTTTCAAGAATGAAGAAGTTTCTCTTGCCCGCCGCTGTCGCCCTCGCAGGCGTCGTCAGCGTCTCGGCTCCCATCGCTCCCGCCTCCGCAGCCGTCGTCGCCAATCAGGATGCGGCGACATTCATTTCCTCTCTCGGGACCGAAGCCTTTGCGGTGCTCAAGACCGGAAACAAAACGGCCGTGCGTTCCAAATTCCGCGAGCTTCTGTCCCAGCATTTTGCGATCGACGCGATCGGCGAGCGGCTGATCCGCCGCTGGAACAACCAGATCACGCCCGAGCAGAAGGCAGCCTACAAGGCGGCGATCCCGACCTTCATCATCGGCACCTATTCGGACAATCTTTACGACTATGCCAACGCATCGATGAAGGTGATCCGTACCGCTCCGGCCGGCAGCGGGTTCAACGTCGTGACTCAGGTTCAGAAGCCGGGTGCTGCGCCCATCAGCGCGGTCTGGTCGGTCGCCAAGGTGGGTCCGGCTTTCAAGGTCACCAATCTGACCGTAGCCAACATCAACCTCGCCGTAACGCAAGGCCAGGATTTCGATGCGATCATCCAGCGCAAGGGGATCGATGGTCTGATTGCGATGATGAAGTCGCGCAGCTAATATCTATCCAACGCGCGAGGATCAGGCTTCAAAACATCGCCGTTTTTCGACAGGAGCAGGAGCCAGGCTTCGTCTTGTGGACGATCAACGGAGATAGGGAATGAGCAAGATCCATCTGGTGTTCGGCGGCCGGGTCAAGGACCCCCAAACGCTTGATTTCGAGGATCTCGGCAAGATCGACGTCGTCGGTTTCTTCGAGGACTATAAGTCCGCAGAAAAGGCCTGGCGCGGTGCCGCGCAGCGGACGGTCGACGATGCCGAGATGAAATATGTGGTGGTGCATCTGCACAAGCTGCTCGAGCCTGATCTGGCCTGAAACCACACCAGCGAGACATACGGAAAACGGGGCGGGCTCATGAGAGCCTGCCCTTTTCTCGTTCAGGCAAACTGCCAGTTGCGCCGCACCGTCAAGAGCGGAGCGATTGCCAGACCGGCGATAAATCCGCCGACATGCGCCCCCACCGCAATCGCCATGCCCATGCCGGAAAAGGCAAAGCCCATCAGGAACTGCACCCCGACCCAGGCGGCCGCGAGCCAGACGATGTTCACGAGGACAGCCGCGCGCGGATGGTCAAGCAGCAGCCTTGGTTTGCCGAACAGCAGAGCATAGGCGCCGAACACGGCCGAAATCGCGCCGCTCGCGCCGATCATCGGACTAAGGCTGGCGGGATCGAGCAGATACTGGCCGAGGGCTGCCGCGTAAGCGCCAATCACATAAAGCAATAGCAAGCCGGGCAGGCCGACAACGGCCTCCACCATGCGTCCGCAGAACAGCAGCATGAGCATGTTGAAGGCCAGATGCAGCCATCCACCATGCAACAGAGTCGCCGTCAGCGGGGTGATCCACGCCGGAAGCGCATCGGGAATCTGGACACCGAGAAAACGGGCCGGGACGAACCCCGCCATCATATCGAGCGCTTCGCCATTCCCCGCCAGCAGGGAAAGCAGGAAAGCCCCGCCGGTCAGCAGCGCTAGGGCGTTGGTAGCCCGCGCCATCGGA
Organism: Rhizorhabdus sp.; assembly: GCF_018006725.1. Lineage (GTDB taxonomy): Bacteria > Pseudomonadota > Alphaproteobacteria > Sphingomonadales > Sphingomonadaceae > Rhizorhabdus. Next base: position 10,366 of record NZ_JAGMXV010000125.1, read on the forward strand.
ACCGTCACGGCCGGCTCCCGATCAGATGAACTCGATCTTCGAAACGAGATAGAAGCGGTCGCCCGACGGGACGGTCACTTCGACCTCGTCGTCGACCCTCTTCCCGATCAGGGCGCGTCCGAGCGGCGAATTGTAGGAAATCTTGCCGGTCTTCGCATCGGCCTCGGTCTGGCCGACGATCTGATAGCGCACGGGCTTCTCGTCATCGTCGAGCAGCGTCACGGTGGCACCGAACACGATCTTGTCGCCTGACAGCGTCGTCGGATCGATCACCTGCGCACGGCTCAGCCGGTCCTCGATGTCGGCGATGGACGCCTCGATCTGACCCTGACGCTCCTTGGCGGCATGATATTCCGCATTTTCGGAGAGGTCGCCATGGGCACGCGCTTCCTCGATCGCATCGATGATGAGCGGCCGCTCGGCTTTCAGGCGAGTAAGCTCTTCTTCGAGCATCTTCTGCCCTTCCGCCAGCATCGGCAACTTATCAACGCCCGCCATCGTGCTTCAAATCCTTTGTCAAAATCACGCGACCGGACGACCCCGGTCGGGTCGCCCGCACTGAACTCCACCGCTGCAGGGATCAGGCGTGCGAAGCGGAATAATAGGATTGAAGTGATCGCACTTCAAGCTTGCGCTCCCGCAATGCGCCAATTGCCTCTGCCGCCGCGACGCTGGCCGCCGCCGTTGTGAAGTAAGGCACGCGCCCATAGAGCGCCGACGTCCTGATCGCCTTCGAGTCCAGCAGCGACTGCCAACCCTCGGTGGTGTTGAAGATCAGGTCGACGTCGCGATCGACGATCCGGTCGACGATGTTCGGCCGCCCCTCGCGCATCTTGAGCACGGTCTCGATCGCCAGACCCTCGTCGCTGAGGAACTTCGCGGTCCCCCCGGTTGCGAGGATCGTGAAGCCCATCTCGATCAGCTTCCGTACGGCCGGCAGGATATGCTTCTTGTCGCTGTCCTTGACCGAGACGAAGGCCGTGCCGCCCAACGGCAGCTTGGTGCTTGCACCGAGCTGCGCCTTGGCGAAGGCCGTCCCGAAATCACGGTCAATTCCCATGACTTCGCCGGTCGACTTCATTTCCGGGCTGAGCACCGGATCGACCCCCGGGAAGCGGGCGAAGGGGAACACAGCCTCCTTGACGGCGATATGGCCGACGTCGAGGTTGATCGTCGGCAGCGCCGCCAGTTTCTCGCCGGCCATGACGCGCGCTGCAATCTTGGCGATGGGCTGACCGATCGCCTTGGCGACGAACGGCACCGTGCGGCTGGCGCGCGGGTTGACCTCGATCAGATAGACCGAACCGTCCTTGACCGCGAACTGGACGTTCATCAGCCCGCGAACGTGCAAAGCCCGAGCGAGCGCATCGGTCTGGCGACGGATCTCGTCGATGATGTCCTGCTGCAGGTTGTAGGGCGGCAGGGTGCATGCACTGTCGCCCGAATGAACGCCCGCTTCCTCGATATGCTGGAGCACGCCCGCCACGACGACATCGTCACCATCGCAGATCGCATCGACGTCCACCTCGACGGCGTCACGCAGATATTGATCGATCAAAACTGGTGAATCGCCAGACACTTGCACTGCAGTGCTGATATATTGCTCGAGCTGAGCCGGATCCTCGACAATTTCCATCGCGCGTCCGCCAAGAACATAGGACGGACGCATCAGGACCGGGTAGCCGACCCGCTCGGCGACCACGAGCGCCTCCTCACGGCTGCGCGCGATGCCGTTGCGCGGCTGACGCAGGCCGAGTTCGGAAACCAGCGCGGCGAAGCGCTCGCGATCCTCGGCGAGGTCGATAGCATCGGGGCTGGTGCCGAGGATCGGGATGCCCGCATCCTCGAGTTCTTGCGCCAGCTTGAGCGGAGTCTGCCCGCCGAACTGGACGATCACGCCCTTGAGCGTGCCGCGCGACTGCTCGACATGGAGGATCTCGAGCACGTCCTCTGCGGTCAGCGGCTCGAAATAGAGGCGATCGGACGTGTCATAATCGGTCGAAACCGTCTCCGGGTTGCAGTTGACCATGATCGTCTCATAACCCGCCTCCTCCAGCGCGAAGCAGGCGTGGCAACAGCAATAGTCGAACTCGATCCCCTGCCCGATCCGGTTCGGACCGCCGCCCAGGATGACGATCTTCTCGCGATCGGTCGGCTGGCTCTCGCACTCGGGCTCACCGAAGCTGGGCGCTTCGTAGGTCGAGTACATATAGGGCGTCTTGGCCTCGAACTCGGCCGCGCAGGTGTCGATCCGCTTGTAGACCGGACGGACGCCGAGCTTCTGGCGATGCGCGCGCACTTCCTTTTCGGTGATCCCACCGGTCAGCGCCTTGGCGACGTCATGGACGATGCCCGATCCACGTGCCTGCTCGCGGGCCATGCCGGCCAGATTGGCCGACTGAAGCGCCAGCCAGGCGAGGCGCTTGTCCGAGAAGCCCATCGCCTTGAGGCGACGCATGCCTGCGGCGTCCTGCGGCAGACCATTCCGACAGACGCCCTCTTCCGCGGCGACGATCTCGGCCAGTCGCTCGAGGAACCAGGGCTCGAACTTGGCGATGCGATGGATCTCGTCGACCGTGAATCCCTCGCGAAGCGCCTGGGCGGCGACCAGCAGGCGATCCGGCGTCGGGCGGGCAAGTTCCTCGGCGATCACCGACTTGGGCGCACCCTTGAGCTGATCGACGATATTGAAACCCGACAGACCGGTTTCGAGGCCGCGCAGGGCCTTCTGCATCGATTCATTGATGTTGCGACCGATCGCCATCGTCTCGCCGACCGACTTCATCGCGGTCGAGAGCAACGGCTCGGCGCCCTTGAACTTCTCGAAGGCGAAGCGCGGAATCTTCGTGACGACATAGTCGATCGTCGGCTCGAACGAGGCCGGGGTCGCCCCGGTGATGTCGTTCATGATCTCGTCGAGCGTATAGCCGACGGCCAGCTTGGCAGCGACCTTCGCGATCGGGAAGCCGGTCGCCTTCGACGCCAGCGCAGAGGAACGCGACACGCGCGGGTTCATCTCGATCACGACCAGGCGGCCATCGGCAGGGTTGACCGCGAACTGGACGTTGGAACCGCCCGTCTCGACGCCGATTTCACGCAGCACCGCCAGCGAGGCGTTGCGCATGATCTGATATTCCTTGTCGGTCAGCGTCAGCGCCGGCGCGACGGTGATCGAGTCTCCGGTATGGACGCCCATCGGATCGACATTCTCGATCGAGCAGACGATGATGGCATTGTCGTTGCGGTCCCGCACGACCTCCATCTCATATTCCTTCCAGCCGAGGACCGACTCCTCGATCAGGACTTCGGTGGTCGGCGATGCGTCGAGGCCGCCGGTGACGATCTTGACGAACTCGTCCTTGTTATAGGCGATGCCACCGCCGGTACCGCCCATGGTGAAGCTGGGGCGGATGATCGTCGGCAGGCCGACATAATCGAGGATCCGAAGCGCCTCTTCCAACGTGTGCGCGACGTCGGAGCGCGGGCTTTCAAGACCGATCTTGTCCATCGCCTGGCGGAACTTCAGGCGGTCCTCGGCCTTGTCGATCGCCTCGGCATCGGCGCCGATCATCTGGCAGCCATATTTCTCCAACGTGCCGTCGTTGAAGAGCGCCAGCG
>NZ_JAGMXV010000374.1 GCF_018006725.1 Rhizorhabdus sp.
GCACTGGATGGCGGCGATGCCTTCGGCGACCAGTTGCGATCGGCAGTCGATCAGGCTTTAGGAGAGTACGCGTGCTGTTTCACACCATGGTCGGATCGAACGACATCGAACGGTCCAAGCGCTTCTACGACACGGTGCTTGGCACCTTGGGTGCAGGGGAAGGGACGCGGAACATCGCCGACAGCGGCCATACACGTCTGATCTACAACAATGGCAACGGGACTAACTTCATCGTCAGCCAGCCGATCAACGACGAACCGGCAAGCGTCGCCAACGGCAGCACCGTCGCATTTTCCTGCGACTCCCCCGAGCAGGTAAAGCAGCTTCACGACACCGCCGTCGCCGCTGGCGGAACCTCGATCGAAGCTCCGCCCGGACCGCGCGAAACTGCCTCCATGGGCACCATCGAACTGGCCTATTTTCGTGACCCCGACGGTAACAAGCTGTGCGGAATTCATTTTCCTGCCTGAGCCGTCCGGCACGGGTCCGCTTCTGAACTTAGCGGGCCTCGATCATGCGATCTCGCGAATGTCCGTTTCCAGCAAAAGCGGACTTTTCCATTACATCATCGTTTTCGAGAGCGTCGGCCGTCGCAGCTTTCTGTCGGAAGAGCGGATTGGACGTCAGGCCGGTCGGTCAGAGCCTTTGTGATCCGTGTCGGCTGCCATACGGCGCATGGCAGCGATCACGTCACCATGATGGATGGGCTTGGAATAGAACTCCGCGCGGACCGGCAGGTCGAGGTCGGCCTTGGCGAAGGTGGCAGCGGTCAGGATGATCTCGATCGGCGGCCATCGATCGCGGATCGCAGCGGCGATCTCGATCCCCTTAACGCCCCTTGGCATGTCGAGGTCGATATAGACGATCCGGATGTCCGTGCGGGTTTCGAGAATATCGATCGCCTCATCGACGCTGGTTGCCTCGACGGGAATGAAACCCGCCCGCTCGACCATGTCGGCGACCTCGATGCGGAGCACCGGCTGATCCTCGATGATGAGAACAGGCAAAGGCCCGATCGGTTGTGACTGACCCATGACGTGGCTGATCGACTTAACCCTGGATGATCTGGTGAAGCGGCGCGCTCATATCTGCTGTCAGTCCTTCAGTATCATAGTGAAGCTTAACGCCTCCCGACCCGGTAAGACCCATGCGGATGATGCGTGATCCGAAACCACGGTGGGATGGTTCAATCGCCGGTGGACCGCCTCGTTCCGCCCAACGCATGTCGAGGATTTCGACGTCGTCGCTGCGAGATATCGTCCAGCTCAGCGTGACGCGGCCATCGGGCACGCTTAGCGCACCGTGCTTGGCGGCGTTCGTCGACAGCTCATGCAGCAGCAGCGACAGCGACATGGCGGTCCGCGAGCCGATCCTGACTTCCGGTCCCGAGATGGTGATGCGAGCGGTGTCGAAGGACGCCAGTGCTGCCTCGGCGATCTGTCGGAACCCTGCCGCAGACCAGGATCGTGCCAGCAGCACGTCGTGCGCCGATGCCAGCGCCTTCATCCGGTTGCCGAACTCGGTGGCCGCGGCATTGCTGGCGGTGCGCGCCAGCGTCGCGTTGGCGATCGCCTGCACCACGCTGAGGGTATTCTTGACCCGGTGCGCCAGCTCGCCGTTGAGCAGCGCCTCCTGCGCCCGTGCCCGGCGCTGTTCGATCGCGACATGGACGCGGTAGGCGACGTCGCGGACGAACTGCACCTCGTCACTGGTCCAGTCACGGGGCGAGGCGGTGCTGACATAGAGCATCGCCACGCAGACGCCCTGCTGCATCATGGGAATATTGACGAAGGCGCGCGCGCCGCGCGCCTCCATCGCAGCGGCTTGGTCGCGCGTACGGGCATCGGAGCGACAGTCGCGAACGACAACCGTCTCTCCGGCTTTCAGATCATCGATGAACGAGCCATAGTCGCGAAGGCGTAGCGTTCCGCTGAGGCTGAGGGCAGGTTCCGCTGTCCAATCGCGTTCGACCGTGATCGTTTCGGCCACGGGGTCGATGTCGCCATAACCGACGAGCTCGACGCCCAGCGTCTCCCCAAGCACGGCACTCGCCAACGGGCCCAGATCCTCGGTTGGTTCCTCGTCCAGTAAACGGTCACTGAGGCGCATCAGGGCCGCCTGTCGCCGTTCGCGCAGCACACGGTCGGTGACTTCGGTGAAGATGATCGTGAAATGATCGTCTCCGGCGTGCTGCATCACCCCGTCATACCAGCGGCCGAGCGTCCCGACCTGGCGCGTGAAACGGACGGGTTCGCCCGTTTCGACCGCAGTCACAGGTTCGAAAACCCATGCGTCTTCAATGCCAGGAAAGACCTCCCGGATCGTCCGCCCGACCGCGCAACCCCGCTCGATACCGACAAGGTCGTACCAGGCATTGTTGACCTCATCATATCGCCAGTCGACGACCCGGCCTGTCTCGTCGCGGACAAGCTCGCCGAGGATGAAGCCCTCGCGCAGCGTCTCGAAGATGGTGCGCCACTTCGCCTCGTTGCGGGCGACGGCGTCCTCGGTTCGGCGACGCTCGGTCGTGTCGGCGATGAGCATCGCGACACGGCCGTCGGCGACGGGAAACAGGTGGGCGTCGTACCAGCGCCCGAGCGGCTTCGCCTCGCCTTCGAACCGCACCGGCTTACCAGTCCTGGCGACATGTCCATAGGCATCATGCCAATGCTGCTCGATGCCGGGTGCGATCTCATTGGCCCAACGTCCCACGGCGTCGGTCAGTCCCGTGTGACGCTCGAACGCAGGATTGGCCTCGACGACCCGGTGATCCACCGGTGCGCCGCTTGCATCGAATTTGACCTCGCTGATGCAGAAACCGGCATCGATGTTCTCGAAGATGGCCCGATACCGTGCTTCGCTGGCCCGCAAGTCAGCGATGGCGGCGTCACGCTGCCGTTCGACCAGCACCCGGCCGGTTGTCTCAAGCGTCACGTTCAGCAGGCCCGCGACACGCCCCTGCTCATCATGGATCGGTGAATAGGAGAACGACCACCACGTGTCCTCCGCATAGCCGTTGCGGGTCATCAGCAGCGGCAAGTCCTCGAATGTGCATGTCTCGCCCGCAAAGGTGCGCTCGACCAGCGGTTCGATCTCGAGCCAGATCTCCGGCCAGACCTCTGCGAAAGGCTTGCCAAGCGCCTGCGGGTGGCGGCTCCCGAGGATCGGCGCATAGGCATCGTTATAGAGCAGGGTGCGGTCCTTACCCCATGCGATGCACATCGCATGGCCGGACCCCAGCATCATGTCGACCGCCGTGCGCAAGCTCTGCGGCCAATGGTCGACGGGCCCAAGCGGTGTCGAGGCCCAGTCGGTGGCTCGGGTAAGGTCTGGCATCAGAGAAGGCGTATCGACGAGGTACGGGCTTTTCGCGTCTGATCCGTGGGTCGTCACGCTGGCCGTTATCCATGCTCGGCATGGCCCCGTGCCATCCTGTCACTCCAGATTAATGGCCATCCCGATCAAAACCAAGGTCTTGGCGTGGCAGATGCAACAGCGTCGTTTGACGACGCTGGCCGACACGCGCCTCGCTACCGCCGGGTCTGCCAGGTAATCGACTTGCGGAACACGCGGGACAACTGCTCGATCGAGTAGGGCTTGTGCAGC
>NZ_JAGMXV010000126.1 GCF_018006725.1 Rhizorhabdus sp.
TTGGCCCTTGATCGACGTCACCCGGCGATCGATCGAGGAAACCGCCGCCGGCATCATCAACCTTGCCAATGATCGGGCAGCCAAGCGCGATCAGGTCAAGGACGCCTGATGGCCCCGCCCCGTCTGATCCTCGCCTCCCAGTCGACCTCGCGTCGCGCCATGCTGTCTGCGGCCGGCGTCGAGTTCGAAGCGATGGCCGCCGGCGTCGACGAAGAGGCGATGAAGGAGGGGCTTCGGGCCGAGGGTATTTCGCCCCGCAACCTCGCCGACGCCCTGGCCGAGTTCAAGGCGACGCGGCTTTCGCAGCGCTTTCCCGACGCGCTGGTGCTCGGCTGCGACTCCACGGTCGCGTTCGACGACGATGCGATGATCGACAAGGCCGGCAGCCGCGACGAGCAGCGCGACCTGCTGTTGCGCCTGTCAGGACAACGGCACCGTCTGTGGAGCGCAGCGGTGATCTGCGAGGGGGGGCGGCCCGTCTGGCGTCACCTCGATGTCGCCGCCCTCCACATGCGCCCGCTCGGCGAGGCCTTCGTCGATGCCTATCTGGATGCCGAATGGCCCGCGATCGGCCATTGCGTCGGCGGCTATCGGCTGGAGGGGCGCGGCGCCCAGCTCTTTGCCCGGATCGAGGGAAGCCAGTTCACCATATTAGGCCTGCCGCTGCTGCCGCTGCTCGATTATCTGCGGACCCGGGGAGTCCTGCCGTCATGACCGACGCTGTATCGAACCTGCCCTATGCCGAGGTGATCGGCGATCCGATCGCCCATTCAAAATCGCCGATGATTCACAGATATTGGCTGCAACAGGCGGGAATCGCAGCCGATTACCGCGCCTCTCATATCCGGACCGAGGATCTTCAGAGTTTTTTCGAACAGCGGCGCGCCGATCCGCTCTGGCGTGGCTGCAATGTCACCATCCCGCACAAACAGGCGGTGATGCCCTTCCTCGACGAGATCGATCCGGCCGCGCAGCGCATTGGTGCGGTGAACACGATCGTTCCGCGCGACGGCCGTTTGATCGGCTATAACAGCGACTATGCCGGATTTCTCGAACCGCTGCAGCCGCTGCTCGCGCAACAGCATCTGTTCCGCATGGCGCGGATATTCGGGACCGGCGGCGCGGCCAAGGCGGTCGCGATCGCGCTGCACGATCAGGGCTTCACCTGCGTCATCATCGCCCGCGATCTCGACAAGGCCCGCGCGCTGCGCGAAGCCTTCGAGCCCGACGACCGGCTGGTCGCACCGATCGACATTTTTGCCGAACCCACCGATTTTCCGTTCGACGACCGCCAGGGCATATTGGACGTGGTCGTCAACACCACCTCGCTCGGCATGAAGGGACAGCCGCCGCTGCAGCTCGACTTCAGCCATATCCCGCCCAATGCGGTGATCTACGACATCGTCTATGCCCCGCTCGAGACGCCGCTGCTCGCCGAAGCGCGGGCGCGGGGGCTCCGTACAGTCGACGGACTGCGCATGCTGGTGGGACAGGCGGCGGTGGCCTTCGAACATTTCTTCGGCGTGCCCGCGCCGCGCGGCGCCGACGACGATCTGCGCCGGCAGTTGCTCGCCTGAGCCGAGACATGATGGTCATCGGACTCACCGGCTCCATCGGCATGGGCAAATCGACCGTCTCGGCGATGTTCGCGCGTGCCGGCGTGCCCGTCTACGACGCCGACGCCGAAGTGCACCGCCTTCAGGGCAAGGGTGGACGCCTCGTCGCTGCGATCGAGGCGGCCTTTCCGGGCACGGCCGGCCCCCACGGTATCGACCGCGCTGTGCTGTCGAAGGCGGTGCTTGGCGACAAGGCCGCGCTGCACCGGCTCGAGCGGATCGTCCACCCGGCCCTCGTCGAGTCGCGCCGTCTCTTCCTGCGTCGACATCGCGCGCGGCCGCTCGTTGTGCTCGACATTCCCCTGCTGTTCGAGAAGCGCGGCTGGCGTTCGGTCGACGCGACGGTCGTCGTATCGGCTCCGGCGTGGAAACAGGCGCGGCGGGTGCTCGCAAGACCCGGCATGAACCCGTTGAAACTCAAGCACATCCGTTCGCTCCAGCTCCCAGACCACGAGAAACGGGCCCGCGCTGACTTCGTCATCGACAATGGCGGGACGATCGATCGGACGCGCAGGGCCGTCCGTCATCTCGTCACTTGCTTACGGGCGAACGGAGTCCGATATTGTCGCTCATGCGAGAGATCGTCTTCGACACCGAAACCACCGGCCTGAACCCTGCGACAGGAGACCGGCTCGTCGAAATAGGCTGTGTCGAGATGGTCAACCGGGTCGAGACAGGGCGCACCTATCACGCCTATTTCAATCCCCAGCGCGCCATGCCGATCGAGGCGGAGCAGATCCACGGACTGTCGGATCGCTTCCTCAGCGACAAGCCGCTGTTCAGCGCGCTGGCGGACGAACTTCTCGAATTTCTCGGCGACGCGCCGCTGGTCGCACATAATGCCGGGTTCGACTTCGGCTTCCTCAACGCCGAGCTGACGCTGTGCGGTCGACCGACGATCGCGATGAGCCGGATGATCGATACGGTTCCAATGGCGCGAAAGCTTCATCCTGGAGCCAAGCATACGCTGGATGCGCTGTGCAGCCGCTATGGCATCGACCGCAGCCACCGCATCAAGCACGGTGCGCTGCTGGACGCGCAGCTGCTGGCCCAGGTCTATGTCGAATTGACCGGAGGTCGTCAGATCGGTCTTTCGATCACCGAAATGGTCGTCGAGGAGACGATCGTCGTCGCGGCGTCCACCGCCGTGGTGGCGCGCCCCATCCGGCCGATCAGGCCCCATTTTGCAAGCGAGGAGGAACAGGAAAGACACAAGGCCTTCGTACAGAAGCTCGACGCGCCGCTCTGGCTGGAGGGTGTGGCGGGCTGATTCTATCCGGAAATGTGCGGATGGTGGCGGGCCATCGGGCGCCGCACCATAAGCGTAACACAGTTGGAGAATTGCCATGGAAATTCGTGTTTCGGGACATCAGGTGGACACGGGCGAAGCGCTCCGGACCCATGTCGAGACCCGGCTCCAAGCGATTGCCGACAAATATTTCTCGCGTAGCCTTTCCGCCCACGTGACCTTCGGCCGCGGCCAGCATGGCAACGGCTTTTCCTGCGATATCGTCGCCCATGTGATGCAGGGCGTGATCCTCAAGGGCTCGGGCCACGCGATGGAGGCACATCCCGCCTTCGATCATGCCGCCGACCGGATCGAGACCCAGCTCCGTCGCTATATGCGCCGCCTGAAGTCGCGCACGGCCCCCGTCGCGGTGCCGATCGACGCGATCGACGAGAATGCCGGCTACACCGTTTTCGAGGCGCCCCGTGAAGAGGAACTGGATGAAACCGGCGACAGCCCGGTGATCATCGCCGAGACCCGCGTCGACGTTCCCGATGCCTCGGTTTCCGACGCCGTGATGATGCTCGACCTGCGAAATACGACGGCGCTTCTTTTCCGAAATTCTGGTACCGGCGCCTTCAATATGGTGTATCGGCGCAACGACGGCACGATCGGCTGGGTCGAGCCGAGCCGGGCAGCCGGATAAGGAATAGCGAATCCCGTCGAATGAGTGACAGCAAATCGATGGACGACCTGAGCGACCTGCTGTCGCTGCAGGCGGTGCAGGCCGCTCTTGTCGTCCCCAATAAAAAGGCGCTGTTCCAGCAGCTTGCTGGCGTCGCTTCGAAGCTGGTCGACGTCGATCCCAAACTCGTCGTCGACCGGCTCGTCGAGCGCGAGCGGCTCGGCTCGACGGGCTTCGGCGCGGGTATCGCGATTCCTCACGGAAAGATCGACGGCCTCGATCGGGTCGTCGGTCTGTTCGCGCGACTCGGCACCCCGATCGACTTCGCAGCGATCGACGATCTGCCGGTCGACCTCGTCTTCCTGCTGCTGTCTCCGGTCGATGCCGGAGTCGAGCATCTCAAGGCGCTTGCCCGGGTCAGCCGGCGGCTGCGCGACAAGACGTTCGTGGCGAAGCTGCGGGGTGCCGGTTCGGACGACGCGCTCTATGCGCTGTTTGCGACCGGCGAGACCCGCCACGCCGCCTGAGCCGCAGGGCCATGCCATGAGCGGCGAGACAGGCGCCGAGGCGCATTATCGGGCCCTCGAGTCGCTCTACGCGGCGGCACCGATCAACCAGTTCTTTGCGTCGCGGCTGGAAATTCCCGAAGAGGGCATGGCGCGCATCCATTTCGAGGTGGATCCGCGCCATTATCACGCGGCGGGCGCGGCGCATGGCACCACCTATTTCAAGATGCTCGACGACGCCGCCTTCTATGCGGCGAACAGCCTGGTCAACGACTTCTTCCTGCTGACCACGGCGTTCAACCTGCTGCTCACCCGCCCTATGAAGAAGGGGCCGATCATCGCCGAAGGCCGGTGGGTCAACGGAAGACGCCGGGTTCTGGTCGCCGACGCGCGCCTGATCGATGGCGAGGGCGAGGAGGTGGCGCGGGGCACCGGTACCTTCATGCGGTCGCGCATCGCGCTCGCGAGCCTGCCCGGCTACGCTCGCCCGACCGACAGGCAATGACCGAGGCTCGGCCCACCACGGGACTGTCCGTGTCGGCCCTGATCCGTCGAACCGAAGCGGCGGGTGGCTCCGCGATGGTGCTGGCGAAGGGCGATGCGACCGCAGGGGCTATCCTCCTGCTGCTGTGCGACCGGGGCCACCCCGTCGGTGTGCGCGAACGCGTCTGGCGTTTCGAAGGCGGCTTCGGCCTGGAACCGGTCGGGCCGTCCGATTCGAGCGAGCCGGGAGCGGCTTCGGAGTATATCGCGCGGCGGCGGCGCACCGATCCCGACCTGTGGGCGGTGGAGATCGACCATCCGGATGCTTTGCAGCTCGCATGCGACTGCCTGTGCTAACGCTCCGCCGAGGCCTGGAGGTTCTTGGACCATAGCGGTCTTGTTACACACCCCCCTTATCCCTATCGCCTGACCATGCCCGATTTTCAGAGATTGCACCGGCGGCGGCGCATCGCCGTCAGGGCTTTCCGAATGAGCGGCCCGGTGTGGCGTCGCCGTGCGGCAATCGGCGGCGGCGCGATTCTGATCGGCTTGCTCGCCCTGCTGTTCGCCGAAATGGCCGATGCCGCGGGCCATGTTTTCGGGCGTTTCGTACGGCACTGGCCCTGGGCACCGCTGCTCGTGACACCGTTGGGCTTCGTAGCCATCGTCTGGCTCACCCGCCGGTTCGCTCCGGACGCCAGGGGCTCGGGGATACCGCAGGTCATGGCGGCGACGGCCGATCCCGACGCCTCGATGAAGCGTCTTCTGTCGTTGCGGACCACGGTCGCGAAGTTGTTTCTGACCGTCGCCGCTCTGCTGGTCGGTGGATCGGTGGGACGCGAGGGGCCGACGGTCCAGATCGGCGCGTCGGTGATGGGCTATATGCACAAGCTGATGCGTGTCCCGTTGCGGGCGTCGGTGTTCATCGCCGGGGGGGCGGCGGGCGTGGCTGCGGCGTTCAACACGCCGCTTGCCGGGGTCGCCTTCGCGATCGAGGAACTGGCCGCAGCCTATGAGCAGCGGGTGACGTTGCTGGTCATGGCGGCCGTGTTGATCGCCGGCATGGTCAGTCTCGGCATCGCCGGCGACTATGTCTATTTCGGCCTGGTCACGCAGAAGCTCGCGCCGACACGGGCGATGCTCGTGGCGCCGCTGGCGGGGCTGCTCGGCGGGCTCGCGGGAGCCCTGTTTGCACGGTTCATGCTGGCCTTCGGCAGGGTCGGCACCGGCCCGCTGGGTTGGGCGCGCAATCATCCCATGGCGACGGCGGGACTGTGCGGGCTGATTGTCGCGCTTGTCGGCGTCGCCAGCGGGCTCAGTTGGGGGACCGGCTATGAAACAGCCCGGTCGATCATCTCCGGCGGCACTGCCCCCTGGTGGTATGGTCCCGCAAAATTCGTGGCGACATTGGCGACCGCGCTCTCGGGGCTGCCGGGCGGAATCTTCGCCCCGTCGTTGTCGACTGGTGCCGGTCTGGGACAATTGCTCCGCTATATATTCCCCGACGACCCGGGCGGTGCCGTCGCATTGCTCGGCATGACCGCCTATTTTACCGGCGTCGTGCGGGCGCCGCTGACAGCCGTCATCATCGTGTCCGAGACGACCGGCAGCCGGGCGATGCTGTTGCCACTCCTTGCCGCCGCGCTGGTGGCGGACTTCGTCGCGCGGGCGGTGTCGCCCGAAAAACTCTATCACGGCCTGTCGCGCCGCTTCGCCCCCTGAGCGGGGCTTTATCCCGTTCCCTAATTGTTCTAGACTGCGGCATGGCCGAGCCTTGTCTATCGATCGATGTCGCCCATGCACCAGCGGTGGCGCAGGATGTTGCGCGCGGGGTCGCGCGTCTCTTCCTGCAGGCCGAGATGACTCCGCTGCTGGAGGTTCCGCTCGGCAACGGCAGGCGCGCCGACATGATGGCGATCGACGCGCGCGGTTGCATCACCATCGTCGAGATCAAGGTGTCGCGTGCGGATTTGCTGGGCGACGGCAAATGGCCCGACTATCTCGACTATTGCGACCGTTTCTTCTGGGCCGTTCCCGGTGGTTTCGATTTGTCGCCCTTCGAGACGGAGCATTTCCGCCCACATTGCTGTGGACTGATCGTGGCCGACCGTTATGAGGCCGCTATCCTGCGAGATGCACCGCACCGGCCCTTGTCCGGCGCGCGCCGCAAGGCCGAGACGCTGCGCTTCGCGCGACGCGCTGCCCGGCGCCTGTGGCCCGATCTCGATACCGCGCCGGAGAACTGCGTCTAAGCGACGGCGGCGTTAAAGGCCCGGACCCATTTTGGGCTTGGCGGGTGCCGTCGACTTGGTTTCCTCGATCACCTTCATGACGGCGGCGCCACGGGGATCTTCTTTGGCATAGTCGATCGCGTTCTTGCCGGCGATCCGGTCGGCGATCTTGGGATCGGCGCCATTGGTCAGCAACAGGCGGACCATGGGAATGTTGCGCTGCTGCACGGCGATCACCAGCGGGGTTTCGCCGCTGTTGTTTGTCGCATTGATCTGCGCCTTCTGTCGCAGCAGCAGTTCGGCACCTTCCTGAAAGCCCAGCAATGCGGCCGCGTGGAGCGGGGTGTTGCCCTGACCGTCCTTGATGTTTGGATTGGCGCCCTTGCCCAGCAGGAAGCTCGACCAGGTCAGGTCGCGGCGCTTGATCGTGATCGCCAGCGCGGTCTCACCGGTCGTATAATCCTTGGTGTTGACCAGCGTGGCGCCCGACCCCTGCAGCGCCTTGGTCGCCTTCTCGCCGTCCGACTGCCGCACCGCATTGAGGAAGGTGTAGCTGTCGGAAAATTGCGCGCTTGCAGGTGCGGCGCTGAGCGCGATCGCAGCGGCGGCACAGCCGATCAGGATGTGGCGGTGGATCATCTCGTGTGGCATGTCCCTGTTATGAAACGCGCTTGCATGGCCGCCAATAGCAAAGCATGGCTGGCCTTACCATGAACAAAGCGACCATTTCCTTCTGGCGCGTGGCGTCGGCCGCACTGGTGCTGGCTCTCTTCGCGCCGCTCGGCGGGTGCAGCCCGGCCGCTGAAAAGCCGCCGCTCGCGGATTCGGGTGTCGGCGGCGCCTTCACCCTGACCGATCAGGACGGGCGCAAAGTGTCCGACGGCGACTTTGCCGGCAAATACCGGCTGATCTATTTCGGCTACACCTTCTGCCCCGACGTCTGCCCGGTCGACGTCCAGATCCTTATGAAGGGCTATCGCGAGCTGGAAGCGAGCGATCCCGCCCTGGCGGCGAAGATCCAGCCGATCTTCATCACCGTCGATCCCGAGCGGGACACGCCGGCCGTGCTCAAGCAGTTCGTCGGCGCCTTCCACCCCAAACTGATCGGCCTTACCGGCTCCCCGGCCGAGATTGCCGCGGTCGCGAAAAAATTCGCGATCTATTATCGCAAGCAGCCAGCCGCAGCCGGCTCCGACGCCTATCTGGTCGACCACAGCCGTCAGGCGATGCTGTTCGGGCCGAAGGGCGAGCCCCTGGCGTTGATCACCCAGGACAAGGATGCGGCGGCGGTCGTTTCCGACCTCAAGCGCTGGGCGAAATGACGGCGGTCTCCCGGCCTTTCTGGGAGACGAAGCGGCTCGACCAGATGACCCGCGCCGAGTGGGAATCGCTCTGCGACGGCTGCGGCAAATGCTGCCTGCACAAGCTGGAGGATGAGGAAACGGGCGAGTTGCTGCCAACGAACGTCGCCTGCCGCCTTCTCGATCGTCGCACCGGACTGTGCAAGGATTATAAGAACCGCCGGGTCCATGTCCCCGAATGCGTCCGACTGACGCCGCGCCTCGTCGAGGAAATCGACTGGTTGCCTTCGACCTGCGCCTATCGGCTGCTGGGCGAGGGGCAAGGCCTGCCCGACTGGCATCCGTTGGTAACCGGTGATCCGGAGTCGGTTCATCGGGCTGGCATATCGGTGCGCGGCTGGACCGTGTCGGAGGACGAGGCGGGCGATCTCGAGCATCATCTCGTCGAGCGCGAGCTGTAACGGGTCTGCCATGCCGCCGACCGACATGATCTGGGACGAGGCGGCGATGATCTTCCGCCGCCGTTCCTCCGCACAACTCTCCTTCGAAGCCGGCGGACGCTCACGTCCGTTGGAGGTCCGGCGCATGGCACAGGCGCGGCGCATGCGGCTGAGCGTCGACCCGCGCGACGGCGGCGTGCGGCTGATCCTGCCGCCGCGAGCATCGATGAAGGCGGCGCTCGCCTGGGTGGAAAGCAAGCGCGGCTGGATCGAGGCAGCGCTCGACGCGCTACCCAAGCCCCAGCCGATCCGGCCGGGCATGGTCATCACGGTCGCCGGGGAGGCACTGCGGGTGGAGATTACCGCCAAGGGCCGGATCACCCGACGCGACGGCGACGTCCTGCTGGTGCCCGGTCCCGAGGAGATGATCGGTCCGCGTGTCCTGCGCTGGCTACGGGCGCAGGCGCTCGCGTTGCTGGAGGCGGAGACTCGGCGCTTCGCGGAACTGGCCGGGGTGACCGTCGCGCGGGTGGCGGTCGGCGATCCCCGTGCTCGCTGGGGCAGTTGCTCGGCCAGCGGCGACATACGCTATAGCTGGCGCTTGATCCTTGCTCCACCGGCCGTGCTCGAAGCGACGGTAGCCCATGAGGTCGCGCACCGGCTGCACATGGATCACAGCCCGCGCTTCCACGCCGCTGTCGAGCGCCTTCTCGGTCGCTCGCCCGATGCGGAGCGCGACTGGCTCCGCACGCAGGGGCGCGACCTTTATTGGTTGGGCCGGGCGCCCTGACGCGGCTTCGGCGCGTCGAGTCCGTTCAGAAAGTCCGAACCGAGCGCAGGCTTTTGCGGCTGAGCCGGTGTTGGTGCGCGTGCGGGCTGGGTTGCAGCAGGAGCAGTGCGAGCGGCGGCCGGCTGCGCGATCGGGCGGGTTGGCGGGATGATCGAGGTCGGTCCGACCTGTGGCTCGAACCCGTCTTCCGGATCGGCCTGCAGTTCCTGCCCGGGATCGAGCGCTTCACCCTCCGGGGCGAACAGGCTCTCGTCGGGCGTACCGAAAAAGGCTTCGTCGTCGGGCTCGATCTGGAATTCGGGAAGAGTGACCTGCGTCTCGAACTGTTCGACGGGGCGCTTCGATACCGCGACGCGCATGAAGTCGGCGAAGGCGCGGGCGGGTGCGCGGCCGCCCTGCAGGCCCGAAACCGCCTTGGCGTCGTCGCGGCCCATCCACACGCCCGTCGTAATTCCCGACGAGAAGCCGAGGAACCAGCCATCCTTGTTGGAAGAGGTGGTGCCGGTCTTGCCGGCGACGGGGCGGCCGATCTGGGCGGCGCGCGCGGTGCCGGTGTTGACCGCGGTCTGCAGCAGGTCGGTCATCTCCGCAGCGACCCAGGGGGCGACCAGCACGCGGTTGTCGTCGGCGCGATGCTCGTAGAGCATATTGCCCTTGGCGGTGGTGACCTTGACGATGCCATAGGGAACGACCGCTACGCCCTTGCGCGCCACGGCGGCGAAGGCGCGGGTCATGTCGATCAGGCGGACGTCGGACGTGCCGAGGACCATCGAGGGATGGGTGTTGAGCTTGGAACCTATGCCGAAGCGGCGCGCCATGTCGGCGACCGTGTCGAACCCGACCTCCTGGCCCAGCTTGGCAGCGACGGTGTTGACCGAAAAGGCGAAGGCGGTGCGGATGTCGATCGGCCCCGCAAATTCGCGGTTGCTGTTGCGCGGGCTCCATCCGTCGATGTCGACCGATTCGTCGACGACGGCGGTATCGGGCTTCATCCCGGCTTCGAGCGCGGCGAGGTAGACGAACAGCTTGAAGGCGGAACCCGGCTGCCGTTCGGCCTGGGTCGCCCGGTTATAGATCGAACTCACATAGTCGCGTCCGCCGACCATCGCGCGGACGGCGCCGTCGCGGTCGAGCGCTACGAGCGCACCCTGCGTCCCTGCCGGCGCATTGGCGCGGATCGCGGCGTCTGCGGCCTTCTGCATCTCGGGATCGATCGTGGTCCAGACGTCGATCGGCTCGACCTGTTCGTCGACGAGTTCGTCGAGCTGCGCCAGTGCCCAGTCGGTGAAATAGCGGACGGCATTCTGGTCGCGCTCGGGGGCGAGGCGGACCTTCGACAGGTCGACCTGCTCGGCCTGCGACGGGGTGATCGCGCCGGCGTCCTGCATCACCTCGAGCACCACCTTGGCGCGGCCGATGGCGGCTTCGCGATCGGCGGTGGGCGAATAATGCGACGGCGCCTTGACCAGGCCGGCGATGATCGCGCTTTCGCCCAAGCTCAGCGTCGTTGCGCTATGATCGAAGAATTTGCGCGAGGCGGCATCGATGCCATAGGCGCCGCCGCCGAAATAGACCCGGTTCAGATAGAGTTCGAGGATCTGTTCCTTCGAGAATTTGCGCTCCATGGCGAGCGCCAGGATGATCTCGCGAAACTTACGGCCGAAGCTGTAGGCGTTGGTCAGGAAGATGTTTCGGGCGAGCTGCTGGGTGATCGTCGAGGCGCCCTGCAGACGCCTGCCTTCGCCCTGTCGCTGGAAGGCCAGCCAGGCCGCGCGCGCCATGCCGATCGGGTCGATGCCCGGGTGCATATAATAGCGACGGTCCTCGACCGCGACCATCGCCTTCTTCATGTCGTCCGGGATCTGCGCGACCGGCAGCCAGTCGCCATAGCTCGGCCCGAGCGAGACGATCACCGAGCCGTCGGCCGCGCGGACGCGGACCATCTGGCCATTGGGGCTGGACTTGAGCTCCTCGAAGCCCGGCAGCGAGGCCATGGCGATGAGCACGGCAATGACCAGCGCACCCAGGCCAGCAAGTGCGGCAAAGAGGCTGATCTTGAGCAATTTGCGAAGCCAGCCCATGCGGCGGTTCGGATCCTTGGTTGTCTTGGCGCTGCGGGACATCGGCTGATGCCCGATTAGCGCCTATCCCGACCGCTGCCAAGCGCATCCCCGGTCCTTTTCCACCGGGCGACGACCGAATCCGACGAGCGACATTCCATCGTTCAGCCGTCCCGAGAGGGTTCAGTCGGTTTCCAGGTCGATCGACGCCGAATTGATGCAGTAGCGCAGGCCGTGCGGGCCGGGGCCGTCCGGAAAGACATGGCCCAGATGCCCGTCGCACCGGGCGCAGCGGACTTCGGTTCGGACCATCCCATGACTGGTGTCGACATATTCGCTGATCGCGCGTTCGGCGGCCGGTTCGGTGAAGCTTGGCCAGCCGCAACCCGAATCATATTTGCTGTCGCTGCTGAACAGCAGTTCGCCGCAGCCCGCACAGCGATATTCGCCTTCGTCCTTGGCGTTCCAATATTTGCCGGTGAAGGCGCGCTCGGTCCCGGCCTGGCGGAGCACATGATATTGCTCCGGGGTCAGCCGCGCCCGCCATTCCTCGTCGCTGAGTTCGAACTTGTCCATGACGGCAATGTGGTACCGGGGCTCCATCGGGTCAAGCATCGGGCGGGACGCCAAAGCGCTCGCCTGTGACTCGTATCACTTCCTGCAAGAGGTGCAGCGGCTATCCCGTGGCCCGGCGTTGCATGGCGTCCGAGTTGTTGCGTTGGCGTCGGGGGTGCAGGGGAATCGCCCCCATCTACGCCGTGTAGCTTAGGCTTTCTGTAGCTTGGAATCAGGCAGGCCCGGCGATCAAAGGCCCTCGATCGCCGGGCAGCCATCTGTGATCCTGTGAGCGCCAATTGGCGTGTCAGGCTATTCCGCCGGTGTCGGCGCGCCAGGAACCGATCTGATAGCGCATCATGCGGCGAACCCGCTTCAGCCGGGCGATCTCGCCATCGGGCCTGTGGCGGCTGCGATGATCGGCGATCATGGCATTCAGCCGGGCATGCTCACGTTCCATATAACGGACAAATCGATCCGACATGGTCGTCTCTCCTTTCAGGCTGAGAGAAGTAAGAGCGTTAAGCACCTCATCCTGTCATCCCCGCGATCCGCAAAGCGGACAGCCTCCCGAGGATCGTAGCGTCCCCCTTGACCGCATGATCCCGGACTTTGCCATGGTGAGTCAATGGGCGCCTGTAAGCCCTTGATCTCAATCGTTTTGAAAGTACGACGAATGGGCTCGGTGCATGGCATGTCGCGACGGGACGAGGCACGGCTGCGATCAGCGGTGGAGGAAATGGCGAAGTAAATGATTGAGAGGGCGTGCTTTTCAGCCCCATCACCCCCGAACAGTCCCATCGCGACTCGACAGCATCGCGACCCCTTCCGCCGGACTGGATGATCGCGCCGCATTTCCGTCGCGCAACCACGTCGGATCCCGTTGCCACGGACCGTACATGGCCGGACCAGTCATACGACGTCAGGACATCGAATAGAGCGTAAGGCTCATCGCGAAGTCCCGGGCTTCGCCTGGGGCAATCGACAGGATACCCGGCTTGTCCGCTATTTTCCCGTCGAAACCGGCCGGATCGCTATACCCTTGCCAGGGCTCTATGCAGAGAAAGCCGGCACCGGGCTTCGTCCAGAAAGCGAGGTGAGGCATGCCGGGAAAGGCAAACCGGACACTGTTGCGTTGTCCGGTAAACGTCAGCGCGCGACTGCGCGGGCAATCGAGGATCAGCGCATCCTCCCCGAACAGGCTATCGTCGAGAGCAAGCCGCTTGCCGGCGATCGGGCTCGGACGGGCGACCGGATCGACCAGGCCGTCGCAGTCGAGGCGCCGCACCGCTGCCGGTTCTTCCTCGTCGAAGAGGATTTCGTGTGAAGATCGATCGTCTTCGCCCGGCAGCGGCCAGCGCAGGGCGGGGTGAAAGCCGAAGCTCGCGGGCATCGGCTCAGCCCCTTGATTGAGGACTTCGGCGCTGATCGTCAGCGTCGACCCTTCCACCGCGTAGCGCACGTCCAATCGGAAATCGAACGGCCAGCTTTCGCGGATGGCGGGCGTCGGCTCCAGCCGGAGGGTTACGCTGTCATGACTGTGGTCGACGCAGCGGAAGAAGCTGTTTCGCGCAAAACCATGTCGCGGCAGCTTATAGCTCTGCTCTCCGGTTCGGAAGCGACCGCCCGCCAGTGTCCCGACGATCGGAAAGAGCAGCGGCGCCCGCCCGGACCAATAGGCAGGATCGCCATCCCACAGCCAGTCGGCACCAGCGTGATCGACGAGGCGGACGAGCTCGGCGCCCGCCTCCGATATCTGGGCCGCCAGCCGTTCGGAACTGATCCGGTGGACGGCGGGATCGGCCATGTGGTTCAACCTTCCTGCGCGCCCTCGCTCTCGCCCTCGGACGCGTCTTTCAGATAGGGCTCGACCGGACCCTGCAGCTTGATCGTCAGCGGATTGCCCTTGCGATCGCGGGTATTGCCCACCGACACGCGAATCCAGCCCTCGCTGACGCAATATTCCTCGACATTGGTCTTCTCGACACCCTTGAATCGGATGCCCACGCCGCGCTCGAGCAGGGC
>NZ_JAGMXV010000127.1 GCF_018006725.1 Rhizorhabdus sp.
GTGCCAGCCCATCGCCCGCGCGAGCAGGGGATAGCCGAGATAGGCGAAACGGTGCCGATGCAGGTCGTTGATGTGCCAGCCCAGGCGCGCATGGCGTTCCATGGCGCGCAGGAAGTCGATCAGCTGATCGTGGCTCATATGATGGGCGACCAGGCTGCTGACGATCAGGTCATAGCCGCTGCGCGCTTCGCCCGACGCCAGATGCTCGCGATAGTCGCCGGTCAGAAATTCGATGTCATGGCGGTCAGGCGTGGCCGACCAGGCGATCCGCGCACTCTTGGCATTCAGGTCGATACCGGTCAGCACCGCCGTCTTGCCTCGCTTTTCCGCCCAGCGTGCGATCTTGCGCAGCAGGTCGCCATCACCATAGCCGACATCGAGCAGGGTGAACCGGTCGCGATCCCCGACGGTGCGGGCGACGAAATCGATCGTGGGACGCGCTGCCAGCGTCCAGCGGTTGACCCGGGCGAGATCGGTCAGGACCCGGGCATAGATCGCCGGATCGAGATCGGCATCGTCCATCTGCTCGCTTTCGCGCGCCGGGCTGGCGAGCGAACGCATCAGGCGCTGCGCAACGCGAAGCCCTCGGCGGCGAGGCCGGGACCGAAGGCGACCGCGAGGCCGTCGAGCGGCCTGTTCTGGGCCAGCATGGCGGCGAGCACGAACATCAGCGTCGACGATGACATGTTGCCCCAGCGGCGCAATATGTCCCGCGAGACAGCCAGCGCGTCGGAGGGGAGGTCGAAACCCGTCTGGACCGCATCGAGGATCGACCGGCCGCCGGCATGGACCGCCCAGTCGGTGGGCGCGTCGGCTGCGCGATCGCCGAGGATCGCGCGCCGCAGCGCCGGGTCTGCCAGCGCTGCCGCGATCCGCACCGGGACCTCGCCCGACAGGTGCATGACGAAGCCCTCATTGCCGATGTCCCACCGGATCAGCTCGTCGCTTTCGGGGAGGGTCGCCGAAGAAACGGTCGATAGCGATACCCGCCGGCTCGGCCGACACGATCGCGGCGGCGGCTCCGTCGGCGAACTGGAGCTGGGCCATCAGCGAGCCGACATCGCCGCTGTCCTGCATGTGGAGCGAACAGAGCTCGACCGTCACCACCAGGATCCGCGCCTTTTCGTCCGACCGCGCGATGTGATGCGCGACCCGCAAAGCGGCGACGGCGGCATAGCAGCCCATGAAGCCGACCAGCGTCCGCTCGATCGACCCGGACAGCCCAAGGCGGCGCGCGATGATCTGGTCGATGCCCGGCGCGACGAAGCCGGTGCAACTGGCAACCACAAGGTGGGTGACGTCGCCAATCGGTGCCCGCGATGACAGGTCGTCGATTGCCCGCAGCACTAGTTCGGGGGCCTCGCGGGCATAGCAGCCCATGCGCTCGGCGGTGGAGGGCATGGCGGCGCCGTAGAAGCCGCCGGGATCGACCTGCGACCCGCCGAGCGGCGAGGGCGGCAGGACGGTGTAGCGTTCCTCGATCGCCGATCGCGAGGCCATGCGACGGAAGAGTGCGCGATCGCGGCCTTCGAGCCGGCCCGCCGCCCAGTCGACG
Organism: Rhizorhabdus sp.; assembly: GCF_018006725.1. GTDB lineage: Bacteria > Pseudomonadota > Alphaproteobacteria > Sphingomonadales > Sphingomonadaceae > Rhizorhabdus. Next base: position 1,556 of record NZ_JAGMXV010000127.1, read on the forward strand.
AAGGTCTGGTGGATGGCGTTCGGGGGGACGGCGGTGCCGATGGCGTGGATATGGGCGGTCATGGGAGAGCAACGCACGGCATCGCCGCTATGTCCCACGTCGCCCAGCCCGACACAAGCGGCAGCGCCATGCCCTGATCGAAGGGGTGCTCAGCCGGCCTGCTCTATCCCCAGTTCGCCGAGCTTGCGGTAGAGGGTCGAACGCCCGATGCGCAGGCGGCGCGCTACTTCGGTCATGCGTCCGCGATAATGGCCGATCGCGAGGCGAATCAGATCTGCCTCGACCTCGTCGATCGGCCGGACATGGCCGTCGGGACCGAACAGCGGCAGGCTGGTCGGGACGGGCAGGGGCACCGCCGCCGCGAGAGACGCGGCCGCGACCGGCATGTCGTCATTCGCAGGGGGCGTCGGCGGGGCTGCCCGCGCCTGGCGGATCTGCGGGAAGTCGCGCTCGCGCAGCAGCCCGTCGGGGCAGAAGATAGCGGCGCGGAACAAGGCATTGTGCAATTGCCGGACATTGCCCGGCCAGTCGTGATCGCGCAGCAGCGCCAGCGCATCGCCGTCGAGCGACAGGGCCGACAGCCCGAGTTGCCGCGCGATCCGGTCGAGCAGATGCGCCGCCAGCGCTCCGATATCCTCGCGTCGTTCGCGCAGCGGCGGCAGCAGCACCGGGACCACGGCCAGCCGGTAGAAGAGATCCTCGCGAAACCGCCCCGCCACGACGTCGTCGGACAGGCGACGGTTGGTCGCCGCCACGACGCGGACGCTGATCCGGGTCGCTACGGCGGCACCGATCGGCCGGATCTCGCCCGACTGGAGGACGCGCAGCAGCTTGGCCTGCGCATCGGACGGCAGTTCGCCGATCTCGTCGAGGAAGATGGTGCCGCCATCGGCCTGGGCGAACAGGCCGCGCCGCCGTTCGAACGCACCGGTGAAGGCCCCGCGCTCATGACCGAACAGTTCGGACTCGACCAGATTGGCCGGGATCGCGCCGCAATTCACCGTGACCAGTGGCCCGTCGCGCAGGGCGGAGGCGCGATGGATGGCCTGGGCCAGCACTTCCTTGCCGACGCCGCTTTCGCCCTCGATCAGGATCGTCGCCGGGGTGGCTGCGGCGCGCATCGCGGTCTCGACGGCGCGCCGGAACCCGGCAGCGGTTCCCACGACGCCCTCGAAGTCGAGCGGTTCGGGCCATTTTTCTGCCATCGGGCGCAGTTCGCCCTGCTGTCCGGGACCGGTCGATATGGTGGCATCGAGCGCAGCCATCAGCTTTACCGACCCGAGCGGTTTGATCAGCACGTCATGCGCGCCCGCCCGCATGGCGCGGACCGCCAGATCGGCGCTGTCCTGTGCGGTGATGATGATCAGGGGAAGCGACGGCAGCGCGTGACGCACCGCAGTGACGATCGCCATGGCATCCGCATCTGGCGACCATAGGTCCGCCAATATGGCATCGACGCGGTGGCCTGCAGCCTGGGCGGCTTCCGCCGCCTGGACGGCGGATGTGGCATCGACAGCACGGAAGACACGCCATCCCGCACGCTGCGCGACGGCGCTCATCAGGCCGGCCTGCGCAGGCTCGGCATCGACCAGCAAGAGCCCCGGAGGGCCGTCGCGACGCATCCGCTACTCCTTCGGAGCCTGACCTAGCAAAGAAATGCTAAGCAAAATTAAACTGGTACAAAGGGCGGGCGCCCCGACGGCATTTATCCTTGAGGCGCTGTTGCCCTCCGACTAGAAGGGCGTCGAAAATGCCGTCATTGCGAGGGGTGGAATATGTCTGACGAACAGGGTGCGCCGATGGACTACAAGGCACACAACAACACCTATTCCGGTTTTTTGGGGCTGCTCAAGTGGGGCACGATCCTCAGTGCGGCCACCGGCCTGCTCGTCATCTTCCTGATCGCGCCCAAGGGCTGATCCCTTGAGGATAGCGGTGCTGAAGGAGGCCGCTACCGGGGAAACCCGGGTGGCCGCCACCCCCGAGACTGTGAAGAAATTCATCGCGCTCGGGGCCGAAGTCGCAGTCGAGGCCGGGGCCGGAGTCACCGCTTCCATTGCCGACAATGATTATGCCGCGGCCGGTGCCGTGGTCGGCGATCGCACGACGACGCTGGCCGGTGCCGACATCGTGCTGGGAATCCAGGGACCGGATCCCGACTCTCTCGGCGGGACGAAACCCGGCGCCTGGATCGTCGCGGGGCTCAACCCGTTCGGCGAGCGGGCGCGGGTCGATGCCTATGCCGCCAAGGGCTTCGAGGCGCTGGCGATGGAGTTCATGCCGCGTATCACGCGTGCGCAGTCGATGGACATCCTGTCGTCGCAGTCGAACCTGGCCGGCTACAAGGCCGTGCTGGTCGCCGCCAACGAATATGGTCGCGCCTTCCCGATGATGATGACGGCCGCGGGCACCGTTTCCGCCGCGCGCGCCTTCATCATGGGCGTCGGCGTCGCCGGCCTTCAGGCGATCGCCACCGCGCGTCGCCTGGGCGCTCAGGTCTCGGCGACCGACGTGCGCTCGGCCACCCGCGAGCAGATCATGTCGCTCGGTGCCAAGCCGATCTTCGTCGAGAAGGTCGCGGGCATCGAGGGCGAAGGCGCCGGTGGCTATGCGACCGAGATGTCGGAAGAATATCAGAAGGCCCAGGCCGAGCTGGTATCCGCCCACATCGCCAAGCAGGACATCGTCATCACGACCGCGCTGATCCCGGGACGCGCCGCGCCGCGGCTGATTTCGGACGCGCAGATCGCCACGATGCGGTCCGGGTCGGTGATCGTCGATCTCGCGGCCGAAAGCGGTGGCAATGTCGAGGGCTGCGTCGCCGGTGAGACAGTGGTGCGCCACGGCGTCAAGATCGTCGGCGCGAAGAACATGGCGGGCACGCTTGCTGCGGATTCGTCGGCGCTCTTTTCGCGCAACCTGTTCAACTTCCTCAGTGCCTTCTGGGACAAGGAAGCCAACAAGCCGATCCTCGACGAGGAAATCGGCGACGCGATCCGACTGACGCAGGGCGGCAAGGTCGTCAACGCCCGGCTGCTCGGCTGATCGGGGAAGGGGGAACATATGGACTTCATCTCGATCCTGTCGATCTTCGTCATGGCCTGCTTCGTGGGCTATTATGTCGTCTGGTCGGTCACGCCCGCGCTGCACACGCCGCTCATGGCGGTTACCAACGCCATCTCGTCGGTCATCATCGTCGGTGCGCTGATCGCCAGCGCGACGGCTTCGGGCGGTGCACTCGGCAAATATCTGGGCCTCGTGGCCGTCGTCTTCGCGAGCATCAACATCTTCGGCGGCTTCGCGGTCACCGAGCGAATGCTGGCGATGTACAAGAAAAAAGACCGCAAGGGCTGAGCCGGGCAGGGGGATATAGACATGCATGAACTCGCTGCCACGCCCGCCTGGGCTTCGCTCGCCTATCTGATTTCAGGGGTGTTGTTCATCCTCGCGCTGCGCGGGCTTTCGAGCCCGGCCACGTCGCGCAGGGGCAACCGCTTCGGCATGATCGGCATGCTGATCGCCGTTGCGACGACGCTGATCCTGCACAACACCGGCCTGGTCGAGATCGGCATCGCGATCGCGATCGGCGGTGTCATCGGTTATGTGACCGCACAACGCATCGCCATGACCGCGATGCCGCAGCTCGTTGCCGCCTTCCACTCGCTGGTCGGTCTCGCGGCCGTGCTGGTCGCAGGGGCGGCCTTCCTCAATCCCGGCGATTTCGGGATCGTCGACCAGGTCACCGGACATATCCTGCAGGTCAGCCGGATCGAAATGGGCCTCGGCGTCGCGATCGGTGCCATCACCTTCTCGGGATCGGTCATCGCCTTCCTGAAGCTCAACGGCAACATGTCGGGTTCGCCGATCATGCTGCCCGGACGCCATGTCATCAACCTCGGCATGCTCGCGGCGATCCTGGGCCTGATCGGCTATTTCCTGACCGATGATGCGCAGTGGGTATTCTTCACCATCACCGCGCTCAGCTTCGTCATCGGCTTCCTGCTGATCATTCCGATCGGCGGCGCCGACATGCCGGTCGTCGTCTCGATGCTGAACAGCTATTCGGGCTGGGCGGCAGCGGCGATGGGCTTCACCCTGCACAACACGGCGATGATCGTCACCGGCGCGCTGGTCGGCTCGTCGGGCGCGATCCTCAGCTACATCATGTGCAAGGCGATGAACCGCAGCTTCATCAGCGTCATCGCGGGCGGCTTCGGTGCGGCTCCCGAGGCGTCGGGCGGCGCCGCCAAGGTCGATCGCCCGTGGAAGCGTGGCTCGGCCGACGATGCCGCCTTCCTCATGGGGCAGGCCGAGCAGGTCATCATCGTTCCAGGCTATGGCATGGCGGTCAGCCAGGCACAGCATGTGCTGCGCGAGATGGGCGACGTCCTCAAGGAAGCCGGCGTTCGCGTGAAATATGCGATCCACCCGGTCGCCGGCCGCATGCCGGGCCACATGAACGTTCTGCTGGCCGAAGCCAATGTGCCTTATGACGAGGTTTTCGAGCTGGAAGACATCAATAGCGAGTTCTCGCAGACCGACGTCGCCTTCGTCATCGGCGCCAACGACGTGACCAACCCGGCGGCGAAGACCGACAAGAGCTCGCCGATCTACGGCATGCCGATCCTCGACGTCGAGAAAGCCAAGACCGTGCTGTTCGTGAAGCGTTCGATGGGTGGTGTCGGTTATGCCGGCGTCGACAACGACGTCTTCTACATGGACAACACGATGATGCTGCTCGGCGACGCCAAGAAGATGGTCGAGGAGATCGTCAAGGCGATGGCGCACTAAGCGCTCATCCGCCCCGATATAGAAGGCCCTTCTCCGCCTGGCGGGGGAGGGCCTTTCCTTTTGATGGCCCCCATTTGCTTCCGGACGTTGCGGCTTCGACAATGAACGCGTGCAGTGCGCGGAATTGAACCGGCCGGCACCTTGTCCCATCCTCGACGTCGCACGCATCCTGGCGTCGCCCATGACGAAGAGGGGCTTTTCATGTTTCGATCCTTTACGCGTTCCGTCACCCTCGGCCTCGCCGCGCTGGGGGCGATGACCACGGCAGCCGCCCATGCGGAGGATACCAAGGCGGTCCGCGACGCGCAGGGCCTGTGGGCCTACACGCTGTTGAAGGCGGGACGCAGCGGGGAGGAAATGCCCCTGACCGGCATCATCCTCTACAAGGACGGCCTGTTCGCGCAGCAGTCCATCTTCAACGGCGAGCCGTTCGAGACAAAAGGTGCGATGGCGCATGCGGGCACCTTCGGCCCCGGCCCGCGCGGCATCCACATGATCGCCGAACAGACGATCGGCATCGACCCGGCCAAGCAGCCGGCACTGAGCTTTCGCAAGGACACCCAGCACGACATTTCGGTGACCCGCGACGGAACCGAACTGACCCTCGTTTTCGGGTCGGGCACGATCCAGAAGTTCCGTCAGATCGGCCCGGCCGACGGTGAGATCTACAAGCTCGAGCAGGGCGTTCTCGCGCTCGTTGACGGCCATTTCGTGCTCGTCTCGGGCGACGAGAAGGGCGTGGTGACCGGCTATGGCAAGGCCATCAAGCAGGGCGATGGCTATATGCTGGAGATCATCCGCTGGTCCGAAGCGACCCCCGCCAAGGCCGTCAACCGCAAGGACGGCACGATCAAGGCGAACTTCGACGGCAAGACCTTCACCCTGGCCGACGGCCGCAGTTTCAAGGTCGTGCCGAAGGGCTGATAGCAATCGGAAGCGCCCTCCTGCTATTCAGCAGCCGGCGCTTCCGACACCGCCTAGCGCGTATTCACGATGGGTGAACGCGCTCTTGCCCTTTGACACCGCATTGTCCGAGCGGTTGACCAAGTCCGGTCAACTTATGCTCTAGCGAAACCAGATCGAAAAATTGAACCGCTGGAAATCGGCCGCCGCCTGGGACAGCGGCAATACGCTGTGGTCAAGCCCGGTGTTGACGTCGAACAGGATCATCCGGTTCGGCAGGGGATCGACAATCCGGTCGCCATCGCGCGCATGCATGACGAACTGGCCGCCCATGGCCGGGGTCCAGCCATCGCTGAAATAGAGCAGTGCGCAGATCGTCCGCCCGCCGATCGCATCGTCATGGCGCCGCGCAAGGTCACCGAAGACCATGCGGCGGATGAGCAATTCCTGCAGAGCATCAGGGCGTCGACCGGCGATGACTCCCAGCAGGTCCATAAAGGCAGCGCTCGTCAGCAGCGTCTTGAACCGGACGAGATCGACTATGCCTGGGGAAAGCTCGCGTCCGGGCCTCACACGTTCGAAAGCCTGATGCTGGAAGAAGCGCTCCGCAGGGGCGGCCTCGGCGAAGTCGGCCGCGTCGACCCATTTTATGGCATTCCGCCCACCGTCACCGTCACCGTCCTCGCCGGCAGAGGGCATCAGTCCATGACGCGGGCCCCAATCGACATCCGATTTCAGGGCATCGGCTATCCGACTATATCGCGCCGGCAGCAGCACTTCGTCGATGACCACCATGCGGGCGTCATCCTCTGCGAAGCGGCGAGCGGCAACATGGCAGGATTCGGTGTCGAAGGCGGTAGCTGACAACCAGTCGGTCAGTGACGAAGCCGGCAAGCGCAATTCTTAGATCCTTCTCGGCGAGCTTCACATATGCGGATCACCGTCTATCATTATCTTGGTTATGAAGAGCGATGCGTGTATCAGCCGAGGCGGAATTGCAGGCCTTCGAGGGGACCTAGAATGACGCCGCCCGATAAAGCAGACCAGAACGTCCTCAAAGCGGAATCCGCGCCGGCATTGGCATTGCCTAAGGAAATTTGGACCACGCCTTCGGTCACCATAGTGGACCTGTCAGACTCAACCTTAGCCATGGGGCCTGGCGTTGCAGACGGGGGTATTTTTAGCTAAGGCCTTTAATTGAAGAGGAGCGCTTTTCGGTCTGGACGTTTTCGAAGAGCGCCGTATGCCCACCAGTACGTGCCTGCTTGGCTCGCCGCGGAGCGCGCTCTTGTAGCTGACGAGGTAGCGCAGTAAGTCTCCGGAAACACCAAGCAACCGAGCGAAAGCAATCTGGGAGATTCTGGCTTTGACACCTTCTCGCAACACGCACCCTGGGGAAGAATTTCCGCTCCTGATAGCAGAGCGTCGGGAAGCGAAGCAGGGATGGCGGGCGCCTGTCATAACGGTGATCAAAGTCGATGAACTGACGCTGGCTGCAAGCGGCGCCGGTGTGGATGGCGGCCTATACAGCTGATCTGTCCGGCTGGCGCGGAGTATCGCCGAACGATCAGCGACTGGCCCATCCCGAATAGGCCCGTGAAGGGGGTTCAGCATTGCTCCAGCCCTCTTTAACGGTCATGGCCTCCCCGTGACCCGAGGCATCAGCCGAACCCAATTCGATCAGAGTGCGCCCGAGCAGCACCTGGTCGTCCCCGAAAGCGACGATGAAATGCGTCGGGGAGATGCCGGCTATGGCCGCGCCCGTTCGGCGCTCTTCCTCGCGGGCTTTGCGACCTTTTCCCTGCTTTGGTGCACCCAGCCGCTGCTACCGGCCTTCGCGGCCCATTTCGGCCTGAGCGCGCCGACCAGTGCGCTGGCCCAGTCGATGACAGCGGGCGCCATTGCCGGGGCGAGCATGGTCGCCGCTGCGCTGTCGCACCTGTTCACGCGCCGCCGGCTGATGTTCACGGTGATGCTGGTGGCTTCGCTGCTCAACCTTGCCGTCGCCTTTGCGCCCAGTTGGCCGACCTTGCTGTTCGCTCGCTTCCTCCAGGGCGCCGCGTTGGGCGGGGTGCCGGTCGTTGCGATGGCCTATCTGGCCGAGGAGATGGACGATCGCGACTTGCCGCGCGCGATCGGCCTCTATGTGGCGGGCACCGCCTTCGGTGCGATGATGGGGCGGGTGGCAGTAGGCGTCATCGCCGACCTGTTGGACTGGCGGGGAGCCATGGCGGTGGTCGGCATGATCGACGTTGCGGCGGCGATCGGTTTTCTGCTGCTGCTTCCGGCATCGCGCAATTTTACCCCCTCGCGCGGTTTCGACATAGGCAGCCATTTCGCGCATTGGCGCGACCAGTTCGGATCCCCCGCGCTCTGCCGGTTATTTGCCGTGGGCTTCGTCCTGACCAGCGTCTTCGTCGTTCCGTTCAACTATGCGGGATTTCGTCTGAGCCGCCCGCCTTATGACCTCGGGCAGGCGGCGAGCAGCCTGATCTTCCTGACCTATGTCTTCGGCATAGCGTCTTCTGCGCAGGTCGGCAGACTGATCGCCCGAATTGGGCCAGGGCGGGCGCTCGCGGCCAGCATCGCGGTGATGACATCGGGCATGGTCATCAGCCTTGCCGAGCCGCTCTGGGCGTTCATCCTCGGGATCATCCTCGTGACGATGGGGTTCTTCGCCTCGCATGCGATCGCCAGTGGCGAGGTCGGGCGGCAGGCGGGGCCCGCCAAGGCGCACGCAGCCTCGCTCTATCTGCTCTTCTATTACGCAGGAGTGACCTTGACCGGCTGGGGCGCCGGCTGGTTCTGGGAACATAGCGGCTGGCTGGGCCTGACAATCGTCACGACGATCATTGGCGTCGCTGGCGTGGTGCTGGCGCTCGGCAGCAGAGACTGACGGCTGCCCCCGGGCACCGGGCTGCGCTGACAAAAGACGAGCCGGAGATCGCTCGAGCTCCGGCTCATCCGTCGACATATTGCAGGACTGCCTCAGAGGTCGTCGACGCTCTTGCTCACGAGAATGTTGACCGCGACGCGACGGTTCTGCGCCTTGCCCTCGGGCGTGTCGTTGGGTGCCAGAGGGTCGGCGGTGGCCATGCCCGTCGGCGTCAGCATGCGGTAGGGCTTCCATCCGCAGGCCTGCTGCAGATAGTTGATCACCCGGGCGGCACGCTTTTCGCTCAGCTGCTGGTTGACCTCTTCGGGGCCGGTGGAGTCTGTGTAGCCGACCACCAGCATCAGGGCGTTCTCGGTCGCCTCGGCCGTGCTCGCCGTCTGGCAGAGTTGGGCCTTGTCCTCGGGCGACAGCTCGGCTTTGCCGGTGTCGAAGTGGACGTTGATCGTGTTCTTGATGTTGTACTTGTCGATGTCGCCAAGACGACCGCGCAGCGCCTCGGTGGCGGCGATCTGCTCCTCGAAGCGCTGGTCTGTGGCGTTGCGGATCATCGAGGCGGTCTTGAAGTCGCCTTTGCGGAAATTGACCTGGCTCGCATAAAGTTCGCTGCCCGCGCCGCCGGCCGGCTGAAGCGTCTTCACCGTTACGGGCAGACCGTTAAGCAGTGCATCGAGCCCGAGCTTCTTGTTGCTGCCAAACAGGCCGGACGCAGCCTTGACCTGCGTGGCATCGCCGACCGCGATCACCGTGCTCGTGCCGTCAGCAGAGGTGACTTTCAGGCGGTTGCCGGTGCGAGCCGAGATAACGCCTTTTATTTCAGGACCTTCAGTCATCGTCGAAGGATCCGGAAGAGGAACTCCGTCAACGACAATATTCGAATCCGATGAACGCTGCTGTTGAGCAGAAAGGCTAGCTGAAGCCGACAGGGCCAGCATGACCATCATGAAACGGACTCTCCGGTCCTTGGAACTGACACACATAGAGCGACTCCTTTGTCTTCCCCCGTTTGCTTTGGGTGTCGTTGACTAGCTGTCTGCTAGATTAACGCCGAAGCGAGCGGCCAAGAACTTGCCGCTGACGAGAGTGGATCTCGCGACGAAAGGAAGGCTCGGTATCCGAATCACGAGGTCGGCACAGTCCTGCTCCGGCTAGCTCTGGAAGCGACCAGCGTGGGAATATGGATTCGCAGCCCAGGCGGTGCGGCTGGCCTAGTGCGCCGCGACCGCCCCGTCATGCCGCTCGAGCCAGTCGTGAACGGCGAGCATATGATCGACGATCGCCAGATCGGCGTGGCTGGAGGATTGCTCCTTGCGCGTGCGGCTGCGGCCGATCAGCGTGGGCCTGCGTCTCGTGCCGATCTCCCATAGCCTGCGTGCGTAGAAGAGGGGCATCCGGGGCGACCGGGGATCGACCGGGTACATATTCGCCATCTCCAGCCGCGACGGAAACAGACGGCCGAGGACAAAGGACGATAGGTTTCCGCTGCGCCGGCGGAGACGGGTTTGCAGCGACAGCTTGAGGTCTTTTCGCTGGCTCGCGTCCTGCAGCATGATCAGCGCGGTCGCATCGATCAGCGCTGATGGTACCGAGGACGATCCGGGCCCGCTTTCCGGTTCCGGGACTACGACACTCGGCCAGTAGCGCCGGGTGAGGGCGAAACTCAGCAGTGCGCCATGGCGGCAATGCGCGCGGTCGGCGAGCGACCAGAAGAGCGTCCAATCGATTGCTCCACTCCGGACCAGCCAGGCGATGTCGCTGAGCAGCAGAGGGCCATTGTCGAAGCCGTGCCCATAGGCTGCATGTTCGATCAGATGAAGCAGCGTGTCCGTGGGCGAGGGATAGGCGATTGCGCGGCCCGGCTCCCCAAGCCGTACCAGCCGCTCCCAGAAGGCGGGGTCTTCGCTCGGCTCATAGCCGTCGCCGCGCTCGCGATCGTGGAAGAGGCGAAAATGCACTTCCACCGCCATGCCGGTTGCGGGCGAGCGTGCCGGCGGCATCTGGTGCAGGAAGTCGAGCGCCGACTCAGGGCTGCCCTGGCTTAATTCGATCTGGCCATAGCCTTTTGCTTCCAGCAGGCGCCACGCTTCCACCGCGCTGTTGCGGGGGACGAGAATGTCGATGTCGCGCAGAGGGCGAAGTTCGGGCCGGGGATAAGCGGCCCTGCCGAGATAAGCACCTTTCAAGGCAGCAAAGACTATGCCGACCTCTGAGAAAAGCGCGCGCAGCCTCTCAAGTTCGGCGGCTGCGCGAAGTCCCGCCACGGCCTGGGCGCGCCGACGTTCGACCAGCCGGGCCGCGACAGGGTCGGGAAAGCAATCGGGGTCCTGCACCAGCCTCTGCCCGAGCAGCGGTTCCAGCCTGTGCTGCCGCGCCATCCGCGTCAGGTCGTCCCAGGCGGATTCGTCCAGCGTCGCGTATCGATCCACATCGATGGGCCGCTCCACCGCAATCAGGTCGAGCAGCAGCAGCGCGTGCGTGCTGTCGCTCATCGGCGAGTTCCGCAGCGGAGACGGCAAAGGGCGCGTCGCGATGTCATGGCTTTCTAGTGACCGCAAAAGCCTGCCGGATAAAGGCGCAATTTCAATATCTCGCGCCCGATCGTCGGGCGGCAGGATCATCCGCCCGGATCAGGTCAGGCGCGCCGCGTGCCAGCGCAGATGATCGTCCATGAAGGTCGAGATGAAATAATAGCTATGGTCATAGCCGGGCTGAAGCCGCAACGTCAGATCGATGCCGGCATCGGCGCAGGCAGCCGCGAGCAGGTGCGGCTTGAGCTGGTCCGCCAGAAAACCATCCGCTTCGCCCTGGTCGACGAGTAGATCCTTCACCCGCGCGCCGTCCTCGATCAGCGCGACCGCGTCGTGCCGGCGCCACACTGCCCGGTCCGCACCGAGGTAGCCGGGGAGGGCCTTCTGACCCCAGGGCACCTGCGACGGTGCCACGATCGGCGCGAAGGCCGAGATCGAGCGGAAGCGCTCCGGGAAGGTCAGGCCGATGGTCAGCGCGCCATGGCCGCCCATCGAATGGCCGGTTATCGCCTGGCGGTCCATGTCGGCCGGGAAATGCTCGGCGACCAGCGCAGGCAGTTCCTCGGTGATATAGCTCCACATGCGATAATGCTGCGCAAACGGGTCCTCGGTCGCGTCGACGTAAAAGCCCGCGCCGAGCCCGAAGTCATAAGCCCCGCCCGGATCGTCGGGCACGCCTTCGCCGCGCGGGCTGGTATCCGGCGCGACGAAGATCAGGCCCAGATCGGCGCACGCGCGCCGAAATTCGCCCTTCTCGGTCACATTGGCATGGGTGCAGGTGAGGCCCGAAAGACACCAGACCACCGGCAGGCGCGCGCCCGGCTCGTGCGGCGGGACATAGACCGAGAAGGTCATGTCGGTGCCGGTGGCGGCGGACGCGTGGCGATAGACGCCCTGCACGCCGCCGAACGCCCGGTTGGTGCTGACGGTCTCGATACCCGTGCCCGATGCCATCAGAAAACCACGACCGAGCGGATCGACTTGCCTGCGTGCATCAGGTCGAACGCGGTGTTGATCTCCTCCAGCCCCATGACATGGGTGATCATCGGGTCGATCTCGATCTTGCCGGTCATGTACATGTCGACGATCTTCGGCACGTCGGTGCGGCCCTTGGCACCACCGAAGGCCGTGCCACGCC
>NZ_JAGMXV010000375.1 GCF_018006725.1 Rhizorhabdus sp.
GGTCAACGCCGACTCGCTCAAGGTCGACGTGGCCCGCAAGGGCTGTCGCCATTCCGCCTTCGGGAGCGGGCCGCATATGTGCCCGGGGCAGGAGCTGGCCCGGGCGGAGGTTGCGATCACCATCGCCGAATGGCTGCGGCGGATTCCCGAGTTCCGGCTGGCCGATGATGCCGATCCGCGCTGTTCGGCAGGCATCGTCGGTCAGATCAACCGGGTCGTCCTCGAATGGTGAAGCGGGCCTGTGCAAATGGCGAGTGGCAGGGACGGGGGGGCATCCCTAGCTTGGTCTGTGGATAGAGGCCGTACCGCATCGCCATGCAGGTCCGGTCGTGGAGGAGAATCACGCGCAGACCGGGCGACCGGCTCTCGCTCCATGATTTGAAGGATGCTGGAATGACCGCCGAACAGATGATGTCGCGCTACTCGAAAGAGTTCGATCCGCCCGTGCGCGGCGACACGATCACCGCCGACCGCTATATCTCAAAGGACTGGATGGACCGGGAGATGAAGAATCTCTGGCCCAAGGTCTGGCATCTGGGCGGGGTTCTCGCCGATCTGGAAGAGCCGGGCGACGTGATCCGGCACAATTTCGCCAAGGAATCGGTGATCATGGTCCGTCAGGAAGACGGGTCGATCAAGGCGTTCTACAACAGCTGCCCGCACCGCGGTAACCGCCTCATCCTGGGTGACGTCGCCAGCGCGCCGCGGATCACCTGCGGCTATCATGGCTGGCAGTTCGATCCCGACGGCACCCTCGTCAGCGTGCAGGACCCGGACGATTTTCCGCAGGGCAATCCCTGCGGCAAGACCAAGCTGACCGAGCTGCGCTGCGACACCTGGGGTCCGTTCGTCTTCTGGTGCATGGACGATGACGTTGCTCCGTTGCACGAATGGCTCGCCCCGTTCCCGGGACGGCTCGCCGGCTACGGCCTGGAGAACTGGATCCGCGTGCTCAATGTCTCGGCCGATTGCGAGTTCAACTGGAAGATCGTCCGCGACAATTTCAACGAGAGCTATCACCTCCCGACGATCCATCCGGAACTTGCGACTTTCATCAATGACGGCCTGCCCGACACGCTGTTCGAGATGTACCCCTCGGGCCACAATTCGATGTGGATGAAAGGCCATCAGGCGACAACGCGCAAGGATTATGCCTCGGGCGAGGTGCCGACCCCGCTCGACGCGGTGGCGCAGGCCTGGGGTATCGATCCGGCGGACTATAAGGGCCGCACCTCGGAGATCCGTCAGGCGGTGATCGAGGCCAAGCGCAAACTGGGCGCCGAGCGTGGTTATACCAATTATGCGGACATGTCCGACCAGCAGCTGGTCGACTATTTCCACTGCACGCTGTTCCCCAATCTGACGATCACCATGTCGCCCGAACAGTGTCAGATCCTGCGCACCGAACCGCACCCGACCGATCCGGAAAAATGCGTGTTCCAGCATTGGTGCCTCTATCCGCCGGTTCCCGGCATGAAGGAGGTCGAGACTCCGGTCGGCACCGCGCCGCTGCAGCATGATGCCATCGCGCGGCACAGCGTCTATGGCGACGGCGTCTCGGTCGGCTATGTCGCCGATCAGGACCTGTCGATCGGCACGACACAGCAGCAGGGGCTGAACTCGCGCGGGTTCAAGGGCTGTCTGCTTCCGAACCAGGAAAAGCGAGTCCAGCGCTTCCATGAGCTACTCAACGATTATGTGATGAAGGACTGATCGGGTGGCCGCTCTGACAGCCTGCTCCGTAGAGGAGCGGGGCGCGCTCGAAGCGGTCGCGATTGCCTATTGCAGGGCGGTCGACCGCATAGGCGACGTCGATGGCGTGCTCGATCTGTTTACCCCGGATGCGGTCTATGACCTTTCCGGGATCGGCATGGGCGAGTTCGCAGGCCATGAGGGTATTCGAGGCTTCTTCGAAGCCGCCTTCCCGACGATGACGCACGCCGCACATTATGTGAGCAACTTTGCCGTGCTCGCCTTCGACGGGCCCTCGGCGGAGGCGGAAGGCTATGTCCATGCTTTCGCCCGCAATGTCGACGGGTCAATGATCGACGTGAAGGCCTGTTATCGCTTCGCCTTCGCGCTCGACGACGCCGGATGGAAGATTTCTGGGCTCTCCATCCGCCTTCTTCTTCCCCCAGCCAGCTGAGGCAATTTCCATGGCAGACGCATATGACCTGATCGTTCTCGGATCTGGTCCTGGGGGCTATGTGGCGGCGATCCGGGCGTCGCAGCTGGGGCTGAAGGTCGCGATCGTGGAGCGGGAGCTTCTGGGCGGGATCTGCCTGAACTGGGGGTGCATTCCGACGAAGGCGCTGCTGCGCTCGGCGGAGATCTTCCACCATATGAAGCATGCCAAGAGCTTCGGGCTGGAGGCAATGGGGGTTTCGGCGGACCTGTCGGCGGTGGTGGCGCGCTCGCGCGGGGTCGCCAAGCAGCTGAACCAGGGCGTCACGCACCTGATGAAGAAGAACAAGATCGCTGTGCACATGGGCGAGGGCCGTCTGGTGGCGCCGGGCAAGCTCGCGGTGAAGAGCGACAAGGGCGAGGTCGAGCTGTCGGCCAAGCACATCATCGTCGCGACCGGTGCGCGGGCGCGCGACCTGCCTTTCGCCAAGGCGGACGGCAAGCGGGTGTGGACCTATCGCCATGCGATGACGCCGACCGAGATGCCCGAGCGGCTGCTGGTGATCGGGTCTGGCGCGATCGGGATCGAGTTCGCCAGCTTCTACAACGACATGGGCGCCGAGGTGACGGTCGTCGAGATGATGGACCGGATCGTGCCGGTCGAGGACGCCGACGTATCGGCCTTCCTCGAGAAGGCGCTGAAGAAGCAGGGCATGACGATCATGACCGGGGCGGGGGTCGAGGCGCTCGACGTGACGGGCTCGGGGGTGAAGGCGAAGCTGAAGGCGAAGGACGGCAAGGTCTCGGAAGCCGAGTTCAGCCATGTAATCGTGGCGGTCGGCATCGTTCCCAACACCGAGACTATCGGCCTGGAGGCGGTGGGCGTGAAGGCGGAGCGCGGGATCATCGCGATCGACGGGCTGTGCCGGACCAATGTCCCGGGCATCTGGGCGATCGGCGACGTGACGCCGGGCCCGTGGCTGGCGCACAAGGCGAGCCATGAGGGCGTGATAGCAGCCGAGGCGATCGCGCAGGCGCTGGGCAACAAGGATGTCCACCCGCATGCGATGGACAAGGCGAATATTCCGGGCTGCACCTATTGCCACCCGCAGGTGGCGAGCGTGGGGCTGACCGAAGCGAAGGCGGTCGAGGCGGGCTATGAGGTGAAGGTCGGGACCTTCCCCTTCGTGGGCAATGGCAAGGCGATCGCGCTGGGTGAGTCCGAGGGCTTCGTGAAGACGGTGTTCGACGCGAAGACGGGCGAACTGCTCGGCGCGCACATGGTCGGGGCCGAGGTGACCGAGATGATCCAGGGCTATGTCGTGGGCAAGACGCTCGAGACGACCGAGGCGGAGCTGATCAACACGGTCTTCCCGCATCCGACCATCAGCGAAGCGATGCACGAAAGCGTCCTTGCCGCTTATGGGCGCGCGCTCCACATCTGAGGCTGATC
>NZ_JAGMXV010000128.1 GCF_018006725.1 Rhizorhabdus sp.
GTTGCAAGCCCGCACCCTCTGGGTGATCCATGAAACGCGCCCCTCGCAGCCTTCAACACCATGTTTTATATAGGAAATATAATGGTCAGGACAGCGAAATCAGCGCCTTACTTGGGAAATGTGGGATCCAGCGCGCAACTGGGCATCCTCCCACGATGTCCAGCGTGGGGGGGTGCCTTCGGTGAGCCCCAGGACCCCGGCCCGCGCATAGACGGCGCTGCATGCGCGACCGAGATCGGCGGCAACGTCCGCGGTCGCGCGTGAGCCATAGTGGCGCGAGAGCCAGTTATCCTCGTCGGGCGTCCAGGGACGCTGGGAATGGCGGCGAAGGCCAAGCGTTGCGACCTTGTCGCGAACGCCGGCAAGACCCCGCCCCAGGGCGGCGGCGATCTCGGCGAGCGGGATATCGGCACGAAAGCCGGTCTCGAGCGTGGCGACTTCCTGCGGGGTCCAGGCATTTTGCCGGAAGGGCATTTCGGGCAGGCGGCCTTCGGGCTCGGGGCGCACCGGACAGGCGACCAGTTCGACGACGGTGGGGGCAAGATCGGTCATAGCGACACCACAGCGACATCGCTCAGGCGCGCGCGCAGCCTGGCATGGAGGCGGGCGATCCGGTCATCGCCCCTTGGCATGGTATCGATCGCCGCGATTGCCGAGAGGAGATTGAGTGCGCGATCCGTTCGATCGGCGTCGAGGGACAGGTGCCGCGCCAGATCGCATGCCGTGCTGGCGTTGGGCGAAATGCGCTTGAGCGCGTCCATTATGGCAGCGGCATCGGTCGCGGAGGGATCGAGGAGGAACGCGTCGAGCGCCCGCGTGCCCTTGAGTGTTATGCCAGGACCATGATCGGCGACCTCGGCAAGGCCGGCAAGATCCAGCAGCCGCGCTGCCTCATCGGCCTCGATCGCCGCTGCCGCGCGAAGTTCCGGTGTCCTGCCCACATGCTGGGTAATGGTCGGATCGATATGTGCCAGGACAGGCGTCGCCGACAGTGCAGGCCCGAGCGCGAAGAAGTCGCCGGGGGCAAGGTTACGCAACAGGTCTGCGTCGCGTGGCGCAAAGCCCAGGAGATCGGCCGCGCGCGCGATGTCGCGGTCGAACACATTCAGCCCGACAAGGAAGTTCTGAAGTTCCGACACGACTGATGTCGATAGCTTGGCGAGCCGCTGGGTGGCGATAACGGTTGCCAGACCGCGTTTGCGTCCTCTGGCTGCAAGGTCGGTGAGGGTCGCGACCCCGAGCCGCCGGGCTTCGGCATCGCGCGCCGATCCTGCGACATGGGGTGCGAGAAGATGCCCCTCGTCGATGCACACAAGAACAGTATGTGCCCAGTCCTCACGCGGCGCGCCGACAAGCCCCGCGAAGAAGGCGGCAGCCTTGATGATCCGCTGGTCGGGGTCGAGGTCGGTGAGATCGACATGAACGGAGAGACGGTGCCGGCGGCTTCGGGCGGCAGCGGCGGTCAGGCCATCGGCGGTCAATTCGACCGCGCGGATCGTGGTCGCGCCGATATGCCGTGCGAGATTTTCAAATTCCCCTTCGGGATCGACGATGGCGACGGTCGTGTAATCGAATGCTTCCTCGATGATACGACGTAGCGTCCGGCTCTTCCCGGCACCCGAGCTGCCCTGGATCAGCAGCCGTCCGGCAAGGAGGCGATCGAGATCGAGTTCGAGCGATCCGGTGGAGTGGCGGCCGAGCGGTACGCGATTGGCCGCGGCCTCGGTGACCGAAATGGAAGCGGGAGAGGTCATGTCCGGTCCTTTGGGGCGTCATCGGCGTCAGGCAGTGCCGGATCGTTGGCGGGCGGGGCGGCAATGGCGTCGGGATCGGGCGCAGGCGCGCCGTCCATGCTCTTCCAGTCCAGCATGTCGTCGCTTTCCCGTTCGCATTGCTGGCAGGTCGTGGAATCGTAGGTGCTCAGCAGTACCCATGCCTGGGTCTCGACATCCCAGACGGCGACTGCGTCCTTCGTCACATTGTCGCTGCCGCAATGGTCGCAGACAGGCTTGACCGCCTTTGTCGGGGGACGGAGGCGATCCTGGGTGCAGACTGACCAGTCGCCGTAGAATTTGCCGCCATAGGGCAGGCAGTTGCCCTCGATCTGGATGGCATGTTCGCCAAATCCGGCGTGGAAATGAATGTCCGTATCCGGGAAAAACTTTTCCAGGACGTCGCGGGGAGCGCGGATCTTCACGTCGCTCCCGTAGGTGGTGTGAACATAGCTGAGGGGGCCGATGGCCGGCCCTTCGCTGCCCCATGCCTGCATGTCCCGGTCGGCGCTGTCGCGACCGTGAAAGAGATAGAGATAGACGCTCATGGCTCGTGCCTCACGATGCGGTGGGAAGGAGGGAGGCAAGCGCGCTGGCCGGCACCTGCTTGCTGATCGGTGCCGTGCTTTCGACGCGGATCGCTTCGAGGCTGTCGAAGGTCTCCGGCATCTGCCGGCGCTCGTAGCGGTCCTTGTCGACAAGTCCGTAGATGGGCTCGCCTTCGTGGCGGGCAAAACCCAGGGCATCGACGCTCACGACGCGGCGGAAAACGCAACCGACCTTGCCGTCGGGCACCCAGTCGGCCCAGGAGCCCGAGGCCGAGACGCTCTCATATTGGCCGATGATCGCCTGATAGGCGGCGCGCCGGCGCACGACATGGCTGTCGTGGATCGAAACCTCCTCGCCGGTCAGGACTTTCCAGCGATCGGGATGCCAGCATCGCACCGATCGGCGGGCATTCTCGACCTGAAGAGCGATGCCGGGGATCGGCAGGCGGCGGAATTCGTCGGCGAAGCCGTAGAGAACCAGCGCATAATCGACATCCTCCTCGTAGAAGGGATCGTCGCGTCGCAGGGCGTCGGGCATTGCGGCCTGACGCTCGTCGGAAAGGACGTAGCCGCCATGGCGCGGCGTCCAGACCCGCCAGATGCCGGGCAAGACCTGCTCGGCCCGGTCGGGGATATCCCATGGCGTGGTTGCGGGCCGCAGGCTCGGTTGAAATCGGGTCATCTGTCGTCTCCCTTTGTGGATCGGACAGTTTCTCCCTCTCTCCTTCGGCCTTGATCGTTCCGGGGGCCAGCCAGCTCGATTTCCTGCGCGAACAGGGATGTGACGAGGCGCAGGGCTATCTGCTCGGTCGCCCGGCACCGATGAGCCATATCGGCATTAGTGAAATACCCGATGACGCCCGTAAGACTGACAAACACGCGCTCAAGCGGGCGTAGAAACCGAGTGAGGTTATTCTGTAAGACGCAGGTCGCCGCGCGCGGTGCGCCATCCCGTTTTCGATCATCCTCGAAACTCTGATCAAGAAAATCGAGCCGGAATGGCGATCAACCCGCGCCTGACACGGTGGGTCAGATCGATGGAACTCGAGTGTCCACGGAATGGAGGCGGAGACCGTGCCATTTTCCCGAGGCTAATCGTGTCCGCACTCGGCGTAAATGTGCCGATGGCGATCGGGCAGGACGTGCGTGGTGTCTTTTGGTGTTACAAAATTTGCAGGCTGCAACGATATTGGTGTCATCGTTACTTCCGCCGTCGCATTGCGCGATGAGATGCTCGGCAGTTGCTTGTAGCAAGCGCGCCTGATTGACAGAGATGTCGTAGCGCGATGCAAAGGTGTCGGGATCGGCCGACCACATGGGTTGCTGACAATAGTAGCAGTAGCCACCCTGCTTCAGGACGGACCGATTTCGGGATTTTCCAAATTTCGACATAAAAGTTCCACTCCGACTTACAGGTCAAAGCGGTGACGCAACGGCAGGTTTTGCCGCCTGAAGGCTAAGAGCTACCGCTCGCGTCCGTGGCGGCTAATGCCGGCTTCGCAGTCCTTCACAGGATGGGTTATCCCTATCCATTGCGCAATTATATCCGATTCCAGATTCCGTGCAATTTCAATTCCCGTTTCGTTACCGCAGGACCGTGCCGAAACGGCGCAAGTAACGGTCGGCAGCAATATGGAGTTTCGGCTTCATCCGATCCGTAGCTGATCGAGAATGGCCGCTTCCAGCCCGTCGCCTTCGAGATCTTCGGCGTGAATGGTGACGACAGGCGCGATCTCGCGCAGCTTCTCGACCTGGCGCAGCTTTAGCCCGAGCGTGTCAGCATCCTCGCCGGTCACGATTTCGAGGGCGGATTCGATGACCTCGCCGGTGGTGAAGTCCCGCAGGTCGAGAAGCAGATCGGGACGCAGATCGCCCGCGCGTGTCGCGATATCGAACAGGAGGCGTTTGAACCCGACACCGATGCCGCGGCGGCGGAAGCGATATTGAAGGTCGAGCAGCCCGACGATCGTCTTGCGCTCTGCAAGATTATGCACCGCGATGAAGTTTGCGGGTCGGGCGATAGGCTGGGCGTAGGCGCGGAGCGCGGCATAGCCCTCGCGCGGATTATGTTCACCGACGACTGCCAGAACCAGGTAGGGCGGCCCCATTCGACGCTGATTGACGCCGATATGCCGGATGCGGTTCTTGACCGTGAGTTCCCGGCCCTCTGCAAGAGTGATGGTCGAGCCGGAGACGTCGGTCGCGTAGAGAAGCAGAAACGCCTGCGGCGCATGTTCGCTCGGCCATTTCCGAGCCGCCTCGCGAAGTTTGGCGAAGACGATGCCGCGCTCATAGGGATCGATGTGGGTGTAGAGATGGCGCGCGAGCGGGATGCCCGGCGCGATCTGAACGCGCTCGGCGGCGTGGCGCAATGCGGCAAATTCGCTCGCCATCGATGTCGTCCTGGGTTCCCCGACCTCGAGCGGATCGACGACGTTGACGTGCGCCATTTCCATGAGAAGCCACAGCAGCCGGGCAAGCCGTGGGATGGCGACGCCGCGGGTGCGATCGTCGGGCTCGGTATCGGCGGGGAGCTGGGCCAGCTTTTCGGGCGCGAGGCGATGCGCGGAAAAGAGCCCGTCAGGCTCGTTGATCGATCGCGGCGTGGCAGTCGCCCGTTCGCGGATACGCGGGGGCGCCTGTTCGCGGAAGAAGGGGCAATCGACATGATGTTCGGGGCGCCGCTGGCGAATGCTGGTCAGGCGGCGCAGATAATAGGTTTCCGCTTCGGAGAGATAGGCCGGTGAAAGCAGCGGGGGATCGGCCCCTTCTCCCAGGCAGTCGCAGGCGATCCATTGGTGATGGTCGCGCGCCTTGACCACCATGATGACCGAAGCGCGGTGATCGGCGTCCTCGCCCTCGCCGGTGTACCAGCGCACCAGCGCCTCGCGGACCACGTCCGGGACGGGGGAACGGGAGGCAAGGCCCCTAGTATCGCGCGGAACGAGCCACATGGCGGTGAGGATACTCCATAAAGCTTGCAAGGTCACCTTTGTTCACGTTACGTTCAATGACGGAAGGAGTTCGCCATGCAGCAAGCGGATTTTATCGGTGCGTTCGATCTCGACACGGTGCTCATCGAATTGTCGGTGGATCTCGACATTCGCGTTACGCGCAGGATGCTGGCAGGAGCCTGCATCGGCAGCGATCCCGAAGATGCCTATCTGTCGGCGCGGGAACTGCGCGAATCGCTCGAATGGATTCATGAGGGCCAGGAGGCGGGCAAGGGAAAGCTGACCACGATCCTCGAAACCCCGTGTGACGATTTCCAGCGTTGCCTCTATTATTGCGTCGCCGGCAAAGGCGTCGTCACCATGCTGGATGACCTGGTGTGGCTGGAGAAGCTGCTCGAGGCGCGGGGGAGGCTCGCAGCGAGGCTTTATCGCGACAAGGCGGCCGTTAAGCCTCTGGTCAATCCGTATGTGGCGTCCGAACCCGACGGGCCGGTGGGGCGGTTCGATCCTGCCTTCAGGATCGGTGCATCATGGTCGCACGATCCGGGTCCCGACTATGTGGCGGACGACGATGGGCCGGGTCCCCGGCTCACCTACTGACGGCAAATAAAACAGCGGTCCGGCATGGGGGGATGCCGGACCGCTGCCTCAGGGAGGGAATGGGTCAGTAACGTCCTTCGCACGCAAGCCGTTCCCCATGCCGCCAGCGTCCCGGGTCGATATATTCTCCGGCGTAGGCGCCACGCACCTGGGTCTTCGCTTCGAGGGCTGCGGCGAGATAGGCCGATGCGCGCTCGGGATCGCTGCGCAGATACTGGGTCGCCGGCACCGCCAGGCCTTCCCGGATCATCCTTTCGCCCAGATCCTGTCCATCGACGGTGACGATCGCGACCGGTCGGCCATAGCTGTTGGCGCCGGTGGGCGTGACGGTGGCGGTGCCGCTTTTGAGTATCCGGGATGCCAAATCCTGCGCCAGCTTTCCGCATGGGTAGCAGGAACCCTTTGTCGAGCACATTTGCTTGCGCTCGAAGGCGTCGGCACCCGACAGGCGAAAGTCGATCGAGACGGTGTCGCCGTCGATCGCCCTGCCCTTCCCGCTGATCGGGCTGTCGTCGGGCGGTGGCGAGACCGCGCCGCAGGCGGCAAGGGCCGCGAGCAGAAAAGGAAGCGCGCTCCTCATGCGTAGCGCAGTTCGACTTCGACGTTCGGCCCATCGACGATGAAGGGCACGACGCGAAAGGGCTGGAGGGGTTCGGCGGTACGCACGATCGACACATGGCGCGCGCCCGCGTCGAACATGCGGGCAGCGACCGCCTGTGCGTTGGCGCGGCTGCACAGTCGCCAACGCTTGGGACTGATGGAGGTGGGAGTTTGGGCGGACATGGGGGTCATCCTGACTGGGGCGGCGGCGTCGATCAACCGAACACCGTCTTGTGGACGCGGGTTTGCGGCACGAGCGTCCAGGGGAGGTCTCGCAGGCCGCCGATGCGGTAGGAAGGATAGCCAGATCCCGGCTTTGCCAACGCGATCTTGCGGCCGCGCTTGTGGACGATGAACTCGTCGCCCTCATAGCCGTCGGTGAAGCGCACAGGGTTCGGCAGGCGGATGTGCATGCCGTGTTCGAGTTGCCGGGTGGGGCGAGCGAGACGTTCGAGGCAGCGCCGGCGCCAGTGCAGCGCACCGGGATCGTCGGTATCGCCCAGCAGCGCGAGGATGCGCTCGGGGCATTCCGCCTCGCATGGCCCCATATGTTCGGTCATATCCTTGAAGGCGAACACATACCCGTCCTTCGCCCGCGGGTTCCAGGTAACGAGGCAAACGATGGCGAAAGCGGGTTCATCGATGCCATCGGTCGAAGGCACCGCGGCCGCGTACCAGACCTTGTTGCGAAGACAGGAGGAGGCAATGACGCGCAGCCCCTTGCCTTTCCCGTCGGCATCGCGCCGGTCGTAGGTGAACTGTGCCTCAAGATAGGCCTTGGGGGTTTGGTGGGGATACATGGATGACAGGGGCATGCTGAGCCAGCCCATGGCGGCGTCCTTTCGAAATGCGGTGGCATGAAGGTCAGGCGAACAGGCCGACCGGATCTGTGCGGGGGGCCGAGAGACGCAATTCCCGGCGCAGGCGGGCCGCGAACCGTTCGGGTGCCAGGAGGTCGCGGATCGACGCGAAGCGGCGAACGTCGCCGATGCAATCGTGAAGACCATCGACACGGCGATAAATGACCTCGCTGTCGGGACCCGGTGCGCCCAGTGACAGCTGGACGTGGACCTCCTCGCCATGAAGCGTGATTTCGCCCGATTGCGAGGGGTGGCTGCGGTTCGAGTGGATGCGGTAGCGCCCGTCTTCGAGACCGAGCGCATCGGCGAGACGCCGCATGGCCTTGCGACCGTCGGCGTGGAAGCGATCCTTCGCGGCAGCGTCATGGGCGACGCCGCGCACCGCGAGCGTGAGCAAGGCCGGGAAGCGTCGCAATTCGGCGATGGTATCGATGCAGCGACGCCGCAACAGGCTTTCATCGCTGCCCGCGCCGGCGATCGTGCCCAGATGCCGGGCAAGGAGGATCACTGCCGGATCGGTTTCGGCATTCTTGCCGGCATTGCGGCAATCGTCGATCGCGGTCGTGATCGCGTGAAGGGCGGCGGTGATCGTGGCGAGCGCACTGGGGTCGAGTGCCTGCTGGTGACGAAAGGCGACATCGTAGGACATGGCGGTCTCCTCGAGCGCCCTATGCGCTCGACTCCCCGCCATCCCCCTCCCCTCCCTGTCTCCGGGTCTCAGGCGCTATCGCGATCGTCGACCGCGATCAGCGTGTCGATCGCGGCAGCGAGAGCCGTTTCGTCGCCGTTGACGATGCGCGACGTCGGCCTTGCCGCAAGGACGCGGGCGCGAACATCGTCCAGCGCCCGGCCCTTGAGGGCATAGGTGAACACCTTGCCGTCTTCGATCGTCACCAGTTTCGTGCGACATTGCGCGCGCAGCCTTTTCGTTTCGGTCGCGCGGGTGATGAGCGCCGCGACCTCGAACTCGAGACAGTGGGGAAGGACGCTGTCGCCGAGCCGCGAGGCTGGCCTGTTGGCGGCGAGCCATGCGTTGACGGCGTCTTCGGTGACGGTCCCTGTAGGATGGAAGTCGTCCGCGCCGCCCGAGCCACGGTTCGAGGCGAGGAAGGCTTTGTTGCCATCGATCCAGATTTCCGCGCTGTAGCAGGCGGTCTCGTGCGAGAGGGAAGCGACGAGCTGCAATTTGCGCAGTTCGATGTGCATGGCGGGCTCTCCGTGTCATGCCGCAAGGGCTTGCGATGTGTGGGGTTGGGCGGCTTGGGCTGCGGCTGCCTCCCTGAGCCAGGCCACGGCCTGCTCGGCTTTCGCCGCGGCCTTGATGATCGCGCTCGCATCGCCTTTCAGAATGCGCAGCCAGTTGTCTATGTAGCTGGCGTGATTGTCGTGGAGATCACCGGGAAGATCGAGATCGGCGCACACCAGACATTGCCCGATGCAGGCGACCAGTTCCTCGAACGCATAGGCGTTGTCGCCGAAGCGTTTGCCGAACTCGCGCGCGAGCCGCTGCGGTGCCCCTGAATAATGCACATATTCGTGTGCCAGGGTGCTGGCATAATGATCGTCCGACTTGAACGCGCCGCGCATCGGCATCTGGATATAGTCGCCGATCGGCGAGTAATAGGCCTGGTCTCCACCATGTCGCACGGTGCCGGGCAAGGCCCCGAAGAACGCGTCGATCGCGGCGCGATGCACGCTTTCGACCCGCGGTTCGGGCGCTGCTGCAACAGGATAATAATAGGCCGGGAGGCCGTCGATCTGATCGACGTTAAAAACGGTATAGGACCGTAGGAAACGGATATTTTTCGTGGCCGCTTCGCCGGTCATCCGATCGGTATCGGTCTTCGAGAAGCTCGAATAATAGACGCTGTGCGCGCCGCGCTCGCCGCGCCGGACCTGCCCGCCCAGTTCGGTGGCCTGGCGATAGGTCATCCAGTTGCGGCCCGCATAGCCTTGTGCGTCGCCGATCGCCCAGAGATAGAGAGCGTTGATGCCGGTATAGGGTGTGCCGCAATGGCGGAGCGGACGGCCCCCTGCTCCGGTCAGGCCCCAGGGTCTGGACCAGGGGAGAACCCCCGCTTCCAGCTTGGCGATGATAAGGCTTGTGATCTCGGCCGCGACGTCGCGGCGCGGTCCTGCGGGTTTGCGTGTAAAGGTCATGGCGATGTCCTCGCGTCGCGGCCTGTCGCTTCAGGCCGCGGATAAAAAGAAAGCGGCGCGCCCCGGTATCGGGACGCGCCGCAGGGAAAGCCCAGGAGACGATGGGCGGGGGGTTATTCGGCAGCGATCAGCGTGGGATCGGTCTCGTCGGAGGCAGCGCCGTCGTCCGGCAGGACTGTGTCCTGCGTATCGACATGGTCGCTCTCGCCGTCATCGGCATCCTCTGTGTCGATACCCTCGCCCTCATCGAGTGCTTCGTCGTCGAGATCGCCCTCGTCGAAGTCGCTTTCGTCCACCAGCGCGGAGGCGATGTCGTAGCGCATGGCATCGGGCACCCAGGCCAGCGCGGCGTCTTTGGTCTCCGCCTCGGTGATCGCTTCGCCGGCGAACAGCTTCTCGCAGCTCGAAGAGATCTCGCCCTTCTTCGACCCCATGTAGCGAGCCGCGAGCGGCGCACCGCCGACCTGGGTCAACAGGGCGAGCAGGGTTCCCTTGGACACGCGATCGAAGAAGTTTGCCGAAGTCGGCCGCCACCATTTGGCCGGTTCGATCTCGAGGATGCTCGCGAGGCGGGCGTGGAGCGGGTTGGTCTTGACCGAATTGTAATCGTCCTTGGCCTCGAGCGAGGACGCGACGACGATGGCAAGCCATGCGGCCTTGGCGTCGTCGTCGAGCGCGCGGAACCCTTCGAACCGGGTGACCGGATCGGATGCCTGCGTCCAGCTGGTGTCGAGCCCTTCGCGCGCATCGGCGATCGCCTGCTGGGCCTGGGTCGCAGGCTGATCCTTGGGCATCTGGGGGTCCTGCGGATGGTTTGCCCGCAGCGTGGTGCCATATCGGGTAAAATGCGTCGGGTCGGCGAGCGCGAAGAGCATGTAATCGAGCGCGAGCGCCGGATCGCCAAGGATCGAGGCAGCGAGAATATCGCGGCGCTGGACGGCCAGTTCATCGTGCAGACGGGCGCTGAGCGCCTTGCCCCCCGGTGCGACCGCTTCGGGCGGCAAGGGGGCGGTTTCGCGCGAGGACGGCGAAGAGGGGACCGGACGATCGTCGCCGGGGAGACGGACAGGCGCCTCGCTGTAGTAGGTGGTGTCGAGCACCATCTTCCCGTCACGGCCGAGCGTCAGGAACACCCCGACCTGCCCCTTGATCTCGTCGGTGAGTTCGGGTGCCTTGGAGTTGAGCGCCTCATATTCCTCGCGCAGCGCGTCATACTCTTCCTCGAGCTTGCCGTAGGCGTCGGGTTCGAGGCTCTCGTCGGACATTTCCTCCTCGAGCACTTCGCACCGCTCGACGATGGCATCGGACCGTTCGGCCTCTTCCTGCGTCATCGGTGCGGGCGGGAGCACGACACGGTGAAGGTCGGAGGTGATGCCGTAGAGACTGGTGGTCGCAACGGGCCGGACCCATGCGACGCCCAGATTCTCGCCGAGGCGTTTGGCTTCCGCCTCCATGATCGCGGCAGCGAGGGTCTGAGCCAGTTCCGGATCGGTCCACCGATCCCCGTCCTCGCTGAAGAGTTCACGCTCGATGCGTCCGCCCGCCGCGACATAGGCATCGGCGCCGACAAGGACGGCAACCGGGTCGGTCGCTTTCATGCTGTCGTTGGCGATGGCCCTCCGGATGCTGTCGGCATTGACGTAGGAGCTGTGGCCGTACTGCTGGAAGACGCGTTCCTGCTTGGCGACATCCTCGGTCGAGCCATAGGCCTTGGCGAGGTCGAGCGAGATCCGTCCTTCGGAAAGCGCCTCGAAGATCGGGGGCGCGAGATTGGCGAGACGCAGCCGCCCTTCGATGAAGCGGCGGGTCTGCCCGAAGCGGCGTGCAACCGCCTCGATGTCGCCATCGGCTTTGAGGAAATGCTGGAAGGCAACGCATTCCTCCGCCGGTGTCATCGCCTCGTGCTGGAAATTCTCGGTCAGCGAGACTTCGCGCAGGTCGGCTTCGTCGCCGCTGATCACCTTGACCGGCACATCATATTGGGTCGCATCGATCTCGCCGGCTTCCGCCAGCATCATCGCGCCGAGATAGCGTCGATGGCCGGCAATGATCTCGAACATGCCCTTGGGGCGGGCAGTGGTGACGATCAGATTCTGCATGATGCCGCGGGCGCGGATGCTCGCCGCCATCGCCTCGATGTTCTTCGGCGGGGTCGTGCGGACATTCTTGTCGGAGCGCTTGAGCTTGGCGAGTTTGACGGTCTGGGTCATTTGGGGTCTCCATGAGCATGATGGTGTCCGGCGCGCGTCTTTCCCCACACCGGACACCCTCCCCGATCCTCCTCCCCTTCCCGTCCCCCGCATCGCGGGGGTTAGCCACGGGGGTCATGGCCCGAAGCGAAGGAGAAAGGGGTATCGGCGGGAGGTCAGGCGGTCAGGCGCGCAAGCACCGCATCGGCAGTTTCGACCGGCACGAAGACGCGGGTCTTGTAGGCGATGATTTCGGTGAAGCAGCCGATCGACTTCAGCCACGGCAGCTGGTTGGCCGGAGCGCCCACGATCTCGATGCGGGGGCTGGTGTTGACGCGGACGCGTTTGACCTCGCATGCGAATGGCCGTTTGATGGTCACGGTGCCACCTTCGAGGGCGGCCTTGACGACTTCCGCAGGGCTAAGGACATCGTTGCTCTCAAGCCCCAGTTTGGAAAACAGTGCGGGCACGTCGCGGGGAAACACCATGCGCCCGAGCCACGAGCGCCCGCTGTCGTCGACCACCCGGTTGACGACGAGATGATCGCTGGGAAGGGCCGACCAGATCGGCAGCAGGAGTCCGGTCGCAAGGCGGATCGTCTCGGTGTCGACCTTGTCGAGGATCTCACGGACCTCGGCGCTCCATTCTTCCTCGAACCGCGCGCGCGAACATTCGCTCCAGGCCGTCTCGTAAAGATCGTTGAGCGCCAGATACTCGTGACGGGAGGGACGCATCAGTTCGATCCGGGGAATCGCCACGCCATCTTCGGTCAGCCAGGGCCGTGCGTTGGTGCGCAGGGCAACCTTGCCGGACTTGCCGTTGCGCACGAAAGCCGCGCTTCTGTCGGTATCGGCGATCCGCAGGACGCGCTCGAGCGAAACCGGATTGCGGCGGCGGGTGACCTCGATCGTGAGGAGATGGGACGTCGCTTTGCTGACCGGATCGGTGCGCAAGATCCTGTCGTCGAGGACGGTTGCTGTCTCCACCGTCATGGTCTCGACGCCGACATCGAGCGTGCCTGCCTCGCGCGCGGCAGCGACGCGGGCTTCGACCAGGGCGAGAAACTCGTCGAAGATGACGTTCTGCAAGCCGATCGGCAGCGCCAGAAGGCGGTTGAGCCAGCGCTGGATGGGGGGCAGGTCCTCCTTCAGCACGCCATCGGTGTCGAGCAGTTCAAGCCCGGTGCGGTGTTGGAAGTCTGTGAGGTTGGTGCTGGTGAGCTTGCCGGCGACCAGCAGATGATACCAGCTGACGAGGGCCGCCTTGGCATATTCGCTTTCCAGATTGTCGGCGGGATCGAACAGGTTCTGCCCGCCGGTCTGGCGCTGACCGCGAGTGAGCGCGCCCAGGCTGTCGAGCCGGCGCGCGATCGTCGAGGTGAAGCGCAGTTCGCCCTTGCAGTCGGTGGTCACGGGCCGGAAGAGAGGCGAGCAGGCCTGATGGGTGCGATGCGTGCGTCCGAGGCCCTGGATCGCCCGATCGGCCCGCCATCCCGGTTCGAGGAGCAGATGCGCACGCTGTTGCTGGTTCCTGGCGTCGAGGCTGGCATGGTAGGAGCGCCCGGTCCCGCCCGCGTCCGAGAAGACGAGGATGCGTTTGGTGCCCTCCATGAATGCGGCGGAGTCGGCCTGGGTGGCGCGCGCGGAACGCGATTCGAGCTTCTGCCCGCCACCTGGCAGATTGATGAGCCGCTTGGTGCGTCCGGTGACCTCGGCCACCATCTCGGTGCCGAACCGCGTGATGATGGCGTCGAGGACGGCGGCGATCGGCGGCAGGGCGCATAGCTGCTCGATCAGATTGTCGCGCTCCGCTTCGGCTTCCGGGTTGGTGACAGGGTTGCCGTTGGCATCGAGCAGCGGTCGCGATCGGACCTCGCCGGTGTCGTCACGGTAGAAGGTCATCTGCTGAACCGGAAAGGCGCGGGTCAGATAGTCGATGACGGCTTCTTTGCAGTCGCAGTTTATGTCGAGCGTGCCGGCGAGAGACGCAGGTTTCCTTCGGTTTTCCATGATTTCACTCCAGATAATTACGGTTCCCTCGACCTGAACAAGTCGAAGGAACCAA
>NZ_JAGMXV010000005.1 GCF_018006725.1 Rhizorhabdus sp.
GCTTCGAGGCTGTACTGATCGCGGGTATCGTCGCGCGTCGATACGAACAGATAGGCGCTTTCGCCGGTATAGTCGGACGGCAGGCTCGACTTCACCTTGCGATAGCCGCAGACGACGGTCAGCGAGCCGATGTCCTGCATATTGTGCTCGACCCGCACATAGCCGCCGTCGACATTGATACGGTGGCCGTTGAGCGTACCGGGGCAGGTCGGCGCATTGGCATTGCCACGGCACAGCGTCGTACCGGTGTCGAACGGGCTCGCGCCGGTGGTCTGGATGCCGGGGAAGCCGATCACGTCGAACAGGAAGCCGGCAGGGGACTCGTTGACGCTCGGCGGAGAGTCACCGCGGTCGCGAAGCATTTCGTAGGTGAACAGGACATTGGTGTCGGGACCCGGTTCCCAAAGCAGCTTGGCGCGCCCGCTGAAATAGCGGGTACCGCCCCAGCGCTGGCCGCGCGCGGGCACGTCCATTGGGATGAAGTCGACATTGTTGGTCTTGGTCAGCCGGTAATAGCCGTCGCTCTCCTGGAAGGAGCCGGCGACGCGGAAGAACAGATTGTCGGCCAGCGGCAGGTTGATCGCGGCCTTCACGTCCTTGGTGTTGAAGCTCGAGTAGCCGAGCCGCATTTCGGCGCCGAAGGTCTTTTCAGGCCGCTTGGTGATCACGTTAACGACGCCGCCGACGGTGTTCTTGCCGAACAATGTGCCTTGGGGGCCGCGCAGGACTTCGATCCGGTCGATGTCGAACAGGTCGAACAACTGGGTCTGGACGTGGGCGAGCACGAAATCGTCGACGACGACGCCGACCGCCGGTTCGAAGGTGAGGATGATGTCGCCGGTCGACTGGCCGCGAATACCGATCGAGGCGGCGTTGAAGCCCGGAACATTGGTGATGACGACGTTGGGAACGTCACCGGCCAGCGCGCGAATGTCGGTCGCGAACTTGCGGTCGATCGCTGCGGAGGAAAAGGCGGTGACGGCGACCGGCGTGTCCTGAAGAGACTCGCGGACGCGGCGGGCGGTGACGACGATGTCTTCCAGGCCGGCCGCCTGGCCCTGCCGTTCCGGTTCGGGCGCGGTCTGCGCCAGCGCCACGGTGCTCGTCGATGTCAAGAAGGCGATAGTCGCCGTTCCCAGGGCGCGCGTCGCACCCCGGAGCAGTCCTTTCATGGCTCTCTCTCCGTCCCTCGGGACCGTCCGCTGCTTGCGAGCGAATCGGCTGCCCCTCCTCGCGATCCATCCGATCGCCCTCATAAAGGAACATAGATGTTCATTTTTGAAAAGAGCAAAAAACATGCATGAATGATTTTTTCCCAGGCGGGTCGACCGGGATTTGGATACGTTGATCATTGCATTGTAAAATAACAATTGTTTCTGAAATGAGGGGACTGGGCGTAACCGCGACATGGGGCGTCGTCGCGATCTTTTCCCCAGCCTTTGTCTGCTCGGTTACCGACTATGTCGGCGGAAATGCTGCGCAGCATTGTCCGTGCCGAGGATAGCAGGCTGGTTCTTGCGCTTGACCTGCAGCGGACTACAGGCTGGGTTCGTGCGGTAGCGGCCCGTCGGCCGCAGGAGGAGAATGGCGTGATCCGGAAACATGGTCCCTGGGCCCTGCTGGCGGCGATCGGCGCCTTCGCGTTGGCGGTCGTTGCGACCAGCAGGGGCGAGATGATCAACGCCCTGTGGGTCGTTACGGCGGCGATCAGCGTCTTCCTGATCGGCTATCGCTATTATGCGCTGTTCATCGCGCGCACCGTGATGCGGCTGGACGGGTCGCGACCGACGCCGGCTGTCCGGCGGGGCGACGGGCTCGACTATGTGCCGACCGAGCGCAGCGTGCTGTTCGGCCATCACTTCGCGGCGATTGCCGGGGCGGGGCCGCTGGTGGGGCCGGTGCTGGCGGCGCAGATGGGCTATCTGCCGGGCACGCTCTGGATCCTGGCCGGCGTCGTGCTCGCCGGCGCGGTGCAGGACTTCATGATCCTGTTCATCTCGATGCGCCGCGACGGGCGCTCGCTGGGTGAGCTGGTGCGCATGGAAATGGGCATGGCGGCCGGCACGATCGCGCTGATCGGCGCCTTCATGATCATGGTCATCATTCTCGCCGTTCTGTCGCTGATCGTGGTCAAAGCGCTGGCCGAAAGCCCCTGGGGCAGCTTCACCGTCGCAGCGACCGTCCCGCTCGCGCTGATGATGGGCGCCTATACGCGCTGGATTCGCCCCGGCCGCATCGGCGAGGTGTCGCTGTTCGGTCTCCTTGGCCTGATCGCTGCGATCGTCTTCGGCCAGGCGGTCGCGCAGTCGCCGGTGTGGGGGCCGGCCTTCACCTTCACCCCGCTCCAGCTCTGCTGGATATTGATCGGCTATGGCGGCGTCGCGGCAATCCTGCCGGTCTGGCTGCTGCTGGCGCCGCGCGATTATCTATCGACCTTCCTCAAGATCGGTGCGATCGCCGCGCTTGCGGTCGGGATCGTCATCATGGCCCCGCCGCTGCGCATGCCGCCGCTGACGCAGTTCATCGGCGGGGGCGGGCCGGTCTGGTCGGGCGGGCTCTTTCCCTTCCTGTTCATCACCATCGCCTGTGGTGCGGTGTCGGGCTTCCACGCTTTGATCTCCAGCGGGACCACCCCCAAGCTGATTGCCAGCGAGGATCATGCGCCCGTCATCGGCTATGGCGCGATGCTGATGGAGGCCTTCGTCGCGATCATGGCGCTGGTCGGGGCGTCGATCCTCGATCCGGGCATCTATTTCGCGATGAACAGCCCGGCGGCGGTGCTCGGCAGCGACCCCGCCAGCGCGGCCGCCGCCGTCACCGCGATGGGCTTCCCGATCGCGCCGGACGTGCTGACCCAGGCCGCGAAGGACGTCGGCGAGGCGACGATCATTTCGCGCACCGGCGGCGCCCCGACGCTCGCGGTCGCGATGGCGGAAATCTTCAGCCATGTGATCGGCGGCAGCGCGATGAAGGCCTTCTGGTATCATTTCGCGATCCTGTTCGAGGCGCTGTTCATTCTGACCGCGGTCGACGCGGGCACGCGGGCGGGGCGCTTCATGCTGCAGGACCTGATCGGTACGGTGGTCCCGTCCTTCCGCGACAGCGGCGCGGTGGTGCCCGGCCTCATCGCCACGGCGCTGTGTGTCGGCGCCTGGGGCTTCTTCCTTCACCAGGGCGTCACCGATCCGCTGGGTGGGGTCAACACGCTGTGGCCGGTCTTCGGAATCTCGAACCAGATGCTCGCCGCCATCGCGCTGATGCTGGCGACGGTCGTCCTCTTCCGGATGAAGCAGGACCGCTATGCCTGGGTCACGCTGGTGCCGACCGGCTGGCTGCTGATCTGCACGACCACGGCGGGGTGGCTGAAGATCTTCTCGACCGATCCGAAGGTCGGTTTCCTTGCCCATGCAGCCCTTTTCTCGGACGCGGCCGAGCGGGGCGAACTCCTGGCCCCGGCCAAGTCGGCCGACCAGATGGCGCGGATCATCTTCAATGACCGCATCGACGCGGGCCTCTGTGCCCTGTTCCTCGTCGTGGTGCTGGCAATCGCCGTCTTCGCGCTACGCAGCTGCCTTGCCGCGCGGCGGCTCGACCGGCCGAGCGTCCATGAGATCGGCGGGGAGGCGGTTGTCTGATGGGCGAATTGTTCGGCATGATCGCGCGGACTGCGCGGATGATGGTCGGGCTGCCGGACTATGGCACCTATCTGCGCCATATGGCCGAGCATCATCCCGACCAGGAACCGATGGACCGCACCGCTTTCTTCCGCAACCGGCAGGACGCGCGCTATCGCGGCGGCGGCGGGCGCTGCTGCTGACGGCCGGGCGGTCCGCGTCGGCCATCAGCGGCTGGGCCGTCAGATGCGGGTGCCGCCGCGCGCCTCGACCATGTCCTGTCGGTTGGTGTCGAAGTCGCTCGCATCGTGCCGCTCGCGCAACTGCATGTCGGGGCTGCCGACCGCGCGGTTGACGATGCGCCCGCGCCGGACGGCGGGGCGATCGGCGACTTCCGATACCCAGCGGTCGAGATGCGGATATTCGTGGACCGACAGGAATTCCTGCGCGCCATAGGCGTCGCGCATGATCCCGCCATACCAGGGGAAGATCGCGATATCGGCGATCGTGTAGTCGTCGCCCGCCATGTAGCGATGCTTGGCCAGATGGGTGTCGAGCACGTGCAGCTGCCGCTTGGTTTCCATCGCGAAGCGGTCGATCGCATATTCGATCTTGATCGGCGCATAGGCATAGAAATGGCCGAGCCCCCCGCCGACATACGGCGCCGATCCCATCTGCCACATCAGCCAGTTCATGGTCTCGGCCCGGCGGTGGAGATCGGTCGGCAGGAAGGCGCCGAACTTTTCGGCGAGGTAGAAGAGGATCGACCCGCTCTCGAACAGGCGGACCGTGGGATCGACCGAGCGGTCGACCATTGCCGGGATCTTCGAATTGGGATTGATCGCAACGAAGTCGCTGCCGAACTGCGCGCCTTCCTGGATCGGGATCAGCCAGGCGTCATATTCGGCCCCGGCATGGCCGAGCGCGAGCAGCTCCTCGAGCATGATCGTGACCTTCTGGCCGTTCGGGGTGCCAAGCGAATAGAGCTGCAGCGGGTGCTTGCCGACTGGCAGTTCCTTGTCGTGGGTGGCGCCCGAGACGGGACGGTTGATGCTGGCGAAGGCGCCGCCGCTCGGCTTCTCCCAGGTCCAGACGCTCGGCGGGACATAGCCCGGGGGAAAGTTGTTCGCGGGGTCCTGATCGGCCATCGGTCGTTCCTTGGGGGATTATGTGTTGGGCAAGGCCAGAGCGAAGGCTATGGCCGGGGGCAAGCAGACATGATCGCAAAGATCGTATCGCGGCCAGAAAGTTCAACCACCGGACGGGTCGCGCACAGGCAAGAGGATGCACTATGCGGGTCAACGCACTCGACCATGTCAACATCGTCACCGATGATCTCGACGGCACGGCGCTCTTCTACGCCGAGCTTCTGTCGCTCGAACGCCGCGACGGCCCGGCGCCGCTGCTGCCCGAGCATGTCCAGTGGATGTACGATGCCGGCGGCCGGCCGATCCTCCACCTGAACAGCATGGATTGTCCTCGCTTCTACGACCGGCCGGTCGAAGCGGGGCCGACCGGGCCGATCCACCATGTCGCGCTCAATTGCTCGGGGTTCGAGGAGGTGCGCGGGCGGCTCGATGCGATGGGCGCCGACTACCGGACCAACAGCGCGGATTCGATCGGGCTGAAACAGATCTTCACCCAGGATCCCAATGGCGTTCTTCTCGAACTTAACTTCTTCGAGGGGCCTGCGCCCGCTTAGGGGTGGCCTGCCGCCGGGTCAGCACCTCCGCCTTGGCGAGGCATTCGCGCCATTCGCTCGCTTCGCTCGAGTCCGCGACGACGCCCGAGCCGATGCCATAGCGGGCGAATGGAGCGCCGGTCGGCCAGTCGAGGGTACGGATCGCAACGTTGAACTCGGCCGATCCATCGGGCGCAAACCAGCCGATCGACCCGGTGTAGATGCCGCGAGATTCGGGTTCGACCGCCAGGATGGCCTCTGTCGCGCGGATCTTCGGCGCGCCGGTGATCGATCCGCAGGGGAACAGCGCGCGCAGCAGGGCTTCGGCGCCGATGCCTTCGCGCAGGGTTCCGGTGACAGTCGAGGTCATCTGATGGATGGTCGGATAGGTCTCGACGTCGAACAGGCGCGGGACCGAGACGCTGCCGGGGAGGCAGATGCGGGCGATGTCGTTGCGCAACAGATCGACGATCATCAGGTTTTCGGCCTGCTGCTTGGGATCGTCCGACAGCGCCGCGACGGCGAGCCGGTCCTTCTCCGCGCTGGCGCCACGCGTAGCCGTGCCCTTCATCGGCCGGCACTCGATCGCCTGACCGTCGCGGCGAAAGAACAGCTCGGGCGAGAAGGAGAGGATCGATCGGTCGTCCGTGCGAAGGATTCCGCCATGCGGTGCGCGGGCATGGTCGCGTAGCGCGGCATAGAGCGCCACGGGATCGCCGCTCACCGGTACGCGGCAGGGAAAGGTCAGGTTGATCTGATAGACGTCGCCCGCCGCGATCAGCCGCTGGACCTCGGCGAAGGCAGCGGCATAGGCCCTTCGCTCGATCAGCGGCTCGGCGGCGCCGGCGGCGGCCTGCGCTGCGAGGTCGGCTGTCCAGTCGTCGGGCAGATCGGTGAAGCCCTCGAACAAGCCGAACCACAGCAGCGGTCCGCTCTCCGGCGGCAGCGGTCGCGCCAGTGCCGCCAGCCGGGGTTCGAGTGCCAGGCCCGCTTCGAAGGTCAGACAGCCTGCCGCGTGCAATCCGCTCGTCAGCGCCGCGTCGAGCCGGGTCAGCGCTTCGTCGACGTCGGCGCCCGTCCAGGCGACGATGGTGTCGACCGGCTGCGCATAGAGCCGATTCCTGCCCGATGCGGCCAGGACGGCGAAGCTGCCCGACAGATCGGGGACGGGGGGCATGGGGCGCTTCAGGCGCCTCGCGCCAGCGCGATGGTCGAGCGGGCGACGCCATTGGGCAGCGCCCCGGGCTTCGCCACCGAAATTTCGGCGCGCATCACGCGCGGATCGGCGAGCAGCGCCTCGCCTAGCTGGCGCGCGAAATTCTCGATCAGCCCGATGCTCCGGTCGGCCAGACGCCGGCATTCCTCGACGATGCGGTTATAGTCGATCGTATCGTTGATGGTGTCCGCTTCGGGCGGCAATATGTCGAGCTGGACCGCGACGATCAGCGACTGGCGCCGGTTCTTCTCATGGCTGTGCACGCCGATGAACGCCTCTACCCGAATGTCGTCGACGCAGACGCGCTGGTGGAGGACGACCGGGGCCGAACGGCTGCGCCGGTAGTGTGCGGTCGGGTCTAGCGATCCGTCCGCCGGGGCCCGGTCGATCATGCGCTTGCCTTGTGTCATGCGTCTTTCCCTGCAGGCCCGGATCACCCGGCTAGACTATCGCGGTCGGTTCGGCGAGGCGGCCGGGAGTCCAGGCTGTCGGGCCTCCGCATGATGCGTCCGCTCCGTCGGATCACGACCTCCCCAGTCCGATTCGCCGATTGCCATCGCTGGGCCGCGAAGGCAATGCGGGAGCCATGAGACTGCGCTCGCTCCTCTTCGTCCCCGGCGATCGGCCGGAGCGTTTTCCGAAGGCCGCTGCCAGCGGCGCGGATGCGCTGATCCTCGATTTGGAGGACTCGGTGGCGCCCGAAGCCAAGGCCCGTGCGCGCGAGGCGATCGGCGAATGGCTGCGCTCGGCGCCCCCGGTGCCGAGCTTCGTCCGCATCAACCCGCTCGATTCCGGGCATGTCGGCGCGGACCTGCGCGCGATCGTCGCGGCGCGTCCGGCGGGGATCGTCCTGCCCAAGGCCGAAGGGCAGGACTCGGTCGCACGGTTGCTCGAACTGGCGGGGGCCGATTGCCCGCCGATCCTGCCGATCGCGACCGAAACGCCGGCTGCCATCTTCGCGCTGGGCAGCTACCGGGCCTATGCCGAGCGTCTGGTCGGCCTGACCTGGGGTGCCGAAGATTTGCCGGCGGCGATCGGCGCAGCCAGTTCGCGCGAGGAGGACGGGCGTTACACCCCGCCCTATGAGATGGTCCGCGCGCTGACCCTGTTCGGCGCCCATGCGGCGGGGGTCGCCGCGATCGAGACGGTCTATCCGAACATCGCCGACAGCGAAGGCCTTGCCGCCTATGTCGCGCGCGGCCGGCGCGACGGCTTCACCGGCATGATGGCGATCCATCCGTCGCAGGTCGAAACGATCAATCGCGGCTTCAGCCCGAGCGAGGCAGAGATCGACCAGGCCAAGGCGATCGTCGCGCTGTTCGCAGCCCATCCAGGGGTTGGGGCCCTAAAGCTCGACGGCAAGATGGTCGATCGCCCTCACCTGAAACAGGCCGAGGCGCTCCTGGCCCGCGCGGGTGTGCTTTAGTCCGCAGGCTTCCGCCTCAGCAGCGCCGATCGCAGGCATTCGCAGACCACCTCGTCGCGCTGGTTCCGCAGGCGGTGGTGGAAGGTGACGATGCCGGCGTCGGGCCGTGACCGGGACTCGCGCAGTTCGACGACCTCGCTCTCGGCGCGCATCGTGTCGCCGATGAAGACCGGCTTCGGCATGACCAGCTTGTCATAGCCGAGATTGGCGACGAGCGTGCCCAGCGTCGTGTCGCCGACCGACAGGCCGACCATCAGCGCGAAGGTGAAGGTGCCGTTGACGAGGATCTGCCCGAACTCGCTCTGACGCGCGGCCTCGGCATCGAGATGGAGCGGCTGCGGATTGTGGGTCATCGTCGAGAAGAGGAGATTGTCGGTCTCGGTAACCGTCCGGCGGATGTCGTGCGTCAGGCGATCCCCCACCGTCCATTCGTCGAACCAGCGTCCCGCCATCCCGGCCTCCTTCTGCTTGCGCTGTCGGGAGGATAGAAGGCGCGGCGCGCTCGGCAAAATCGAAACATTGCCCGGCGGCGCATAGACGCGACCTATGGCCGGCGCCGCTTCAACTGGCGCTGGTCATGTCCGTACCTCGTCCATATCATGTCAAAACATTGCCATGTTCCGAGGTGCAATCTTTTGCAGGACAGGGCGGTTGACGCATTCGCGGTGCCCCCATACCTGAATCACCTCCGTCCCGATGAGGAAGACCGTGACGTCCAGTACCATCCTGTTGGTTGAAGACGATCCCTCGCTCCGGGTCCTGACCGCGCGCGCGCTGCAGGAGAATGGCTATACGGTCCGTCCGGCCTCCACGGCGCCGGAAATGTGGATCATCTTCAATGCCGAGCCGGTCGACCTGATCCTGCTCGACATCATGCTGCCCGGCACCAGCGGCATCGAGCTTTGCCGGCAGGTCCGCCAGAAGAGCGACGTGCCGATCATCTTCATCAGCGCCAAGGGCAGCGAGACCGACCGCGTGATCGGGCTTGAAATCGGCGCCGACGATTATCTGCCCAAGCCGTTCAGCACGCGCGAGCTGATGGCGCGGGTGCGCGCCGTGCTGCGGCGTGGCGGCATGGACCGGCAGAGCGACGTCAGCCGGCGCAACGAGGCATCGTTCGACGGCTGGACCGTCAATTTCCCACGCCGCGAGCTCACCTCACCCACCGGCGCCATCGTCGACCTTACGGGGGCCGAGTTCGATCTGCTCTCCAGCTTCGTCCACAATGCCCAGCGGGTGATCGCGCGCGAGAGGCTGATCGAGCTGTCGCGGACCCGGCTGGGCGACGCCTCCGACCGGAGCATCGACGTCCTCGTCAGCCGGCTGCGCCGCAAGCTGCAGAGCGCGGGCAAGGATGCGCCGATCACCACGGTGCGCGGCGTCGGCTATATGTTCAACGCCGAGGTCTCGCGCAGTTGATCCATCTGGTGCGCCCATCGCTTGGGCTGGTGGGGCGGATCCTGATCATCCTGCTCCTGACGGTATCCGTCGAGTTCTGCACCAGCACGATGCTGTACGAGCGGGCGAGCCAGTTTTCGTTGCGCGAGGACGAGGCGCACCGCCTGGCCGAGCATCTGGTCATCACCCGCAAGCTGATCGCCGAGAGGCCACCGCGTGAGCGGCCGGCGATGGCGTCGCTGCTGACCACCGATCGTTATGACGTGCGCTGGGGCGAGTCTCTGCCCGATCCGCCGCGCATGGCGCCCGAACTGCGCGAGATGCGCGACCAGATCGTCAGCTGGGAACCGTCACTGGCCGATTCCGAAATGCGGCTGCAGCTGAAGTCGCCGGGGCTCAACTCGATGGTCGTCGGCGGCATGACCCTGCCCGATGGCAGCTGGATCACCTTCGGCACACGCGACGTCGAGAGCGGCTGGGATCTCGCCATTGGTCGGGTCATCCTGGCGCTGGTCCCGGCGATGGCGCTGCTCGTGATCGGCAGCTTGCTGATCAGCAACACGCTGAAGCCGATCCGGATGCTGGCGCAAGCGGCCGAGCGCTATGGCTATGGCGACCGTATCATCCTGCCCGAGGTGGGGAGCGGGGAGGTGCTGCGCGTGGTCAAGGCGTTCAACGCCATGCAGGACCGCATCCAGCGCCTGATCCAGGACCGGACCCAGGCGCTGGCGGCAGTCGGCCATGATCTGCGCACCCCGATCTCCAGGCTGCGTCTGCGCATCGACATGGTCGCCGACGGCGCGACGCGCGACGCCATGCAGCGCGATGCGATCGAGATGGAAACGATGATCGCCTCGCTGCTCGCCTTCCTCGGCGGCGACGAGAATGACCAGCCGCGGGTCCGGTCCGATGTCGCGGTGATGGCTGCGACCGTCGTCGACGATGCCACCGACCATGGGCATGACGTGCGCTATGAAGGGCCCGAACATTTCGACGCCTTCGTTCGCCTCTACGATCTCAAGCGCGCGCTCGACAATCTGGTGACGAACGCGCTGCGCCATGCGCAGACGGTTACCGTGACTCTCATTCCGATGGACGAGCGCGTGATCCTGCGGGTGGTGGACAATGGGCCCGGAATTCCCGAGGCCGATCTGGAGGCGGCGAAGCAGCCATTCGTCAGGCTCGATACGGCGCGCGAGCGGAACACCGAGGGGCTGGGCCTGGGGCTTGCCATCGTCGAACGGATCGTGGGCGCCCACGCAGGGGAGTTGCGGCTGACCAACCGGCCCGAAGGGGGCCTGCAGGCCGATATCGATATTCCCGTGAAAGGCGCGCAGAAGCTCGCTTGACCGCTGTCCGCAGTCGTTTCGTCGACAGCAATGATTTTTTACAGGGACGCTGCGCCGCCGCAAAGAGACTGCCCGATATTCGAGGCTCCCGCCGTCTTACCGGCGCACATTTCGGAGTCCAGAAATGAACGAGCTGATCGGACGCGTAGTCACGTTCCAGTCCAATACATTTCCCAGCAACAGCGACCTTTATGGCAAGCTGGCTCGGGATGGGCAGAGTCCCAAGGCCCTGATGATCTCCTGCGCCGATTCGCGCGTGGTGCCCGAGTTCATCGTTCAGGCGGCTCCGGGCGACCTGTTCGTTTGCCGCAATGCGGGCAACATCGTTCCCCCTTATTCGCAGGCCAATGGCGGCGTTTCGTCGACGGTCGAATATGCGGTCATGGTGCTGGGTGTGCGCGACATCATCGTCTGCGGTCACTCCGATTGCGGCGCCATGAAGGCCCTTGCCAATCCCGGCTCGCTCGAAGGCATGCCCAACGTCGCCGCCTGGCTGCGCCATTCGCATTCGGCGCAGAAAGTGGCCGCTGAAGCCTATCCGCAAGCAGGCGACAATGATCGTGCGCGCATCATTGCGCTCGAAAATGTCGTGACGCAGCTGTCGCATCTGCGCACCCATCCGTCGGTCGCCGCTGCGATCGCGCGCGGCGAACTCGCTTTGCATGGCTGGTTCGTCGACATTCATGCGGGCGAAGTGCTCGGTCTCGACGGCAAGACCGGCCGGTTCACCCCGATGACCGCCGACAAGCCGCTTCCGGTCGCGCTTCCGGCTGCCCAGCGCCTGGCCGCCGACCTGCTTCAGGAAGCCGCAGAATGAAAGCCGCCTCCGCCTCCCTCTTTTCGGGGGCCACGCTGTCACGCGACTTCACGGCGTCGATCGTCGTGTTCCTCGTGGCTTTGCCGCTCTGCATGGGCATCGCCATCGCTTCGGGCGTTCCGCCTGAAAAGGGCCTGATCACCGGGATCATCGGCGGCATCGTCGTCGGCCTGCTCGCGGGGTCCCCGCTGCAGGTCAGCGGTCCCGCCGCCGGCCTGGCCGTGATCGTGTTCGAAATCGTCCGCGATTTCGGTCTGGCGGCGCTCGGTCCGATATTGGTGCTGGCGGGGGCTATCCAGTTCGTCGCGGGCGTTTTCCGTCTCGGCGGCTGGTTCCGTGCCATCTCGCCGGCGGTTGTCCACGGCATGCTCGCCGGTATCGGGGCGCTGATCGTCGTCGGCCAGTTCCACGTCCTGTTCGACGCCAAGCCGCTGGCCAACGGCCTGCAGAATCTGGCGGCGATGCCCGGCCGCATGCTCGGCCTGTCCGCGTCCAACATCGAGGCGGCCGAACTGGCCTTCGCGATCGGCCTGTTGACCATCGTCGCGATGATCGGTTGGGAGAAGCTCAGGCCCAAGTCGATGAAGCTCGTGCCGGGTGCACTGATCGGCGTGATCGCCGGTACCGTCGCCGCATGGGCGTTCGGCCTGTCGATCACGCGGGTCGACGTGCCCGAATCGATCGTCGCGGCCGTCGCTCCTCCGGGCGAGGGCTTCCTCGGCCAGATCATGCAGCCGGCGCTTCTGGTGACTGCGATCGCGATCGCTTTCATCGCCAGCGCGGAAACCCTGCTGTCGGCGGCTGCGGTCGACCGCATGCACGATGGCGTGCGGACCGATTATGACAAGGAACTGCGCGCTCAAGGCGTCGGCAATTTCCTCTGCGGTCTTGCGGGTGCCTTGCCGATGACAGGCGTCATCGTCCGCAGCTCGGCCAATGTGCAGGCAGGCGCGATGACGCGTCTGTCGGCGGTTCTCCATGGCGGCTGGCTCCTCGCCTTCGTCGCGCTGCTGCCCTGGCTGCTGCGCGAGATCCCGATGGCCTCGCTCGCGGGTGTGCTGGTCGTGACCGGCTGGCGGCTCGTGTCGGTCTCGCATGTCCAGCATCTGTTCAAGCATCATGGCGTGCTGCCGGCGATGATCTGGGTCGCGACCTTCGTCATGGTCGTCTCCACCGATCTGCTGACCGGCGTGCTGGTGGGCCTGGCCCTGTCGATGATCGAGCTGCTGCCGCATGTCCGCAAGCTGAAGCTGAAGGTCGACACCGCCGAGAAGGCCGACGAGAGCGAGGTTCGGCTCGAAGGGGCGGCGACATTCGTGGCCTTGCCCAAGGTCTCCAAGGTGCTGGAATCGATCCCCGGCGGTCGTCCGGTCCGCCTCGACATGCGCGAGGTTCCCGCGATCGACCACAGCATGGCCGAGATGATCGGCGAGTGGGTTCGCCGCCACCGATCGGGGGGCGCCCAGGTCCGGGTCGATTGCGACGAGGAGCACCTCCGCCGCATGGCAGCCTAACCTGCCCTAAACGTAAGGTGTTGCAACAGCGTCACGCTCCCCGAACAAGGAGCGTGGCGCTGTCTTTTAGAAACAATTTGTAACAATCTAGAAACGTACCGCTGAACCTCATCTCCATAATGAGCGTGTCGAATGGAGACGCGATCCGCATAGAGATGGCGCACGTCGATGAGGAGGGACGATCCTAAACCGAAAAGGGGATTGTCTTTATGCGCTTTCCGAAACTCACCGCCGCAGTCCTGGCTCTTGCTGCCGCCACGCCGGCTCTCGCTCAGGACGAGGAAAGCTCCGCCTTCACCGTGACCGGCAGCGTCGGTCTCGTTTCCGATTACCGCTTCCGCGGTGTGTCGCAGAGCGACAAGGAAATGGCGATCCAGGGCGGTATCACCATCAACCACGAAAGCGGCTTCTATGCCGGCACCTGGGGCTCGAACCTGTCGGGCTGGGGCACCTTCGGCGGTTCGAACATGGAACTTGACCTGTTCGGCGGCTACAAGGTGCAGCTGACTGACGCGGTCGCGGTCGACACCGGCCTGACCTGGTTCATGTATCCCGGCGGCGCCGACAAGACCGACTTTGCTGAACTCTTCCTCAAGCTCAGCGGCACCGCTGGCCCGGTCAACCTTCTCGGTGGTGTCGCTTACGCACCCAAGCAGGAGGCGCTCGGCCGCTGGTATTTCAACGGCACTTCGGCCGGCACGGGCATTCCCGATGCGCCGGGCGACAAGGAAGACAATCTCTATATCTGGGGCGACATCTCCAGCTCGATCCCGAACACGCCTGTGACTCTCAAGGGCCACCTCGGCTATTCGAACGGCAATTCGGGCCTCGGCCCGAACGGAACCAGCGTTGCACCCACCGGCAAATATCTCGACTGGCTGGTCGGAGCGGACGTCGCGGTCGGACCGGTCGT
Source organism: Rhizorhabdus sp. (assembly GCF_018006725.1). Taxonomy (GTDB): domain Bacteria; phylum Pseudomonadota; class Alphaproteobacteria; order Sphingomonadales; family Sphingomonadaceae; genus Rhizorhabdus. Next base: position 13,929 of record NZ_JAGMXV010000005.1, read on the forward strand.
ACTCGGCGTGTCCTACATCGACACCGACATCTCGAAGAGCGAGTCGGCCTATCTGTTGCCGAACTTCTCGTCGACGAAGAACGGCTCGTCGATCGCCAGCGGCAAGGTGGTCTTCTCGGTCAGCGCCGCTTTCTGATCCGTTGACAATGCAAGGACGGGGCGTGCCGCTGGCGCGCCCCGTTTTTCATGCCGGGAAGCGCATCGACGCTGAAAGAAAGTAGCAGAAACATTTCGTTGCAAAGATGCTAATGACGCATCGCAGCAATTTCTCCTGCAAAGATCGGCGGATATCCGCGCTTTCCGAAAGGGGCTGGCGAGCTGTGGCGCAATCGCCATAGGTGGGATTCAGCTGTCGTCCTGCGTGCCCGCTGATCGACCCTTTGCGTCGCTCTGATCGAGGAAGCCCGTTTGCCTATTTGCGAATCGATCGCAATAAATGGCGGCGTAGACGAAGCCATGCCCACCGATATGCTGAAGACCCTGACTTATCTTTCCCTGCACTTGACTATCGGGTTCGGCGTGGCCTATGCCCTGACCGGATCGGTTCAGATCGCGGGCGGCATCGCGCTGATCGAACCCTGCGTCAACGCCGTCGCCTTCTTCTTCCACGAACGCGCCTGGAAACGCCATGAGATAGCGCGACGCGTTGGCGCGCCCATCGCGGCCTGAGCTGCTTCAATCAGCGGCGGCGTCCTCTCGCCGGGCGAACCGCAGGATCAGGAAGCCGAGCATGCCGGCCAGAAGCGATCCGGCGAGAATGCCGATCTTCGCCTCGGCCTGCAGGATCGGCTGCCCGGCAAAGGCGAGGAGCGTGATGAACAGGCTCATCGTGAAGCCGATACCGCACAGGAGAGCGGTCCCGAACAGCTGTGCCGGGGTGGCGTGAGCGGGCATGTCGGCGATTCCCGCCCGGACCGCGACTAGGGATGTCCCGAAAACGCCCACGACCTTGCCGATCAGCAGTCCAAGGCCGACTCCAAGCGTTATCGGCGCGGTGAACGCCTCCGGCGGAAGGCCAATGACGCGCACTCCGGCATTGGCCAGTCCGAAGATCGGCAGGATCAGGAAGGAGACCGGCATGTGCAGCAAATGTTCGAGCCGATGCAGCGGGCTACGGGTCTCGGAGTCCGGACGACCGGGCGTTTCCTGCAGGGGTATGGCAAAGGCAAGGGCGACCCCCGCCAGCGTGGCGTGGACGCCGGAGCCCAGGACCAGCACCCATAGGATGAGCCCCATGAGCAGATAGGGGGAAAGCCGACGAACGCCCAGCCGGTTCATCGCAAACAGCAGGCCGGCGCAGCCGGCTGCGCCGGCGAGATGCGGCAGCGACAGCTCCGCCGTGTAGAACAGCGCGATGATGATCACGGCGCCGAGATCGTCGATGATGGCGAGCGCGGTGAGGAAGATGCGCAGGGAAACGGGAACGCGCTTGCCCAGCAGAGCCAGGACACCCAGCGCGAAGGCGATGTCTGTCGCCGCCGGTATGGCCCAGCCATGGGCCGTCGGACCCGGATTGAAGATCAGATAGACGAGCGCAGGCACCGCCATGCCTCCGGCGGCGGCCAGCCCCGGCAATATCCGGCGCGGCCAGGAAGACAGTTGCCCGTCGAGCACCTCCCTTTTGATCTCCAGCCCGACCAGCAGGAAGAAGATCGCCATCAGCCCGTCGTTGATCCAATGCTGGACCGACAAGGGACCTATGAAGACATGGAGTGCGTGCTCATAGGCCAGGCCCAGGGGGGAATTGGCGATGACGAGCGCAAGCGCGGCGCAGGCCATCAACATCAGGCCGGCGGACGCCTGGCCGTGGAAAAACTGGCGAAGCGCGCTGCGCGGTTTCAGGCGGGACAGGACCATCGGGCCTCCGGGCATGAGTCTGACCGCTGGCGGCCCGACCAACGGCAAAACCTGCCCGCCCCAGCGGGACGTGCACCCGCCGTTGCTATTGCAGAGGCCTATCCCCCTCGCAACCCCGCTCGGCTACCGACGTCTGTACCGAAAATACCAGACTTCGTGGCCCTTCGCCCGTGCCTTCGCTTCGTAGCGCGTTTCGGGCCAGTCGTCGGGGCGGACGAGGAAATCGTGCGGGGTTTCGCCGAGCCATTCGAAATCGGGGGAGCGGCCCATCACCATCATCGCCCAGCGAACATAGACGGGGTGGTCGGTACCGAAACGGAATTCGCCGCCGGGCTTCATCTTGCGCGCGATCAGGCCGATCGGCCCGTCGTTCATGAAGCGGCGCTTGGCGTGGCGCGCCTTCGGCCAGGGATCGGGATGGAGCAGCCAGGCCCGTTCGAGCGAAGCGTCGGGGAGCCGTTCGAGCACGTCGATCGCGTCGCCCATATGCAGCCGGACATTGTCGAGGCCCAGTTCGTCAATCTTCAGCAGCGCACCGACGACGCCGTCGAGAAAGGGCTCGCAGCCGATGAAGCCGTGGTTGCGGCGCTGCGACGCCTGCCAGGCCATATGCTCGCCCTTGCCGAAGCCGATCTCGAGCTCCAGCGGCCGATCGTCGCCGAACAGCACGGGCGCGTCGAGCGCACCGGTTTCCTGCACGCTGATCTCGGGCAACAGGCGCTCGACCAGTTCCGCCTGTCCCTGCCGCAGCTTGTGTCCCTGCCGGCGCCCGTAGAGGCGCCGGATCGAGAGCGGATCATTCATGGTCGCGACCTATTTCGTAGACGGCCGCCGGCGGCAGGTTGCGCAGCGTGCTTGACAGGCGCCGGGCCTTGAGCCCGAGCCGGTCCATGACGGGCTTCCGCACCGGGCAGACCGGGCTGTAGCTGAACTGGTAGAGGCGTCCGCCGGGGCGCATCAGATCGAAACAGCCGCGCATGATCTTCATCTGCTGGGCGACGTTCATGCTCAGGATCGGAAGTCCGGAGATGGTCGCACCGGCAAGTCCGTTGGCGAACAGCGCGCGGTGGCGGTGTACGCCAGCCGCGTCGCCGCGCACGACGCGGGCCTGCGGGAAGCGCGTTTCGAGCATGCGCGCGAAGTCCGCCTCATTCTCGATCAGGATAAGATCCGATTCCTGCAGTCCCCGGTCGAGCAGCGCCTTTGTGAAGACGCCCGTGCCGGGGCCGAGTTCGATCACCGGGGCCATGTCGGGGGTGATGTGCGCGGTGATGAGGCGGGCGAGCGAGGGCCCCGAAGGTGCCACGGCGGCAATACCGAGCGGATCCCGCGCCCAGGCGCGCAGGAAGGCTGCGAGATCCGACATGGGCGCTCCGCTCGAGGTCACGACGCTGCCCTACTCGCTTCCCGCCACACTGCGCCAGAGGAAAGAAACGGCTGTTCAACAATAAGCCCGGCCGGGACAGCCGGGCCGGGCTATGGCGATCAGGCGAGGGCGGCCTTGAGCTTGTCGACCAGGTCGGTCCGCTCCCACGGGAACAGGTCACCCTCGGCCTTGCGCCCGAAATGGCCATAAGCGGCGGTCTTGCGGTAGATCGGCTTGTTGAGGCCGAGATGGGTGCGGATACCGCGCGGGGTCAGCTTGCCAAGCGCTTCGATGCCCTGGATCGCGGTCTCGATCGCGGCGTCGGTGATGCCTTCGCTCGCGGTGCCGTGCGTGTCGACATAGAGCGAGAGCGGCTCGGACACGCCGATCGCATAGGCCAGCTGGATCGTGCAGCGGCGGGCAAGGCCGGCGGCGACGATGTTCTTGGCGAGATAGCGGCTGATATAAGCGGCCGAGCGGTCGACCTTGGTCGGGTCCTTGCCCGAGAAGGCACCGCCGCCATGGGGGGCCGCACCGCCATAGGTGTCCACGATGATCTTGCGGCCGGTAAGGCCCGCGTCGCCGTCCGGCCCGCCGATCTCGAAGCTGCCGGTCGGGTTGATGTGATAGACGGTCTTGTCCGACAGAAGCTCGGCCGGGAGGATGTCGGCGACGACCTGCTTCACATAGGCCTTGAGCTCGGCTTCCTTCTCACCCTCGTCATAGCCTTTGCCATGCTGGGTCGAGACGACGATCGCCGTCGCGGCGGCCGGCTTGCCATTTTCGAAGCGCAGCGTGACCTGGCTCTTGGCATCGGGTTCGAGGAAGGGGGCGGCGCCGGAGTGGCGGTCGGCGGCCATGCGCTCGAGAATCTTGTGGCTGTAATAGAGGGTGGCCGGCATCAGGTCGGGGGTCTCGTCGCAGGCGAAACCGAACATGATGCCCTGGTCGCCGGCGCCCTCATCCTTGTTGCCGCTGGCGTCGACGCCCTGCGCGATGTGGGCGGACTGGCCGTGAAGATTGTTCTCGAAGCGGAACTGGTTCCAGTGGAAGCCGTCCTGCTCATAACCGATTTCGCGCACCGTCTCGCGGACGATCTTCTCGATCTCTTCCTGCGCGCCGGCGGCCCAGGCGCCATTCTCATAGACGCCCTTGCAGCGGATCTCACCGGCAAGCACGACCAGCTGGGTGGTCGTCAGCGTCTCGCACGCGATGCGCGCCTCCGGGTCCTTCGACAGGAAGAGGTCGACGATGGCGTCCGAAATCTGATCGGCAACCTTGTCGGGATGGCCTTCGGACACGCTCTCGGAGGTGAAGAGATAGTTGCTGCGCATAGGTACTGACTGACCCTCTTGGGATGATAGTCGCCTGATAAGGCGCTCGCTGCGAATAGGATATAAAGAGTTCGTTATATCGCCCTTAGCGCCGCTTGCTCGCGTCCGCAACGGGCGACGTCCTGAGCCGCGGCTACTACGGATTCGGAACCGGCCTCTGAAAACCCCTTACGAAATATACCGGACATTAATCTGATTCGGGACATGAGCGAGGCTTGGACAAAAGGGGATTCGCCCCGAGGAACCACATTATGCCTTACAAGGTTGCGATCGACTGGCTCTATGGCTGCCCGCGAGACCCCTCCGCAGAGGAGAATCGTGCCACCACGGCCGCGCGGCGTGTTTTCGAGCGGGCCGGGATCGACGGCTGCACGGCCGAAAAGGATTATTTCGCGCAGGGCGGGCTGTTCGGCAACGAGGCTGCCATGACGGGCCTGGCAAGGGTCTGGCTGGACGCGCGCGATGCGGCCAACATGGCGGCGACCGAGAGCTGGCCCGATCCGACCCGCGCCCGCATCTCGATCGAGTGCCGACCGAACAGCTGACGTTTCGACAGGCAGAAGCGCCCCGGGGGCGGCGGGACGCTTCAGGCCCGGCCGCGCACCGCGAAAGCGAGACCTGCCGCAGTCAGCAGCAGCGCGAAGACCATCGGCAGCAGGTTGCCATGGCGCGAGAAAGGCGTCGTGGGGCGGACTGGTGGTAGCGGCGCGTTGATCGCCCCCGACTGTCGCCATGGGAGGGCGTGGAGCAACCGGCCGTCGGCATCGACGATCGCCGAAATTCCGGTCGGCGTCGATCGGATGACCGGGATGCCCTCTTCTACCGCCCGCAGGCGGGCCTGGGCGAGATGCTGGGGCGGGCCCCAGCGCCCGAACCAGGCGTCGTTGGACGGATTGAACAGGAAGTCCGGCCGGTTGCGCGCATCGACCACCTGTCCCGAAAAGATGATTTCGTAGCAGATCTGGATTCCGGCTTTGCCGAAGCCGGGAAGCGGCAGCGTGGCCGGGCCGGGGCCTGGCAGGAAATCGACATTGCCCTGGACGAGGCGCGACAGTCCGATCGCCGACAGTATCGGTCGTGCCGGCAGATATTCGCCATAGGGAACGAGATGGGCCTTGTCGTAACGGCCTATGATCCTGCCCTGCGGATCGAGGCCGAACAGGCTGTTATGCGCCGCCGTCAATTGCCCCGCGCGGTCGAAGATCAGCGAATCCCCGCCCAGCAGGATGCGGTCGCCCGGCCCCAGCAAAGCGGCAATCCGTGCGCGGGCGTCGGGATCGATCTCCAGAAAGTCGGCCGTGGCCGCCTCGGGCCACAGGATCAGCCGGGGCCGGGGGCCGGGCGGTCCCGTCAGCGTCTGCAGCCGCTCCAAATTCTTGCGCTGGAGCGCAGGATCCCATTTCTCGTTCTGGTTGATGTTGGGCTGAACCACGGTCAGCAGCGGCCCATTGCCGGGCGGCAGAGGGCGGAGCAACCAGGCCGACAGGATCTGAGCGAGCATCGCCACGAGCAACGCCCAGCCGACCCGTTGCCACCGGATCCGCTTCGTGCCCGGCAGGATCGCCAGCAACCAGATGCCCGACAGCAGCACGATCCATCCCGACAACCCATAGGTTCCGAACAGACGGGTCAGGCCGATCCAGGCGGGTTCCGCGCTGTCGGGCGCGACCAGGACTGCGCCGAGCGGGTTCCATGCGAAACCGGTGAACAGCGTCGCTCGCATATATTCGGTGACGATCCAGCTGGCGGCGAACAGGGGGATGAACGCCGCCGGTGCGGGCGCCGGCAGTTCGACCTCCCGGGCTGGCTCCATCCCCTCGGGAATGAGGCCCTTCAGCTTCGCCCGCCGCCGCTCTCCATCGAGACGGAAGCGACGCAGATGCAGCGCCAGCGGAAGGCGGTGCAACGACCAGGCGAGGATGCAGGCGAGCATCGGATAGACCGCCAGATAGAGCGCGAGCAGGAAGACCGCGATGCCGCCCAGCCAGTGGGGCATGGCGTCCTGATAGGTGAAGGCCTGCGCGATCCAGTTGTTGCCGAAGGTGAAATGCCCGACCCCGAACGCCCAGCCGCGCCACGCGACGTCGCGCAGCCGGTCCGCGCGCATCGTCAGCCCCATGAGCGCGGCGATGCACAGCAGCGTGATCGCCCACCAGTTGAGAGGAGCGAAGCCGAGGGCCGAGGCGAGGCCGAGCGCAAAAGCGATGGCCGGGTATTTCAGGGGGACGAGTTTCTGCATCACCGGCTTTTAGGATTGCGGTGGCCCCCCAATATCCTGTGGGCCAATCGACCGAAACCCGTGGTCGGCTATTTGGTGTCATGGAATGCAAAAAATTCCGCCGGGCCGCCGCTTGACAGCGTCATGGGGCCTTCACATATGCCCGCTAGCACTCGCTGACGGTGAGTGCTAAAAGTTTCCAGTCTGAGGGAATCGACAGGGCCGCTTCCGGCTCGTCGAAAGTTGCTAGGAAAGGGTGAAGCGCATGAGTTTCCGTCCGCTGCACGATCGCGTTCTTGTTCGCCGCGTCGAAGCCGAGGAAAAGACCGCTGGCGGTATCATCATCCCGGATTCGGCCAAGGAAAAGCCGCAGGAAGGCGAAGTCGTTGCCGTCGGCAACGGCGCCAAGGCCGACGACGGCAAGGTTACGCCGCTCGACGTCAAGGCCGGCGATCGCATCCTGTTCGGCAAGTGGTCGGGCACCGAGGTGAAGGTCAACGGTGAAGACCTGCTGATCATGAAGGAAAGCGACATTCTGGGCGTCGTCGGCTGAGCTGCCGCACCGGAATTTCCTGAACATCTACCCGTTATAAACATACAGCTAGAGGAATAGAGACCATGGCAGCGAAGGACGTTAAGTTTTCGCGCGACGCACGTGAGCGCATTCTGCGCGGCGTCGACATTCTCGCCGATGCGGTAAAGGTCACGCTGGGGCCGAAGGGCCGCAACGTCGTTATCGACAAGTCGTTCGGCGCCCCGCGCATCACCAAGGACGGCGTTACCGTCGCCAAGGAAATCGAACTGAAGGACAAGTTCGAGAACATGGGCGCGCAGATGGTCCGCGAGGTTGCCTCGAAGACCAACGATCTGGCCGGCGACGGCACGACCACCGCGACCGTTCTGGCGCAGGCGATCGTCCGCGAAGGCATGAAGTCGGTTGCGGCCGGCATGAACCCGATGGACCTCAAGCGCGGTATCGATCTCGCGGTCACCAAGGTCGTCGAGAACCTGAAGGCGCGTTCGAAGCCGGTTTCCGGTTCGAACGAAGTCGCCCAGGTCGGCATCATTTCGGCCAATGGCGACAAGGAAGTCGGCGAGAAGATCGCGGAAGCGATGGAGAAGGTCGGCAAGGAAGGCGTGATCACCGTCGAAGAGGCGAAGGGTCTCGAATTCGAGCTCGACGTCGTCGAGGGCATGCAGTTCGACCGCGGCTATCTGTCGCCTTACTTCATCACCAACCCCGAGAAGATGCAGGTCGAGCTCAACGACCCGTACATCCTCATCCATGAGAAGAAGCTCTCGAACCTGCAGGCGATGTTGCCGATCCTCGAGGCCGTCGTGCAGTCGGGTCGCCCGCTGCTGATCATCGCCGAGGACATCGAGGGCGAGGCTCTGGCCACGCTCGTCGTCAACAAGCTGCGCGGCGGCCTGAAGGTCGCAGCGGTCAAAGCACCGGGCTTCGGCGATCGCCGCAAGGCGATGCTCGAGGATATCGCGATCCTGACCAGCGGCGAGATGATCTCCGAGGATCTCGGCATCAAGCTCGAGAACGTCACGGTCGGCATGCTCGGCACCGCCAAGCGCGTCACCATCGACAAGGACAACACCACGATCGTCGACGGTGCCGGTTCGGCCGACGCGATCAAGGGCCGTGTCGAGGCGATCCGCAAGCAGATCGAGAACACCACGTCCGACTATGACCGCGAGAAGCTCCAGGAGCGTCTGGCGAAGCTGGCCGGCGGCGTCGCCGTCATCAAGGTCGGCGGTGCGACCGAGGTCGAGGTGAAGGAGCGCAAGGACCGCGTCGACGACGCGCTGCATGCGACTCGCGCTGCGGTCGAGGAAGGCATCGTTCCCGGCGGCGGTACCGCGCTGCTCTATGCCACCAAGGCTCTCGAGGGCCTGAAGGGCGCGAACGACGACCAGACCCGTGGTATCGACATCATCCGCAAGGCGATCACCGCCCCGGTGAAGCAGATCGCCCAGAATGCCGGCCATGATGGCGCGGTCGTCTCGGGCAACCTGCTGCGCGAGAATGACGAGACCAAGGGCTTCAACGCCTCGACCGACGTCTATGAGAACCTCGTCGCCGCCGGCGTGATCGACCCGACCAAGGTCGTCCGCACCGCGCTGCAGGACGCAGCCTCGGTCGCCGGCCTGCTCATCACCACCGAAGCGGCGATCTCCGAATCGCCCGAGGACAAGCCGGCGATGCCCATGGGCGGCGGCATGGGTGGCATGGGCGGAATGGGCGGCATGGACTTCTGATCGGCCTTGCGGCGGGCGCTTCGCCGTCCGCCGCAGCCATCGGTGTCCGCCGACCATCCGGTCATCGGAAAAGGAAAGGGCCCGGGGGTTATCCTCCGGGCCCTTTTCTCATGATCAGCCCCTGATGGGCCAGGCTGGGCGGCGCCGTGGCCGGCGGGTTATCGCGTCGACCCGGACAGGGCGAGCACCGGAGGCAGCACATTGCAGATGTCGACGCCGCCTGCCGGGCGGATGAAGAACACGTCCTGCCGGTTGGCGCGTGCTTTGGTCCAGGCGGCGAAGGTGGCGCTGTCGGTCTTCATCACCTCGAAGCGCGGACGCTCTCCGGCGGGCAGGTCCGCTGCGATGCGGGCGCTGGTGATCACGGGTCGCGCTTCGCCCTCCTTGTAGAAGCCGAGCATCTCGGTGCCACGCGGAAGCGCCGCCAGCATCTCCATGCCCGCCAGCACCCGGCCGACGGTCGCGATGTTGCGGTCGAGATGGCGTGGTGCGTGTCCGTTGACGACATAGAGTTCGGCTCCCGTGCCGGTATCGGGTGCGACGTTCCGGCCTACCCCGACCATGCCGTAGCAATGCGGCAGCCAGGCGAGCCCTTGGCCGTCGGCCGCCACGGGCCAGCCACCGGCATGGCCTACTTTGGCCGCATAAGGGTCCGGATAGGGCAAGGCACGCAGGTCGAGCCCCGCTGCAGGCCGCTCATATTCCGCAGGCGGCGCCGCGACGATCTCGGCGGGCAGCGGCTTCTTCTCGGTCGCGTCGCCCCACTGGACGACATAATTGTCCTGGACCCGGTTGATCGCGGTCCCGTCGAACCAGCCGGCGCGGACCAGCTTTCGGATATTGTCGACATGGACCGGGGCGAACTCCGGCGCGAGCGCGATCACGACGCGGCGCCCGCCGTCGAAGTCGAGCAGCAGCACATCCTCGTCGGGAAAGGCCTGCCAGTCGTTCGACTGGCTGGCGGCAAGAATTTCTCCCGCTGTGGCAGGGGCCTTGCCCGCATGCGGTGCCGGCGACGCCGCGAGCAGGGGCAACAGCGCCGACAGGATCAGAATGGCTTTCACACTTCGTGCAACGGAGCGGACGGGGTGGCTGGATGCTTTTGGGGTCATCCCCGCATGATACATGCTCCAGCGCCTTGCGGAAGCCGCCGCGCCAAGCTAGGGAGCCAGCCTTCCAGTGCATGCGGAGCGGTGGCCGAGTGGTCGAAGGCGCTCGCCTGGAAAGTGAGTATACGGCAAAACCGTATCGAGGGTTCGAATCCCTCCCGCTCCGCCATTCTACATTGAAAAATAGGCATAATTTCGGCGATTGGTTCGGCGTTACCAATAAGGCCCCCTAAACCGAATAATGCTTTGTCTCTCCATGAGCGGCTGACTGGCGTTTGGACGATTCGGCTCGTCGCATTTGTTTGCCGCGTTATTGATTTGTAGGATTTTCCCTACTACCTGAGACGGCAATGGAGCCCGCCAGGCCTCTGCCCCTCGGGGTATGCACACTTGGTGGGCCTTTTTTTTGTGAGCGAATTGCGGCTAAGCCAGCCCTATGGCTCGCACCTTTAGTAAACCCTCGCTCACATTGGCGCAGCAAATCGCCCACCTTCGCAATGAAGGAATGACGGTTGCGGATGTCCTGCGTGCGGAGCATTGGCTGGCCAACGTCAGCTACTATCGGTTGAGCGCCTATTGGCTGCCGTTTGAATATCCGAAAGGAAGTCCCGCGCCTCGCTTTCGGCCGGGAACCGACTTCGACACCATCACCGCTCTGTATACGTTTGATCGAAACCTAAGGCATCAAGTGGCGCGCGCTGCCGAGCATGTTGAGGTTGCGCTTCGCGGCAGTTGGGCCTTTGCCTTGGCGCAGCAGGGCGGCAGCCATGGCTATCTCAATGCCTCGCTCTACTCTGACCGGAAGATATTTCACGATAACCTTGGGCGGCTGGCGCGCGAAGTTGGCACCTCTCCCGAAACCTATATTGAGCATTACCGCCGCACATATAGCGAGCCAGCTATGCCAGCCGTGTGGATGGTAGCTGAAATGATGACCTTCGGGGCTCTTTCTCGCTGGTATTCATCGTTGGCGGACAAGGCGCTGCGCAATCGGATAGCTGCAAAGTTGGGCCTCCCGGAGGCGCTTCTAGTGCCGCTGGTCAAGCACCTCGTCACCGTCAGAAATATTTGCGCTCATCACGGCCGGCTGTGGAATCGCCGCTTCAAGGTATCTCCGCGCTTACCGCTAAAGCCCACCGATTTAGCGGGGACACTTGACTATACAGTCACATCGGCACCGGGCACCCTCTACAACACGCTCACCCTGCTAGCACACCTCATGCGCATCATCGCCCCAACATCGACGTGGCGCGATGACATGAAGGCTCTGCTATCAGTGCATCCGACTGGCGATCTACCCGCAATGGGCTTTCCTGCGAATTGGGCGACCCGGCCGTTATGGGCTTAAGATTATGATTGGACCGCCTTCTGGGCCGTTAGGCGCGTTCATCGGAGTCTAGCCGTGCCCAGCTCGGCAACTCCCATTCGGCATCCTGCTCGCGCAATCTGGCGATAACAGCCTTGCGAAACGGTAGCGATGCCGCGCGCGCAGCCCTATTGTCAGCAACGCGCTTCTGGTGCGACATGCCAGCATAGGTGCGGACGCGTCTGTTCACATCGTCCCAAAATGGATGATCGAAGAGGCCTTCCCAATGGAGGTACTGGCCTTTGACCCAGAGCCAAGGCTTGCCGTCACGCTCGTAAGCAACAATGCGCTCATGGGTGACGGTATCCTCCGCCAGTTGGTCCACCTCATCGATTTTGAAGCGCGGCAGTTTCTCGGCCTTACGGCCATCCCACCAGTGCAGTGCAGCGATAGCGATCAGGAAGGCCGCGCCAGCGGGCCAGCCATAGTCCCGGCCAAACGCATAGGTGCCCACGAATACCACGCCGACCATGACAACCTTATTGACCTCGCGGGATGCAATATTGCGGATTCGTTGATCCATTTGCAGGTAATCAATACGTCGATCGCGCTCCCGCTCGAACGCCTCCCGTGCACGTTCATTGCGCCGCACGTCCAACTTTCGCTGATCTTCGGCGCGCTCGTCGTCGGTACGCTCATCGTTTCCCAATATCTGCCGGAACGACTTCCCTATGTCGTCGTGCTCGTCGGTCATCCCATCCTCCCCCGAAAAGGCGTATCACCTCTGTTCTAACAATCCACATCCCGCACCAACCGCGCAATCTCCTTAAGATAGCGCACCGCCGCCAATGTATCGGCAGAATATCCCCCGTGCTTTCTCGCGTTCCGATTACCGATCGGCGCTCCCGGATTCGTCCCGCCGTGCATCCTGCAACGGCGTTTCCCCCTCACGACCAGGGACTGGCACTCCCCACCCGAGCGGGTCCGGGCTAGGCAGCGCGGCGCTTCTATCCGAGTCGCCTGAACCGATTGCATGGGATTGATCCGCATTTTTCGCCGTTTCCCTTCCCCCCGTGTGGAGATTTTCGGTGATGACGGCTTGGCCGCCGCGATTGTCGACATGGATATGGCGTACGACCTGTTCGCCCCCGCGCCGCATCCTCGCAAGCGTCTCCATTTGCCCCTGAGAGGTGCGCAGCAGCTTCGTGGCGAGGTTCCCGAAAGTCTGCACGTGCGGCACCCATTCCGCCGACCCAATCTGACTGAGTGCCCGGATTGCGGCATCATGGGTGACATACATCTGGACCAGCAACAGGGCTTCGGCTTGGTTTTGCGGGGCCATGCTTTCGATGAATGACAACGCGGCATTGTAGCGCGCTTCCGTATCCGCCCCGACCGATCCGAGATATTTGAGCAGTTCGTTTGCCCGCGCGTTGACGGGATCGATCGATACAGCGGCGAAAGCCTTTTGCAGCTTAAGCAAGCCCTGCGCTTCGCATTTCCCCAATCCAATCGACTTGCCACCCCCGGGCCTCTCGGAGAGCGTCACCTGCACCGGCTGTCGGATCTTCCGCTGCGCTATCGCGATCTCCGCCAGTTCGGCCCTCTGATCTTCGCTCAAATCAGCCCAGCCGGGGATGCTGGCCGAAAGAGAGCGTTTCGTTTCTTCCGTGTTGTCGGTGTCGGGAACGGCGATCGTGATGCTTTGGCTTTCGGGCGGCGCACTGTCGATTTTCGGGGTGCGGGGGCGCTTACGCTTGGTCATCGGTCTGAACCTTCATGTTGGAGATTGGCCCGGGCCTTCGCCCCGATGTTCTGAGAGGTGGCACAACGCTTACCGATGATGCGCCCTCCAGGTTCGAGCCTGTTAAGGTTTGCTAAGGTTGCCGCTGCTTGTGTCGCGCCTTTCAGTACGTAGGAGAGCGCCGCTTGCAGGTTGCACGAGTGCAGGTCGGGATTGCCCTTCTCCAGCCCCAGCCGCCCGCCTATGGGCTTGCTGTGGATCACGCTGCGCCGATAGGGCTGGCCGGTGATGCGGCGCAGCCAGTCGCGCTGCCGCCGGGCCATTCGATCGACGAGCGCCGCCGGGACGTGGGCAAGAATATGGCAGTGGCCGCCCTTGCCGTGGCCTCCCTCATGAACCCATAGCCATGCCGTGCGAGCGCCCCGCCGGGCCAGACACTTCGCCATCAGGTCAATGAACCTGCCCGTTGCCTTCGCCATGGCCTCCAGAGGCACTCCAGCCGCCTGCCAATGGATCGTAATCATGCGGTTGAGGGGGAGGCCGATCGCACCCGCATGATGCGCGGCGGCGGTCAGATTGCTAACCTGTGAGGCGGTTAGGCAGTGGCTTTCGCGATCGGCGCGGTTGCGAGCGCCACCCCTGCCGGGCTTGCAAGCGAAATACGGTACGCCACCTATAATAAGATAGCTAACAGCATGGGGCGTGCCAGATTGCGCGCGTGCCGGATTTTCGGGCTTTTCGTCGCAACCCGGCAAGTTTGAAACTTCACCGAAAATCGCATTCCGGTGAAGTTTCAAAGCGCCGCCATGTCGGGGCAGCTCGGAGCCTTTCGACATGGCGGCGACCATCATGATTCAGCGTGTTCGGCTGGGGTCGCAACCCAGACGATCGCGTCTTTGCCGGTAATGTTGCGACGGCGCTGGCCGCTGTCGCGAATGATGCCCTTGCGCCGCAATTCGGACGTGCGCGGCTGGATCGACCAACGGTCCATCTTGAGCCGGGCCGCCACTTCATCGGCGGTGAGGCCGGTGTCCCCGGCATCGCGGATTGCGGCCTCAGCCATGCGCTGGAGCCGCCCCAGCTTGGGAGCGAGCGCGTCGGCGGCGGCCATGCTGGTATCGATACCGCGATGGCCGGGCGCATCAGGATAGCTCGTCATGACGCGCCTCCATCTGCCAGAGGCGGCTGGCCGTGCTGATCGAGCAGCTTGACCAACCAATTGCGCTGCCGATCGGTCAGGGCCGGAGCGACGCAAACATGGCCCAGGAACCCGGCCGTCTTGTGCGAGAGGCCGGGAAAGCCGTTGAGCAGCGCGAGCGCGGCCGGGCGGTGATGCGGGAAGGGCCTAGCCATGCGCGCCGCTCCCGAAGCAAAGCTGCGCGATGTCGCGCGCCATCCACGGGGAAAGGCAAAAACGGGACGCGAGCAATTGCGCCTGCCAGTCCGAAGCGTTAGAGGGGGAGTGCAACCAGCCGCCAAGTTGATTGCGCGAGACCCCGCCGACGCAAACGGCGGGGTTTTGCATAATTGCGATCATGGATCACACCTCTCCGGTGACCAGCGCGCGAAGCGCATCGGCGGGAATGATGCGGCGACCGCCGACGCGAACGGTTCGGAGCGTCCCATCTGCAATTCTTGCGTATAGAGTAGTCCGACCTAGGCTGGACGCCTGACAGGCTTCCCGAATGCTATAACCGATCTTCGGGGGATCGTTCTGAATGGACTGCATAATGGCGTATCCCGGCGGTCCGAGCGGGATTGCGTCGGACTCGCGGGGCCACAAATGATGCTCAGATTTGGCCGTTGGCAAAGCTTTTAGGGTTCAGCCAGTCATGACGGGCGGCCGGGAATGAGGGTTGAACCCCCTCCAACAATCACGCTTTTCCGGCAGTTTTTGGGTTCCGCCCGTTTTTCTTCGCGGCGGACGCCCGAAGCCCGTTTTCGATGCTCTTCCGGTCTGGAAAGCCCGTGAGCATGGCTAGGCTATCGACTTGACTGCCCGTGCACGGCAGGTCCGGAAAGGCTGCAGCCCAAGCCGCCTCTATCGCGACTTTTCGATGCTCTTTGGTTGATGCTCCCTCAGCCGATTGCCAGCCTTTTTGGAGCGCAATCTGGATGGCGAACCGGAGGTAGGGTGACAGCCGCGCTAGGTCCGTGGTCGCTATGACTAACGGGGCATGGGCAAACGTCGAGACGGCGCTCATCAGCCCCTCGCGATCGACAAAGATATAGACGAACCATTGTCGCTGATTGGCTGCCGATGTCAGAAACCAGCGATCAAAGCCACCCTTGGCGGCAAATTGGGTAAGAGCGTCATCTACGTTCCATTCGTGCGGTGCCATGTCGCCAAGCACCCCGCCAGCCTTCAGACGATAGAACGATTGAAGTTTGCCATCCCGGCAGAGTTGGGCGATCCAATCGATGGCGAACCGCAATCGGGTGACGCAATCCAAATTGTCGTCGAAGTCGGCTAAATCTCGCGCGGCCTTTTCTTGGCCGCGACGTATCATGCTTTCGCGCTCAGCTTCTGTAAATTCTCTGCGAGTCTCCGGGCGCACCCCCGCTTGTCGCTGCGCAAGGCTGATCGGCGGTGGCGCCCGAGTTATAAGGCGATCTATGGAGCTAG
The DNA here is from genome assembly GCF_018006725.1 of Rhizorhabdus sp. Lineage (GTDB taxonomy): Bacteria > Pseudomonadota > Alphaproteobacteria > Sphingomonadales > Sphingomonadaceae > Rhizorhabdus. The sequence continues at coordinate 29,757 of NZ_JAGMXV010000005.1, forward strand.
GGTCAAAGTCCTTGGGCCGATCATACCAATGGTGAGCGTTCAGCTCTTGGCCTGTCCACTCGTCGCCATATCTAGCCTTGCCGACGATCCGAATGGCTTCGATCAAGCAGCAGCGCCCGGAATCGGCAGCCCGCGTTCCCAGCGCGGTTGACCATTCGATGATACGCTGGCCCGGCCGTAATGGATTTTCCGTACTGCTCATACCGCCTCCCAAGCGGCTCCCATGATGTGATGGGGAAGCGCGTGGGATGCGCGCTTTTCGGCTGGCCTGCCTATCCCCGCCCCGATATTAGAACATCATAGGAACACGATCCAGCCGCTCAATAGTAGTTTTCCGGTTCGCGTTCATCGATCGGGCCGCTTGCTTCCATCGGGCGGAATGCCCGGTGAAGCTCTATCCGGCCTCGGCTTGCCTGATCGGGGTAACGTTGCCGCCAGCCGCCGCCCTACTCGCGCAGTAGGTCGCCCAATCGGCCATCAACCTCCGCCGCTTGTCGAACAGATCGCCGCGCCGATAAGCGGCCTCCGCCTTGTTGCCGATTGTATGGGCCAGCGCCATTTCGCAAACTTCATGCGCATAGCCGGTGCATTCGGCTGACCAATCGCGGAAGGCGGAGCGGAAGCCGTGAACGGTCGCATCAGCCTTCATGCGGCGCAAAAGCATCGTCATTGCCATACTCGACAGCTGGCCGCTCTGTTCGCCGGGAAACAGCCAATCTTTGCCAAGATGACGGGTTGCCTCCAATATCTCGACAGCACGAGGTGACAGCGGAACGCGATGTTCCTTGCCCGCCTTCATACGATCCGCTGGGATCGTCCAAACCGCTTTTTCAAGGTCAACCTCGCCCCATTTCGCGCCGATGACTTCGCCAGTACGGGCAGCGGTAAGGATGGCAAACTCAAGCGCCAGCGCCGCAACAGCCTCGCGCTCCCGGAGCTTCGTCATGAATGCTGGGAGTTCGTCATACGCCATCGCCTTGTGATGGCCACGGGTAAGCCGGGCGCGGGCCGGGAGTATCTGGGCAATATGGCCGCGCCAGCGGGCAGGGTTCTCGCCTTGGCGATAGCCGCGCGCTTTTGCAGCATCCAAGATCGTTTCGATGCGCCCGCGCACCCGGCTGGCTGTCTCAGGCTTGGCCCTCCAAATAGGTTCTAGGATTGTCATCACATGTTCTGTGCCCACCTCTGCCACCGGAACATCGCCGATGACGGGATAGACATAGGTAGCGAGAGTGTTGCTCCATTGCTGCCGATGCTTTGCGTTTCGCCAGCTATGCTCATTCGCCTCGATATGGGCCTTCGCAACGTCCTTGAACGTCTTTCCGGCTATCTGCGCCGCCTGTTGCGCCGCAATGGCCTCAGCGGCCTTTATCTGGCGTTCTGCGAGCGGATCGATGCCGTCCTTCACCTTGAGGCGCAGCGCCGACGCCCTGAGGCGAGCATCGGCCAAGGTGATGGCATCGGGGCCAGCCGCCGGACCAAGCCCAAGGTCGCGCGACTTGCCCTTGAGCATGAAGCGAAAGACCCAGGAACGCGCGCCAGTGTCTTTGACTAGCAAGTGCAGGCCACCGCCATCGGCATGGCGACCAGCCGGTGCATGTTTCACCGTCATGGGGGTGAGCGCATTGACCAGTTTCTTTGGCACTTGGAATCCCTTGCCGGGAATCGAACCTGCCAGAGCCTTGCCATTGTGGCGGAGTGGCAGTCGTTCCCTAAACCGTTCCCCGATAGTACGTCGGTTTTATGGGAACGCAAGCGAACGCTATGGGACGATTATGGGTGCTACGCGAGGAATGAAGCCTGTTTTATAGGGGTTGATTGAATGGCGCTGGACGATGGCGAATGGCAGTATGGCGGACTCCCGCTCCGCCACATGCCCACAGTACGGACCAAAGACATGGGCGGCCGGTTGTATCGGTCACATGGGTGACAACCGCGTGCCGAACGGGGAGCGATGGTTTGCGGTTTCCTCCGTTGGAAACGAGACCGTCGGCAGATGTCTATAGTGGCAGATCGGATGTCAGCTTCACGGTCTTGAGCGTGAAGCTCGAATTGATTGAAATGATGAGCCAGGTCGGATGTGTGACGTGGTTCAGCTTGTCAGTCGCGGCTGGACGCCACCTGCTCATCGAACAGCGTCAGATAGTCGGCGGCGACCTGAGCGGCCCGATGACGGTCCACCAGCCAGCGTGAACTGGACACTGGCGCGTTGCGCTGCAAGCGCTCTTCGATCGCGCGCGCGATGGCTGCGGGATCGGCCGGGACGATCGTGCCGTCGTCGTCACAGCGGATGATCTCGCGCATGGCCGGCGAACAGGGCGTCGTGACGACGGGCACGCCCGTTACCAGCGCTTCGACCGCCACGGCCGGATAGCCTTCATAGCGTGAGGAAATCAAAAACAGACTCGCTGCCCGCAATGCTGGGAGCAGGTCGGGGACATGGCCGCCGAAAAGGACGCGATCCTTTATTCCCAACCGGCAGGCCAGCCGATCCAGCGCGCCGCGCAGCGGGCCAGAGCCATAAATCAGCAGCTCGATATCGAGCGCCCGATCAACCTGCGCGATGGCCCGTAAGGCAAGCGCAAAATTCTTCTGATCGACCAGGCGACCCGCGCACAGGATACGCGACCGTCCCGGCGGCAGCGGCCGCTGCGCCACCGGTCGCTCGTCGTCGATATTCGGTTCAGCGATCGTCGTGAGGTCGGCCTGATCGAGTATCGCCTGCGCCTCCATGGCGAGCGATGGCGCCATCGCGACGAAGCGATCGATCCGCCTGGCCTGACGACGCAGGAGCGCCCCGTACAGCCATTGAGACAAGGCGCTGCGGTTCGGCCGTCTGAGCGGATTGCTCAGCTTGCAGACGACCGGCGGGCATTGATCTCCCAGACTCGCGGAAAGAGCCGCCGCGACCGCGATGTGAAAATTGCCCGGAATGAACAGCAGATCCGGAGCGCTCGCGCCGATGGTCGGTGCGAGGCGTCGCCCCAGACGCATCCTGGACAGGAACCCGCGTGGCACGGCAGGGCACGCACAGGCGATTTCGACCGATGCGGACAAAAGTGCACGCGCCGGGCCTTCCGGATTGCCGACGAACAGGGTCACGCACCGCCCGGCGGCTGCCCAGCGGTTCGCCAGGCGTATGGCGATGCGTTCGCTTCCGCCGGTCGAGAAGTCATGCATCACGATGCCGATATGACGGGCGACTGGTCGCGGACTTGGCGCAGCTGTTTCCCCGATCCCCCAATAGCGGCCGGCCGCTGCCGGATCATATTTCATAGGCTGTCCCGTCCGGATGCATGTCCGGATGACGGCGCGGCGGGGGCTGGGCCGCAGTTTGCAGCAGTATCGGGAATATTTCTGGGATGGCATATCAGCGACTGCGGCGCTGATCGGCCGGCGGCGTCGATGGACTATGCGTCCGTCATCGCCCGCCCCAGCGCCGCTGCGCATCGCCTATGTCATCAACTCGATGGAAGGCGGAGGCGCTTCGGCCCCCATCGCCGCGATTACCGAGGTTCTCCGGAAATGCGGCGCAGAGGTGCGGGTGTTTGCGCTCTGCCGCCGGGACGGACGGGGTATTCCTGCCCTGCAGGTGGCGGATATTCCCGTCGACGTTCGCGATGGCGCCGAAAGCGATCATCTCTCGGCGTTCCGATGGCTGCTGGCACGGCTCCGTGACTATCGCCCGACCCTGTTGTGGACTTCGCTGACCCGGGCCACGCTGCTCGGACAGCTGGCGGGTCAGTGGCTGCATCTGCCGGTCGTCAGCTGGCAGCACGCCGCCTATCTGAAACCTGCCAATCGCCGCTTGCTGCGTGCTTCGCACGCATTTTCCACCTTGTGGGTGGCGGATTCCGATGTGGTCGCGGATTTCACCGTCGAGCGGCTCGGCGTATCGCCGCAGAGGTTGGTGAGCTGGCCGATCTTCCGGGCCGATCCCGCCGCGCGCCGCGCCGCGCCGGGGACGCAGGGCCGCCGCCTCAGGATCGGGAGTCTTGGGCGTCTTCATAGGGTCAAAGGCTATGACACGCTGCTCCTCGCTGCGGCCTCGCTGCGCGCGCTGGCGATCGATTTCGAACTGGAGATTGCAGGCGAAGGGCGTGAACGATCGGCGCTGGAAAAACAGGCAGCCGATCTCGGCCTCGACAACGTCGTCTTTTCGGGGTTCGCCACCGATGCGCAGACCTTTCTCGCAAGCCTCGATCTCTATGTTCAGCCATCGCGTTCCGAGGGCTTCTGCATCGCAGCGCATGAGGCGATGCAGGCGGGACTACCCGTTATCGCCTCGGCCGTGGGCGAACTGGCGCGTTCAATCTCACCGGGCGTGACGGGCGAACTGGTCCCGCCCGATCAGCCCGATCTGCTGGCGATCAAGTTGGGGCTGCTACTGAACGACACGGCGCGGCTGGCGCGCATGGGCGAAGAAGCGCGTCGGCAGACGGTGACACGGTTCGGGCCATCGGCATTCGAAGCTGCGGGTCGCGCCGCGCTCGACTGTCTGTTCAGCCTCGCAGCCTTGCCGGCAGTCGAGCCAGTTCGCGCCGAGCCTCTATCGCCAGACCCCGAACGGACAGCTTTGTCCGCTTGACGTCGATCAGGGTGACGGGGCCCGCCGCAGAAAGAGTGTGCATGCCTTCCGCATAGGGCATGACGCTGTGGGGTGGTGCGATCGGCCCATCCAGGCGCGCCGAGAAATGCTCGGTAGAGAGGGTACCGATGTCGAGCATAGCGATACCTCCGCCATAGGTTGTCAGGCAATTCTGGACGGGCAGCAGCAGCTTGTCATCGATCAGGACCGGCGTCCCACCCGGCCGTGCGCTTACCGGATCCTGCCGCATCGGGTTCCGGTGGTGCGGGCGCCATTCGCCGGTCAGCGAGTCCGAATAGGCCACATGGAGTTCGGCGACCTTGCTCTCGCGATCGCTGGCCGATGTGTAGAACAGCCACCAGCGCCCCTGATGGTGGAACGGGGTGGCGTCGACCGCGACGCAGTCGAGCGGGATCACCGCTGCCGGTTCCCAGCGGAAGGGGAAGTCGACCGCGCGATACAGTGTCAGCCGACCCGAGCGGTGTGCTTCGGGCAGCATCCAGGTCTCCCCGTTCGCCTCGAACACGAAGGGGTAGGAGAGGTGCCAGGGCTCCGTCAGTATCTCGCGCCGGTCCATCAACTGGAAGTGCCGGTCGTAGATCAGCAGTTCGATCGTTCCGCGCCGGTCCCGATAATCGAAGCGTTCTACGAACAGATGGAGCAGCCCGTTGCGCCACAGGCCGAACGGGTCCGCCAGAAAGGCATAGGGCCGCTGTTCGGGCAGCCAATGTAGCCGCGCATCCCCGACTCCGCCGACAGCGACGATGTCTTGCAGCGATCGTTCGACGATCGCCGGCCGCCAGATGTCCTTGCGCAGCGGCACGATCAGACGGCGATGGGCAGTTCGGCCTCGCACGTCCGCATAGGAGCCCCCAAGCGTCCGAGCACTGCGCGCGCCGCCCTGATGGCGGATGGCTCGCCGGTCAGATCGACGCTGTCCGCGAACAGGCGCTGCTGGATGGTGGCATAGCGGCTATGCGCGATCGTCGCCCATTCCAGTGCGGAACCGAGATCGGCAGGATCTGCGATAACCGGGCCGGCGGCCCAATGTGCATAATTGGGGTCGTCGCGCCAGGCGACCCCGTGGCTGTTGAGAAACACGCAGGGGCGAGATCGATACAGGAACTCATAAATCTGGCTGCTGACATCGCCGAGGTAGATGTCCGCGCCGAGCGTGTAGCTCATGTCGGTCGAGGCTGAACTGCCCAGATCGATATGGATATTGGGGGCGTCGTAGAAGCGCTGCTCGATCAGACCGGGGCGGTCGATGCGCAGCTTGTCGATCGTCACCACGAAAGGCCGGTGGAACAGCATGACGTGCGGCGCGAAGATCAGGTTGAAACGATCGTCGTGCAGGAAATGCTCGAGCACCGCCCGCCCGTGTCGATACCAGGACGACAAATGGGGGGAGGGGTGCGGATTGTAGAGGACGGTCGGCTTGTCGTCGTCCTGCATCGGCAGGCGCGGCCGCCGATCCTTGATGAGGTCGAACTTGGCATAGCCGACCATGCTGATCCGGTCGGGCGACACGCCGGCTTCCTCGGTCAGGCGACGACGGATCTTGGGGCCGGACACCAGCACATGATCGAAGCCCGCGCTGGCCTTGTTGAAGCCGATCGCACGGTCGCCCGCGCCATGGCGCGTGTGGATGACCGGTAAGTTCAGTCCATAACGGGTCTTGAGGATCAATGAGGTCTTTTCCGTCACGACCAACGCGTCGAGCGAGCGAAACAGCTCCAGATTGTCGCGGTACATGCCGATCTTGCGCACCGGCAGAGCCCATTCGAGCGCGCACGATAACAGGCGTGTCGAGGTTCGCCGCAACGACAGTTCGATGACCTCCAGTCCGCTGGCGTCGGGCCCGCCGAGGCGGAACACTTCGGCGGTCAGTGCCGGGTTGGTCGTGGCGATCACGACCTGCACCGATGGAGACAGATGCCGCATGGCGAGCGCGATGGGCAGGGCGTGGGCGACCTGATGAACCTGGTCGTGGTTGAAGAGAAAGCCGATCCTCATGCTCGCCACGACGCCGCTGTCGTGCACCTGCCGCAGCCCGTGGCCGAATTATTTTCGGGAGAACTGTGGGCGCGCCATCTCCGGGCCGTCTCGCCGCCAGATGGTAGGACGACCTCGATGAAAATGAACAGGAGCAGGCTGTCGATTGCGGTTCTGGCCTTGGCCGCTGCGGGGCTGTCGTGGAAGCCGACGCAAGGGGGAGCGCCTGTGCGGCCCGCGATCACCGCTTCAACCCTGTCGACCCGCGATGGGGTGCTTACCGTGATGACCTATAATGTCGAAGGCCTGCCCTGGCCGATCAGGCTGGGCCGCGATGCGGCGTTCAGCCGGATTGGTGACCGGCTCGCGGTGCTCCGTCGGCGGGGAGATCAGCCACACATCGTTATGCTGCAGGAAGCCTTTACCGAGGAGGCGAAAGCGATCGGTCGACAGGCGGGATATCGCTTCGTCGTGGACGGCCCGGGCCCCGATTTGCACGGCACAGCCGCACCGACGCCCGCAGATACCGCCTTTCTGCAACAGGCCAGCTTCTTGGCCGGGGAGCGCAGCGGTAAGCTGCTGGGCAGCGGTCTGCAGATTCTCTCCGACTATCCGGTCCGCTCGATCCGGCGCATGGCCTTTCCCGACTTCGCCTGCGCCGGCTTCGACTGTCTCGCCAACAAGGGGGCGGTGCTGGCGATGATCGACATTCCCGGCAGTGTCGTGCCGGTGGCGGTGGTCGACGTGCATCTGAACTCGCGGCGGGCTTCCCATGTCGACGACGCTCGGTCGCTCTACGCCTTCCGACGCCAGATGGATGCGCTGGAGGCCTTTCTCGCCGCCAATCTGCGCCCCGACACGCCGCTCCTTCTGGCGGGTGACTTCAACGTCGGCCCACGGCCGTCGCGCACGGCCTATTTTCTTGCGCGATTGCACGATCTCGGCAGTCATGTCCGCAGCGGCGTGCACGACGCGCTGCGGAGCTGTGCCATCGCTCCCGCCTCGTGCGGCGGACCTCTGCCGGCGGACGCAGCCTATTCACTGAAACGTGCGAGGGATTGGGAGATCGTGATGCCCGGCTCGCGCATGGCGATGGATGTGGCGGGAATCAGCGTACCCTTCGGTCACGATGCGGCAGGCGGCATGTTGTCCGATCATGTCGGTTACATCGCCCGCTATCGGATACGCCCTGCGGTCGCCGGTCGAGACCTGCGGGGCCATGGCGGATCCGCACGGGCCGCCTGAGCTTCAGCGATTGCCGGCTTCCAGCTTGCGCAGAAAATGCGCGACCGACACGCCGCGCATGAGACGTATGTGGTAGCGCATATTGTGCTGCGTGTTGGCCAGGTCGGCGTCGCTTTCGGGGAAAGCCGATGCGTCGGCCAGAAGTCCATCCATGTCCATCAGGGCGACGGCCGTGGGGCTGTGCCTGGCCCGTTCAAGTTCACTCCGCAGTGCCGGCAAGGCCTGTCGCATCCGCGTCGGCCAATCGGCGGATTGCAGGCCCTTGGTACGCGCCTCGACCGTTTCGGCGGGCAACCGGTCGCCGAACGCCTGGTTGAACAGCCAGGCCGTCTGGCCGTCGCGCAAAAACACGTCGGTCGGCACGCCCGACAGGAACTCGACGAGGCGGATATCGGATGTCGGATCGCGGGAGTCGAGGCCAGTGGCCGCGAGCATGCCCTTCATATGCTGGCCGAGATGGTCGACCCGCCACAGCACCATCCGCCGCATCGCATGCACATCGCCCCAGGCCCGAAAATGCGTGTCGAAACCTATCGTCTCGACATGCGACCGGAATGTCTCCGACCGGGCCAGATCCTCGCGCAGCGCCGTATATTCGCTGACCACATAGTCCTGTCGGCCGAATAGCCGACGGAGCAGCAGGACGATCGGGATCGGCAGATGAGGCACCAGGCTGACCGACAACAGGCCGCGCAGACTGTCGTGCCGGTTGCGATGCAGCGCTGCGACCTCGCGCGACCAGCGCAGCAGCCGCCCGCGTGCGACGAGTTCGGCCAGGCGCTGCGTGCCCAGCGTGCTGACCGTCATATTGCCGAACTGCCCGTTGAGCAGCATCGTCGCGCCGCGCGCGGCCGCCTGCCTGGCGATTTCGCTGTCCCACAAGCTGTTGGTCGGGTTGAGGACCGGATATTCGCAATAGAAGAAATGGCGGTCGAACTCGTCCCCCACCGTCCGCTCGGCGCAGTCGACCAGAACATGATCAATGTTCGGGTACATCGCGGCGGCTCGCGCTGCGCCGGGGCCTTCATTGCCGAAGCGTCCCGTCACCGGCGGCAGGTTCGCACCCGGCAGCGGGACATGGGTATAGGCGGTCAGCCGCCTGCCACTCTTGGCAAGCTCGGCCGCCGCGCTGACCGAGACCAGTCCGCTGTCGCGCCCCGCGCTCAAATGGCTGGCGACGCCGCCCGTCGTGCGCAGCGAGTCGGCAATGGCCCGGTCGAACAGTTCGCGAAACGCATCGACATAGTCGTCGACGCGCGCGAAGCGGGGGGAGCGGTCCTGCGTCCGATCGTACCAGTCCACCTGGTCGGTGCGGCCATCGCCGTAGATGCGCAGCATCTGGCCCGGTTCTACCCTATCGATCCCCGCGAAGAAGCTGCGCGGGCCGACCTGCGGCAGCAGCGCGATATGGTCGCGCATGCGCTCCGCATCGGGCGCGCGGGGAATGTCGGGCAGGGCGTGCAGCCCCTTCGCCATGCTCGCGACATGGATGCGGCCGGGCGCGCGGTGGACGAACAATGGACGCTGGCCCAGGGGATCGCGCACCAGCCGCAAGATCCGTGCGCGCGCATCCCACATTATGAAGGCAAAGCTGCCCTTTAGCCGGTCGAGCGCCTCCTCGCCCCAGCGCTCCCACGCGGCGAGGATATAGTCGGCATCGCCTATCGTCGTGGTCCGATCCGCCGACAGCCCCAGCGCTTCGGCCAGCTCGGGTCGATTGTCGATCCGGGCATCGGCGACAAGGTACAACCCGCCATCCGCGCCCTTCAACGGTTGCCGGTCGAACCGGTCTTCGGGGAGCATATGGGCGAGCTCGATGCCCAGCGCGATCGGTCCCAGGTCAATCCGGTCGCTGCGATAGCCGCCATAGATTGCGAGCGCGCGCTGCATCGCGGCGCAGGCGTCGCCTGCACCGGGCGCGCCGTCCAGATGCCAGCTGCCGCAGACTCCCGTCACCCGTCATTCCCTTTCGCGCCGCCGCGGAGACCGGCATCCGTCTCTACTGCCAGCGGGACAGGAGGCAACCGGCGATGCGCGGTTGACGATGATACCGACATGGTGGCATTGGGGCGCCCTCGGCAGACCATGCCGAAGGCCCGGTGAGCGGGTGTAGCATAGTGGTAATGCTCCAGCCTTCCAAGCTGGCTAGGAGGGTTCGATTCCCTTCACCCGCTCCAGCCCTCCGTGCTCCTCGCCCCTTGATCAGTTGAACAAGGCGTTCCCGCGCAGCCTTGCGGTGGCGAGCGTCACGAAGGCGCGGACCTTGGCGGGGGCGTCGCGGCCTTGCGGGTAGAGGATGTGGATGGGAAGCGCCGGCTCCTCATGCTCGGCCATCACGATCCGCAGCTCGCCCAGGCGTAGGGCCGGACCGATCTGATAGTGCAGCACGCGCGTCAGCGCATGGCCCGACCGGGCGGCCGTGATCGCCGCTTCGTTGGTGTTGCATTGCAGGGTCGCATCTATCGTCACGCGCTGGTCGCCGGCGAAGCGCCATTCGGGCGATGCCCATGCGCTGGTCGATGCGGCGATCCGGTGCTGCCTCAGATCGGCAGGCGAGGTCGGAACGCCATGACGTTCGAAATAGTCCGGCGACCCGCAAACGACCCTGCGCACCTCGCCCACCTTAGTCGCGGTAAAGCCGGAATCGGCCAGATGGCCGATCCTGATGGCCACGTCGACGCCCTCGTCGACGATATTGACCGGGCGATCGACGAACAGGGTGCGCCCGGCCGCAGAGGGATGCTGCGCGAGATACTCGGTCATGATCGGCAGGACATACATATGTCCGAACATCACCGAGGCGGTGACCGCGAGGGTGCCGCTGGGCGTCGCATAGGACCCTGCAGCGGCGGCTTCGGCCTCGGCGATGTCGGCAAGGATGCGCCGGCAATCATCGAGGTAGCGCGCCCCGGCTTCGGTCATCCGCACCGACCGCGTGGTGCGGACGAACAGCTGGGCGCCGATCAGGTCCTCGAGCGCGGCGACCGCGCGGGTCACGGCCGGGGCGCTCATGTGCAGGACGCGCGCCGTTTCCGCGAAACTTCCCGTCTCCGCTACCTTGGCGAAGATGCGCATTGCCTGCCATCGATCCATGCCAGCGTCCCCTTCGCTGGCGATCCTAGTCGACGCGAAGAGTGCCGTCGATCAGGCCGCCGGCCGGAGTGCCCGCCGGGCGGTCACAGGCCCAGATCGCTCAGGCCGGGATGATCGCCCGGCCGTCGGCCCAGCGGCCAGCGGAATTTGCGCTCCTCCTCGCGGATAGGCATTTCGTTGATGCTCGCATGGCGGCGCGCCATCAGCCCGTCCTCGGCGAATTCCCAATTCTCGTTGCCATAGGCGCGGAACCACTGGCCGCTGTCGTTGCGATATTCATAGGCATAGCGGACCGCGATGCGGTTGCCCGTGAAGGCCCACAGCTCCTTGATCAGGCGATAGTCGAGCTCGGTGTTCCACTTCCGGGGCAGGAAGGCCTGCGCCTGGTCGCGGTTCTCGGCGAAATCGACGCGGTTCCGCCAGCGCGTGTCCGGCGTATAGGCGAGCGCGACCTTCGCGGCGTCGCGGCTGTTCCAGCCATCTTCGGCAAGGCGCACCTTTTCGATCGCGCTCTCACGGGTGAACGGGGGAAGGGGAGGTCTGCTCATCGGCATTTCCTTCGTCTGTGGTCGTAATCGCTTGTCTGGGGGGGCCTCGTCACGGGGCCGCTTGCCGCCAGTCGCCGGTCTTCAGCGTATGGGGCGACCAGCCGCCGTCTTCGCGAAAGGACCAGCGCAGCGCCAGGGCACCACGGCGCAACACGATCCGGCGGGGGCGAAAGGTCCATAGCCGCTCGGCGCCCTGGAAGGCTTCGATCTCGGGCGAGTCGAACAGGATCTCGGCGTCCCCGATCATCTGCAGCACGTCGCCGCTGGCATGGTCGACGAACAGCAGGCCCGCCTTGCCGTTGAGCAGGATGTTGCCCAGCGTGTTGAAGAACAGATTGCCGTCGAAATCGGGGATGGTCAGCACATCGCCGGCACCCGCGCGCACGAACCCCGCCTTGCCGCCGCGATGCGATATGTCGACCTGCCGGCGCCCGTCGCGATCGGCATAGGAGGCGACGAAGAAGCTGTCCGCCGTTTCGATCATGGCGCGGGTCGCATCGTCCAGCGCTGTCAGACTTTCGACCGGTGCATCATGAGGCTGCGTCACATCGCGCGCGAAACGGGCATCGCGCAGCTGGATATAGCGGGGGCAGTTGCCGAAGCTCTGTTCGACCGCGACGCGCAGGACGCCGTCCGCGCCAGTCAGGGTGCCGTTCATCCGGTTGCGACGGCGGCTGTGCATCTCGATGCCCAGCAGGCCCAGCGAACGGCCGGCACCGATCCCCGATGCGGCGGGGTCACCCGCTTGCGGCCGGGCTGCGATGTCGAGCGTCGTCGGCGACGGTGACGCGATGAAGCCGGGCGGTCCTTCGAGGATCGTCGCCCAAACGTCGTCGGACTCGTCGACGCTTCCCACCAGGATGAACGGCAGCTGGGCATAGAAGGCGCGGTGCTGGTCGGGCATATGGTCCCGGATCACGCGGGTGCCCACCTCGGCCATGCGCTCGGCCACGCCGAGCCTTGCCTGGATGCGCCGCTCGCCATCGTGCCACACCGGATGTGTGCCGGGCTGTTCTGACATCGCCGGATCCTTTCGTGCCGCTATCGCGCAAGGCGCGCGCGCCTTGTCCGGTTCAGGCGGCGAGACCAATCGGCGTCCGTGCGAAGGGTACGAAGCCGGGCAAGGCTTCGACCCGACCGAGGAAATCGATCACGGCGGGATAAGCCGACAGGTCGACATTGCCCTCCGGCGCCCGTGCGACATAGCTGTAGAGCGCGACGTCGGCGATCGTCGGGGATGCCCCGGCCAGCCAGGCGCTCTCCGCAAGCCGGGCGTCCAGCAGCCCCAGCAGGCGGTGCGAGCGGGCGATCACCTCTTCTGCGTCGAACCCTGCGCCGAAGACGGTGATCAGGCGGGCGGCGGCTGGTCCATAAGCGAGTTCTCCCGCCGCGACCGACAGCCAGCGCTGGACCGCCGCCTCGCTCTGGGCATCGTCGGGCAGCCAGTCGGTGCGGCCGGACTTGCGGGCCAGATAGACCAGGATGGCGTTGGAATCGGTGATCACGACGTCGCCGTCGACCAGCACCGGCACCTGGCCGAAGGGATTGAGTTTCAGGAATTCGGGCTGCTTGTGCGCGCCGGCCGCGAGGTCGACTTCGACAAGTTCATGCGCGACGCCCAGAAGCGATGCAAACAGGACGGCCCGATGGGCGTGGCCGGAAAGCGGATGGTGATAGATCTTCATGGATGCGGCCTCTGGCTCGGGGGACCGGAGACGTTCCGACCCATGCGCCAAGATTGCGCCCATCCTTTCCCGGCCAGAAGCGGCCTTCTCGTAAGCTCAGCATTGCCGCCAGCGGAATAATCCGGTCCGGCCATAGCTGGTGAGCGGCGCGGCCATGCTATCGCATGGCGTCCATCACCCTCCGGCCACAGCGTAACGGACCTCCTGCAGGTCGAGCTCGCGCACCAGCTTGCGTGCGGTTTCGCTGCCCAGTTCGCGCTTGCGGACGCGGCGGAAGATCTCGCGGCGTTCGGCCTTGAGGGCGGCGAGGCGCAGTTCGCGCTCGATTGTCTCCAAGCTGCGGGCCAGTGCCTGTTCCTCCGCCGCGCCGCGATGGGTTTCCATGCGTGCGCGGTAGCCGTCCATGATCCGCGAGGCGGCTGCGACATAGATGTCGGCGTCGGGGCGACCGGCGGCCATGTCATGTTCGAGCTGCTCGACCGCCGCGATGGCCGCCTGCGCGGCAGCGACGCGGGCGCGGTTCTCTTCGGCCAGGTGCGATGGCTCCTCGGGTAGCTTCAGGTCGCGCAGCAGCCAGGGCAGGGTGGCGCTGGCGGTCAGCAGCGACACGATGATCACCCCCATCGCCAGGAAAATGGCGAGGTCGCGCGCCGGAAAGGGCGAGCCATCCGGCATGGTCAGTGGCAGAGTGAGCACGCCCGCGAGGGTGATCGCCCCGCGCACGCCGGCAAAGGACGTCGCGGCGACGGCGCGCCAATTGGGTGCGCGCTTCCATTCCCCGGCGCGGAAGAAGGTCCAGCGCAGCGAGACCCACACCCACAGGAAGCGCAGCGCCGCCAGCCCGACGTTCAGTGCGAGCACATAGACGGCAAGCCACCAGATTTCGCGGTGTCCGGTCGTCCGGACGATATCGGCCGCGCCCTCCAATATGCCGGGCAACTGCTCGCCGAGCAGCACGAAGATGATGCCGTTGGCGACGAACTGGATCACGTCCCAGATCGAGTTGCGGCGGATACGGGTGGCGGCCGCGACTTCGCCCCGGCTCTCGACGAAGCCCATGGTAAGGCCGGCTGCGACCGCCGCGAGAATGCCGGAGCAATGGATATGCTCGGCGAGCAGATAGGAACCGAAGGGGATCAGCAGGCTGATGACGATCTGCGCGCCGCCCTCCTCGCCATAGCGGCGGCTGATGAACGCCTTGGCGCGGGCGACGCCCCAAGTTACGCTGATGCCGACAGCGATTCCGCCGAGTGCGACCCACAGGAAGCTGAGCGCGGCCTGCTGGATCGAGAAGGCGCCCGTCAATGCGGCGGCGACGGCGAAGCGCAGGCAGACGAGTCCCGAGGCGTCGTTGAGCAGCGATTCGCCCTCCAATATGTGCATCATCCGCTTCGGGATGGGCACCCGCTGGGCGATGGCGGAAACCGCGATCGGATCGGTGGGCGAGATCACCGCCGCCAGTGCGAAGGCGACCGCGAGCGGCATGGTGGGGATCATCCAGTGAATGAACATCCCCATGCCGAGGACGGTGAACAGGACCAGCCCGAGCGCCAGTTCGAGGACGGTCTGGCTGTCGCGGAACAATTCCTCGCGCGGAATGCGCCAGCCGTCGAGGAACAGCAGTGGCGGGAGGAACAGCAGAAAGAAGATTTCGGGATCGAGCTCGACCCGCCAGTCCGCGACGAGACCGATCGCGGCGCCGAGGGCGATCTGGAACAGCGGGCGCGGCAGGGGCAGCGGGACGGCGCGCGACAGGATGCCGCTGACCACCACCGCGAGGAGCAGCAGGAGAATGATCGTGATGGAGTCCAAAAGCTCGGTTCCTGTGCGCGCCGGAAGAGCGCCCCTCTGTTGCGGCGCGGCGGACAGGCGTCAAGCGAAGAGGGAGCGGCGGTAACGAACCAGCGCAGGCCGAAGGCAGCGTCCGCTTTGACCGGAAGACTGCCTTCGCCGGGAAAATGGGCGCCCCCCTCAGCGGCCGGGGCGCCCGAGGATCAGAAGAAGCCGAGCTTCTTGGGGCTGTAGCTCACCAGCAGATTCTTGGTCTGCTGATAATGGTCGAGCATCATCTTGTGCGTCTCGCGACCGACGCCCGATTGCTTGTAGCCGCCGAAGGCCGCGTGCGCCGGATAGGCGTGGTAGCAATTGGTCCAGACGCGCCCCGCCTGGATCGCACGGCCGAAGCGATAGCAGGTGTCGGCCTCGCGGCTCCATATGCCGGCACCGAGGCCATAAGGCGTGTCATTGGCGATCGACAGCGCCTCTTCCTCGTCGCGGAAGGTGGTAACCGACAGGACCGGACCGAAAATCTCCTCCTGAAAGATGCGCATCTTGTTGTCGCCGCGAAAGACGGTCGGCTGAACATAGAAGCCATCGGCGAGATCGCCGTCGAGCTTGGCGGCCTCGCCACCGATCAGCAGCTCCGCGCCCTCCTGTCGGCCGATGTCGATATAGGACATGATCTTGTCGCGTTGTTCCGACGAGGCCTGCGCCCCGATCATGGTGGCTTCGTTCAGCGGATTGCCCTGCACGATCGCAGCCACGCGCTTCAGCGCGCGTTCCATGAAGCGGTCGTAGATCTTCTCATGGACCAGGGCCCGGCTGGGGCAGGTGCACACCTCGCCCTGGTTGAGCGCGAACATGGTGAAGCCTTCGATCGCCTTGTCGAGGAAGTCGTCATCCTCGCGCGCGACGTCCTCGAAGAAGATGTTGGGGGATTTTCCGCCCAGCTCGAGCGTCACCGGGATCAGGTTCTGGCTGGCATATTGCATGATCAGACGGCCGGTGGAGGTCTCGCCGGTGAAGGCGATCTTCGCGATGCGGCCCGACGTCGCCAGCGACTTGCCGGCTTCGAGGCCGAAACCGTTGACGATATTCAGCACGCCCGGCGGCAACAGGTCGCCGATCAGGTCGATCCACAGCATGATCGACGCGGGCGTCTGCTCGGCCGGCTTCAGCACGACGCAGTTGCCGGCGGCGAGGGCCGGCGCGAGCTTCCACGCGGCCATGAGTAACGGGAAGTTCCACGGGATGATCTGGCCGATGATGCCGAGGGGTTCGTGGAAATGATAGGCAATGGTGTCGTGGTCGATCTCGCCGATCGAGCCTTCCTGTCCGCGAACGACGCCCGCGAAATAGCGGAAATGGTCGATCGCCAGCGGGATGTCGGCGGCCATCGTCTCGCGGATCGGCTTGCCGTTGTCCCAGGTCTCGGCGATGGCCAGCTGTTCGAGATGCTGCTCCATCCGATCGGCGATGCGGTTCAGGATTCGGGCGCGTTCGGCTACGGGGGTGCGGGCCCAGCTACCCTTGGCGGCATCCGCCGCATCGAGCGCGGCCTCGATATCCTCGGCTTGCGAGCGCGCGGCCTCGCCCACCACCCGGCCGGTGACCGGCGTGACGTTGTCGAAATAGCGGCCCGCCTTGGGGGCGACCCACCGTCCGCCGATGAAATTGTCATAGCGTTTTGCAAAGGGCGATTGCAGCGCCCCAACCGGGCGATCCAGAACCGATGTGGTCATGGTTGATCCTCTTCTGTTGCTGTCCGGCGCCATTTGTCTGGCGTCTCATCGCATCCTATCGATGGCCGGCAGCGCTGCGGAAGAGAGGCGGTCCGGCGCATGCAGCAATGTGTCTCGTTAATGAGACAAGCGGTGGCGCCTATCGGTCGCCGGCCGCTTCACCCCGACAGGCCGGCGCGCGCCATACGGCGATAGAGGGTGGCGCGCCCGATCCCGAGCAGCCGCGCCGCCCGGCTGGCATTGCCTCCCGCCTGCGCCAGCGCCTGCCGCAACACCGCCCGCTCGGCGTCGTCGAACGACGGCAGGGCATCGTCCCCGAGCAACTGGCCCAGCGCCGGAGGCAGGGCCAGCGCGGCGTCGGTCAGGCCCAGGTGCAGCCGCGCCGCGCGGCTGGCGCCGACCACCAGATCGTCGCGGTCGACCGCCAGCAAGGCGCTGCCGGTCGCAGCGTCGTCGGACAGCAACAGGATGCGGCGGTCGGCATAATGGCGGCAGAAATAGTCCCGCTCGATCTTGCGGGCGGCATCGCGGACCAACGCTGCGATCATCTCTGCCATGGCGGGGCCATGGTCGTCGCGGCAACTCGAGACGTCGAGCGCGGCCACCAGCCTGCCATGGGGGTCGTAGACGGGCGCGTCCATGCAGCTGATGCCGACATAACGGCTGGCAAAATGCTGTTCGCGATGGATGACGACCGGCTTGCCTTCGAAAAGGCAGGTGCCAATGCCATTGGTGCCCTGCTCTGCCTCGCTCCACACCGCGCCTTCGACCAGTCCGGCGGCGGTGAAGCCGGCAACATCGCCATCGCCCGAGCGCCGCTCCAGGATGACGCCGTTCGCGTCGCTGAGAATGACCGCACAGCCCGATCGGCCAACCGAACGGAACATGTGGTCGAGCACCGGGGCGGCAACCGCCAGCATGGTCTCATGCTCCGCCCTCGCTGCCGAAAGCGCCGCTCCGTCCAGCCGTTCGCGCGTACGCACCTCGTCGGGATCCAGCCCGTGGGCGATGGCCGAACGGCACCAGGACGCCGTGATCGCGGAGGTCGCGGCACTGCTCGGCGAGCGGATCGCTTCGAGAACCGCATCGCCATGGTGGGGACTGGGCTGGCCCATGGCGGACATGGCTCGCAGGAAACAGGGGATCGAGTCAATCGCCAAGCTTCCTGATGCTCGCGGCCGTCGGCAGGTTGGCTTGGTGCAGCGGCCGAAGCGGGATCGATATAGCGTCGTCGGAATGGGATAGGGCAGATGCGCGCTCCGCCAGCTAGATCGGATGCGCAAAGCGAGAGGCGGCGATCGGATGGCGACCCATCATGACTTCATCATCATCGGCGCCGGATCGGCGGGGTGCGTGCTGGCCAACCGGCTTTCGGCCGATGGTGCCAGCGTGTTGCTGGTCGAGGCGGGGCCACCCGATCGCAGCGCGCTGATCCACATTCCCGGGCTCTTCTCCACCCTCTACCGCCAGGGGCGTTTCGCCTGGGAATATCGCACGGTGCCACAGCGCCATGTCGACGGGCGCGTGATGCGCGACGTGCGGGGAAAAGTGCTGGGCGGGTCGAGCTCGACCAATGGCATGCTCTACTGCCGTGGGGCGGCGGCGGACTATGACGGCTGGGCGGCGATGGGCAATGACGGCTGGTCCTATGCGGACGTCCTGCCCTATTTCCGCCGTGCCGAGGACCATGCCGATGGTGCCGACGCCTTTCACGGGGTGGGTGGTCCGCTCAAGGTGCAGCGAAGCCGGATGAACCACCCGCTGGCGCGCGCCTTCGTCGAAGCCGCGGTCGAGGCCGGTCATCCTTATAGCGCCGACATCAACGGTGCCGAGCGGCAGGGCTTCGGCCCGGCCGACTCTACTATTGCCGGCGGCAGGCGGTGGAGCGCGGCGCAGGCCTATCTTCGCCCTGCGGTGGCGCGGCCGAATCTCGAGGTTCTCACCGGCGCACAGGTCACGCGCATCTTGCTGGAAGGCACGCGCGCGGTTGGGGTCGAACTGGCGTTCAAGGGTGATAGAGTCCGCCGCATGGGGGGAGATGTCATCCTCGCGGCCGGCGCGCTCCAGTCCCCGCATCTGCTGATGCTGTCAGGGATCGGACCGGCCGATCATCTGCGCCAGACCGGGGTGACGCCGCATGTCGACCTGCCGGGCGTCGGATCGAATCTGCACGACCATGCCAGCGTCACGGTACACGCGAGCTGCAGCTATCGCGGTACGCTGGCGAAGCTGCTCAATCCCGTGCATGCAGCCGGGGCCTTCCTGCGTTACGTGCTGCACAAGGATGGGGTGATGGGCGAATGCTCGATTGAGGCGTCGGGTATGATGCGCAGTCCGGGCGCGGCGGTTCCCGACATCAAATGTCAGTTCGTGCCGATCCCGCTCGATCCGGTCAGCGGCCTGCCGATCCGCAGCCATGGCATGATCAACCGCATGGAACTGACCGTGCCCGAAAGCCGGGGTACGCTGCGCCTCGCGTCGTCCGACCCTTTCGCCGCGCCGCTGGTCGATCCCAATTATCTGGCCGAGCCCGCCGACCGTGCGAAGCTGCGTTTCGCCATCCGCGAGGCGGTCGAGATCTTTCGCCAGCCGGCCTTCACACCGTTCGGCATCGAGCCGCAATTGCCGGTGGCCGACATGGACGACGACGAGGCGCTCGACGCCTATGTGCGGGCGACGCTGACCAATGATCACCACGCCGCCGGAACCTGCGCGATGGGCAATGGGCCCGAGGCAGTGGTCGATGTGCGGCTGCGCGTTCATGGCGTGGAGGGCCTGCGCGTCGTCGATGCGTCGATCATGCCGAAGCTGGTTTCGGGCAACACCAATGCTCCCGTCATCATGATTGCCGAGAAAGCGTCGGACATGATCATGGATCGCGAGACAGTTGCCGCCACATAGGTCTTGACTCTAACTCTACATATGTAGAGTTAATCGTTCATGACCCGAAATCGCGCTCTTTCCCCTGCCGCCCGCCAGTTGCTTGCTGTCCTGATGGAGGGCGGATCGGGCTGGCTCCATGGCTATGATCTCTCCCGTCGGGCGGGGATCAAGTCGGGCACGCTCTATCCCTTGCTCATCCGCCTCGAAGGGCAGGGCTATCTGGAGGCTGAGTGGCAGCCTTCGACCGAGCCCGGCCGACCGCCGCGCCATGCCTATCGGCTGACCCAAGCTGGCCGCGCGCTGGCCATGGCCAACCCGCCGGTCATCGAGGCGGTGCGGGGCCGTGATCTGGGAAAGGCTTCGGCATGATCGATCGCCTGCTGCGCGCCATGGCGGAGATGATCGCCGCCTGTGCCGCCCTGATCTTGCCCGGCGCATCGCGCGACTGGGGCCGTGCCATGCGGGAGGAGGTTCGCGACATTCCCCGGAGCAGCGAGGCGCTGCTCTTCGCACTCGGTTGCCTGGTGGGGGCCTGCCGCGAGATCTTCGGGCCCGCCGATCTCGAAGAGGCAGCGCATGAGGGTGAACCATCGGGAGAGCCTGCCGGGAAGAATGCGCGTGCTCTATTGATCGTCTGTGCCACCGTCGCGGTGCTGCTGGGGCTCGGCCATATGCGTGCGGGCGGCGCGCCGACGACGATGATGCTGATGAACCTCATCGCGCTCGCGCTGGGGCTGTTGCTGCTGTCGACGACGTCGATGCTCCGGTCTTTCCTGCCCGCGCCCGATCCGCGCAGCCTGTCGCTGCTGCTGTCGCTGCTGTTGCTCGCCACGGCTCTGGCGGGGGTGACGGTGGATGGTGCAACGCGCTGGATCCGGCTGAGCGGCCTGTCGATCCAGCCGAGCCTGATCCTGCTGCCGCTGATCCTGCTGTGGTTCGTGCGGCGCGCTTCGCCCGCTTCGCTTCTTGCCGTCCTGCTGTCCGCCGTCGCGCTCGCGCTGCAGCCGGATCGGGCGATGGCGGGTGCACTGGCTGCCGGCCTGCTGGCCCTTGCGCTGGCGCGGTCCGACCGGGTGACGCTTTTCGCGCTGACCGCTGCCGTCGCCGGGTTCGTGGCCACGCTCGCCCGGCCGGACATCCAGCCTGCCATGCCCTTCGTCGACCAGATCCTGTGGACCGCGTTCGAGCTTCACCCGCTTGCCGGCATCGCGGTGGCCGGCGGCGCGGTGCTGCTGGTCGTGCCGGGGCTGATGCTCATGGCGGGCGGCACGGGCGATCGGCCGGTGGGCGCGGTGTTCGCCGCGACCTGGTTCGCGATCGTTCTGGCTGCGGCGCTGGGTAACTATCCGACCCCCTTGGTCGGCTATGGCGGGAGTGCGATCCTCGGCTACCTCGCCTGTCTCTGGGGCCTGCCGCGCGCTTCGGCCACCGATCGACGGTCCATGGACGGCGTCGCGCGCGCAGCGCCCGAGGAGAGCCGTCGAAACCTGCGGGCCGGCATGATTGCTACGCAAACAATAGTCTGATCGATCAAATCGGCTGGAAGGCGGCATCCAATCCTGTCATCGTCTGCGCAAACAGATGGTGAGAGGATGATATGGAAGAGTCGACCGTTGCCCCCGGCCTGACCCCGGCCAAGGGATTGATCGTCTTGCTGGGCGTCGTCGTGGGCGTCGCTACCTATCTTGCGATCGGCGGCGCGCTGGGCATCACGCCGCTATACGCCGGCTTCGCTTTCTCGCTTTATTTCGGCGGTCTCAAGCATAGCGACCCGAAGGAGTTTCCCCCGTCACTTGTCGGGTCGCTCGGTGGAATCGGCATGGCGGCGGCGTTGCACATATTGCCCGAACAGTTCGGGACGCCGGGCATGGTCGTCGCGCTGATCGGCATATTGCTCGCCATCTACGCGCTGCTGATGGGCTGGGTGCCGATGCTGGTGAACTATGCCTTCATGCTGATGCTGACGATCGCCACCATTCCGGCGGTGAAGGCTGAGGCGGCTTTTCTCGGCATGGCCTGCTCGGTCCTGCTCGCGGCCGCGCTGCTCGGCGCGCTGTTGCTCGCCGGCAGCAGGGCAGCGCGCAAGGCGCAGGCGACCGCCAGCGCCTGATTTGATGCGCGTCAGTCGTCCCGCGACTGGCGCGCCCTTTCGCGTTCAAGCTTCTTGCGCTCCTTGCGGTCGCGCTCCTCCTGCTTGCGCATCTCGCGGCCGCGATTGCGATCGGCCTCGTCCTGGCTGGTCGTGGCCCAGTCGACCCCCTTGCCGACGACCTTGAATGGGGCCGTGACCACCGTCTTCGCCGTGCTGACGCAGGCCGGCAGTACCAACAGGCTGCCGATCATCACCATCTTTCGCATCGTCTTCCCCACTCTTTGTCCCCGATGCTAGCCCGCAACCGCCTGAACCGTCTATGAAGTCCTTGGCGGTCGATGTCCGGCCCCTGTCGGGAGACGCGCGTGACATTGGGGCGCAGATTGTTGGGAGCCCTGGTCCGGCTGCGCGTCCGCCTGCTGCCGCCGCTGACGATCGGGGTCCGGGCCGTGGTTGTCGACTCCGCCGGACGGATCGCACTCGTGCGCCACACCTATGACGAGCGCTGGTATCTTCCGGGAGGAGGCGTCGACGCCGGCGAGACGATCGCCGCCGCCATAGAGCGCGAGGTGCGCGAGGAACTCGGACTGGACGGGGTCGTGCCCGACCGGGTCATCGGCCTGTTCCTCAACCTGAAGGAGGGGCGCGACGATCATGTGGTTCTGTTCCTGATGCGCGCGAAAGCGACGTTGCCCGATCGCCTGAGCACGTCGGCCCCGTTCGAGATTGCGGAGGCGGCCTGGTTCGCCCCCGACGCATTGCCTGACGCGACGTCACCCGCGACGCGGCTGCGGATCGCCGATTATCTGGCCGGCAAGGACAGCTTCGGCCCCTGGTAGGCCGCGAAGGGCGCGGTCAGCCTTCCGCCGCCTCGACGCGCGCCAGCACCGTTCCCTCGGTGACCTGCGCACCGACGCTTGCCTTGAGGTCGCACACGACGCCGTCGAAGGGGGCGAGCATCGCCTGCTCCATCTTCATCGCCTCGAGCACGAGCAATTTCTGTCCCTTGGTCACGCTCTGGCCCTCGGCCACCTCGACCGAGATGACCTTGCCCGGCATCGGCGCAACCAGCGCGCCGTCGGACAGCCCCGCGCCGCCGCCCGCCAGATCCGCGCGGGGCGGACCGAACGGCCAGGCTTCGCCGTCGACGAACAGGACCTGCTCCCGCCCGACCCGCCGGTCGCGTCCGGCGGCGTTGCCGACGTCGACGGTGGCGAGATGCACCTGGCCACCGATCTCGACGGCAACGCGCCGGTCTGCGGGCGCATTGGCGCGGAAGCCCGTCAGGCCGCTCCACGGTCCGCTGGCTTCGGGGAGCAACGCGCGCGCAGCATCGGCCACCACCGCTGCGGCCGGTTCGGCGGCCGGGACCAGCGACGCGGCATGGCGCTCGATGAAGCCTGTGTCGATCCGGCCGGCGACGAACTCGGGATGCGCGGCCGCACGGGCGAGGAAGGCCGCGTTGGTGCGGACGGGCCACACCTCGACCTTGGCCGCCGCGCGGGCCAGCTTCTCCGCCGCCGCCGCGCGGCTGGGCGCGGAAACGATCAGCTTGGCGATCATCGGGTCATAATGGGGCGACACCTCGCCGCCCTCCTCGACGCCGCTGTCGACGCGAATGCCGCGTGGCAGGCGCAGGCGGGTCAGCGGGCCGATCGACGGCAGGAAGCCGTTCGATGGATTCTCGGCATAGAGGCGGGCCTCCATCGCCCAGCCGCTGATCGCCAGCTGGTCCTGCCGCTTGGGCAGGGGCTCGCCCGAAGCGACGCGCAGCTGCCACTCGACGAGATCCTGGCCGGTAATCGCCTCGGTCACAGGATGCTCGACCTGCAGGCGGGTGTTCATCTCCATGAACCAGATGCGGTCGGCGCGCAGGCCTTCGGAGGCATCGGCGATGAACTCGATCGTCCCGGCGCCGACATAGTCGACCGCCTTGGCGGCTTTGACGGCGGCGTCGCACACTGCCGCGCGTGTGGCCTCGTCCATGCCGGGGGCGGGCGCCTCCTCGATCACCTTCTGGTGGCGCCGCTGCAGCGAACAGTCGCGCTCGAACAGGTGGACGACATGGCCGTACCGGTCGCCGAAGACCTGCACCTCGATATGGCGCGGGCCGAGGATGTACTTTTCGATCAGGACGCGATCGTCGCCAAAGGACGCGGCGGCCTCGCGCTGGCAGGACTGGAGCGCATCGGCAAATTGTTCGGCGGCGTCGACCTTGCGCATCCCCTTGCCGCCGCCGCCCGCGACCGCCTTGATCAGCACCGGATAGCCGATCCGATCGGCCTCGGCCTTAAGCCGCGCCGGATCCTGGTCCTCGCCCAGATAGCCGGGCGTCACCGGTACCCCGGCCTCGATCATCAGCGCCTTGGCGGCATCCTTCAGCCCCATCGCGCGAATTGCATGCGGAGGTGCCCCGACCCAGATCAGCCCGGCCGCTTCGACCGCCTCGGCGAACTCGGCATTTTCCGACAGGAACCCATAGCCCGGATGGATCGCCTCCGCGCCGGTCGCGCGCGCCGCATCGAGGATCTTCGCCTGTACGAGATAGGATTCGCGCGCCGCCGCCGGCCCGACGCACACCGCCTCGTCCGCCTCGCGCACGAAGGGCATGCCGGCGTCGACGTCCGAATGAACCGTGATCGTGCGGATGCCCATTTTCCGAGCGGTCCGGATGATCCGACGGGCAATCTCGCTCCGGTTGGCGATGAGAAGCGAGCGGAT
This sequence comes from Rhizorhabdus sp., assembly GCF_018006725.1. Lineage (GTDB taxonomy): Bacteria > Pseudomonadota > Alphaproteobacteria > Sphingomonadales > Sphingomonadaceae > Rhizorhabdus. The sequence continues at coordinate 54,128 of NZ_JAGMXV010000005.1, forward strand.
CATGCGGTCACCTGATTGTCGGGGATGGGTATCGGGTGGTTTTCGTCTGCACCGCAGACGGCGGAGATACCCCTCCACCGTCCTGCGGACGGTCCCCCTCCCCGTGCCGGGGAGGACTTTTGTCGCTCGTGCTGGTAAATCCTCCCCGGAACGGGGAGGGGGACCATGCGGAGCATGGTGGAGGGGAAGCGCCGATTCTGACGGGGCCCAAACGCACGGTCGAGCGCGCCCGCAAGCTGCGTCGGGCGCTGAGCCTTCCCGAAGTCTTGTTGTGGGGAGCGCTGCGAAAGCGTCCTCCGGGCTGGAAGTTTCGGCGACAGCATCCCGCGGGCCCCTATGTGCTCGACTTCTTCTGTTCCGAGGCGCGCTTGGCGGTCGAAGTCGATGGCATTGCGCATGATATGGGGAATCGGCCCGAGCGAGACACGGTTCGAGAGGCTTGGCTCGCTGGCCGGGGCGTCGTGGTGTCTCGTATTCCGGCGGCGGACGTGCTTCGGGACGTGAACGAGGTGGTCCAGCGGATCGTCGGCACCTGTGAGGCGCGCACTCCCCTCCACCGCCCTGCGGACGGTCCCCCTCCCCGTTCCGGGGAGGAACTCTGAGCGCTGTTCCATCCCCGTCACATCCGGAAGATGCCGAACTGCGCGCGATCGGGGATCGGGGCGTTCAGCGTCGCGGCGAGGGCGAGGCCCAGGACGTCGCGGGTCTGCGTCGGGTCGATGATGCCGTCGTCCCACATCCGCGCGGTCGCGTAATAGGGATTGCCTTCATCCTCATATTTCTGACGGATCGGCGCCTTGAAGGCCTCGGCCTCCTCGGGCGTCCAGCGCTCGGCGTCGCGGTGGACGGTCGCCAGCACGGCGGCGGCCTGCTCGCCGCCCATCACGCTGATCCGGCTGTTCGGCCAGCTGAACAGGAAGCGCGGCTGATAGGCGCGCCCGCACATGCCGTAATTGCCCGCGCCGAAGCTGCCGCCGATCAGGACGGTGATCTTGGGGACGCTCGCCGTGGCGACGGCGGTCACCAGCTTGGCGCCGTTCTTGGCGATGCCCTCGCCCTCATATTTGCCGCCGACCATGAAGCCCGAGATGTTCTGCAGGAACAGCAACGGCACCTTCCTCTGGCAGGCTAGCTCGATGAAATGCGCGCCCTTGAGTGCGCTCTCGGAAAAGAGCACGCCGTTGTTCGCGAGGATCGCGACCGGTTGTCCCCAGATATGGGCGAAGCCGCAGACCAGCGTCGTGCCGTAGAGCGGCTTGAACTCGTGGAATTCCGACCCGTCGACCAGCCGGGCGATCACCTCGTGCACGTCATAGGGCGCGCGGACGTCCTGCGGCACGATGCCGAGCAGTTCGGCCGGATCGTAGAGCGGGGGGCTGACCTCGGTCCTGTTCACCGGCGTGCTGGTCTGCGGGGGCAGCGTCGCGACGATGTCGCGTACGATCAGCAGCGCGTGTTCGTCATTCTCGGCCAGATGGTCGGCCACGCCCGACTTACGCGTGTGCAGGTCGCCGCCGCCCAGATCCTCGGCGCTGATGACCTCGCCGGTCGCGGCCTTCACCAGCGGCGGGCCGGCGAGGAAAATCGTGCCCTGGTTGCGGACAATGACCGTCTCGTCCGACATCGCCGGCACATAGGCGCCGCCGGCGGTGCAACTGCCCATCACGCAAGCGATCTGCGGGATGCCCTCCGACGACATCTGCGCTTGGTTGAAGAAGATGCGCCCGAAATGGTCGCGGTCAGGGAAGACCTCGGCCTGGTGCGGCAGGTTGGCGCCGCCGCTGTCGACCAGATAGAGGCAGGGAAGGCGGTTCTCGCGGGCGATCTCCTGCGCGCGGAGATGCTTCTTCACCGTCATCGGGAAATAGGCGCCGCCCTTCACGGTGGGATCGTTTGCCACGATCATGCACTGGCGCCCCTGCACCAAACCGATGCCGGCGATCATGCCGGCGCCTGCCGGTCCGCCATCCTTGTCGTACATGCCATTGGCGGCGAGCTGTCCGATTTCCAGGAAGGGCGATCCCGCGTCGAGCAGCCGGTGGACGCGGTCACGCGGCAGCAGCTTGCCCCGCGCGACATGGCGTTCGCGATGCGCCTCGGAGCCGCCCAGCGTCGCCATGGCGACGCGTTCCCGCAATTGCTCGACCAGCGCGCCATTATGCGCAGCATTGGCAGCAAAGCCTTCGGACGTGGGGTCGACGTTGGATGTCAGGCGGGTCATAGCCCCTCCCTTTCAAGGGAGGGGGAGGGGGTGGGTGGCGAGCGCAGCGAGCCTGCTACCTTCGGCAGGTTGAATGCCATGAAGGGGCGTTGAGCCCCTGCATGGCATACCCCACCCTTGCGTCCCTCCCCCGAAGGGGAGGGAAAAAAATGGCCTTTGCCCGTCATGCGCCGATCACCTCGCGGCCGATCAGCATGCGGCGGATCTCGTTGGTGCCCGCGCCGATGTCGAGCAGCTTGGCGTCGCGCATGTAGCGCTCGACCGGCCAGTCCTTGGTGTAGCCCGCGCCCCCCAGTGCCTGCACGGCCTCGTTGGCCACGCGCACCGCATTCTCGCTGGCGAGCAGGATAGCGCCGGCCGCATCGAAGCGCGTCGTCCGTCCGGCGTCGCAGTTGCGTGCGACCGCATAGACATAGGCGCGCGCCGAGTTGAGCGCGACATACATGTCGGCGACCTTGGCCTGCATCAGCTGGAAGGCGCCGATCGGCTGGCCGAACTGCTTGCGCTCGCGCAGATAGGGCAGGACCGTGTCGAGGCAGGCCTGCATGATGCCGAGCTGGATGCCCGCGAGCACGGTGCGCTCATAATCGAGGCCCGACATCAGCACGCCGACGCCGCCACCGACCGGACCCATCACATTCTCTTCGGGCACTTCGCAGTCCTGGAAGACGAGTTCGGCCGTGGGCGAGCCGCGCATGCCGACCTTGTCGATCTTCTGCCCGATCGAGAAACCGGCAAAATCCTTCTCGATCAGGAAGGTCGTGATCCCGCGCGATCCGTCGCCGGTCTTGGCGTAGACGACCAGCGTGTCGGCATAGGTTGCGTTGGTGATCCAGAATTTGGTGCCGTTGAGGACATAGCGGTCGCCCTTCTTATCGGCGCGCAGCTTCATCGAGACGACGTCCGACCCCGCGCCCGCCTCGGACATGGCCAGGCTGCCGACATGCTCGCCCGAGATCAGCTTGGGCAGATAGCGCTGCTTCTGCTCGGCGGTGCCCCAGCGGCGGATCTGGTTGACGCACAGATTGGAGTGCGCGCCATAGCTCAGGCCGATCGAAGCCGAGGCGCGGGCGACCTCCTCCTGCGCCACGACATGCTCGAGATAGCCGAGGCCGAGCCCGCCATCCTCTTGTTCCACGGTGATGCCGTGCAGGCCCAGCGCGCCCATTTCGGGCCACAGATCCTTGGGAAACCAGTCTTCCGCGTCGATGCGGGCGGCGAGGGGCGCGATGCGGTCTGCCGCGAAGCGGGCGGTGGTATCGCGGATGGCGTCGGCCATCTCGCCGAGCGCGAAGTCGAATTCTGCCATGGCTGCCTCTCCGAAGCGATTTCGCACCCTTGTAAATGAGCCTCGATCATTAGAAAAATTGAAAGATCACGGGGAACGGCATAGACCATATCTATGATAGATCGCTACCTGCTGCGCTATTTCCTGGCCGTTATCGACCAGGGCAATTTCTCCAAGGCGGCGGCGTCGTGCAACGTGTCGCAGCCTACGCTGTCCGCCGGGATCGCCAAGCTCGAAACGCTGCTGGGCCGCCCGTTGTTCATCCGCAGCAACCGGCGCGTCGAACTGACACCGGCGGCCGTCCATCTGGCCGGCCATGCGCGGCGGATCGAAGCCGAATTCAGCGCAGCCGAGCGCGCGGTGCTGGAAGAGACCGCCCCGGCGACGCTCCGGCTGGGCATATTGGCCTCGATCCCCGGCGCCTGGATCGAGGATTATGCCGCCGGGCTGCGCGAGGCGGGCGGGGGCGAGCGCGTCGAGTTCGTCGAGGGGCGCGAGCGTGAACTCTCCGAGCGGCTGGCGCGAGGCAGTCTCGACGTGGCGTTGACGATCGTGCGCGACGACGTCCGTTTTCCCGCCGAGCGTTTGCTGCGGGAAGGCTATTCGCTCGCGATGTCGGTGAGCCACCGATTCGCCGATCGCGACCTGATCGACGGCGCCGAACTGGCGGGCGAGCCCATGATCGTGCGGCGCCATTGCGAATTGCTGCCCGACACGAGCCGCCATTTCACCGCGCGCGGCGTCCGTCCCTTCTTTCCCGCGCGCGTCACCAGCGACGACCGGGCGTTGCGGCTGGTCCGCGCGGGGCTGGGCGTAACGGTGATGCCCGACAGCTTCCGCGCGCCGGGCGTGGTGCGCCCGCGCCTCGCCGACTTTCCCTATGTGCGCGATCTCGGCCTGCTGTTCGGCGGCCATGTCGATGCCGCGATGCGGGACCGGCCTTCGGTCCGTATGCTCGCGGCGCAGGTCGAAAGCCGGTCAGAAGAGCCCTTTCTGCGGCGACCTGTCTAGAAACCGTAGCGGAAGCTTCGCCCTGGTCCCCGAAGCTGCGATGTTGCCGCCGCGCGACTCGCGGACCCATGCAGGGCCGCAGCGCGACGAGGAGAGCAAATATGACCTATGTCGACGGTTTCGTACTGGCGGTGCCGAACGAGCACATCGAAGCGTACAAGGCGATGGCCGAGCGGGCCTGCGCCATCTGGATGGAGCATGGCGCGCTGTCCTATGTCGAGGCGCTGGGCGACGACACGCCGGTCGGCGAACTGACCAGTTTTCCCCGCTCGGTCCACCTCAAGGAGAACGAGACGGTCGTCTTTTCCTGGATCACCTATGCAT
>NZ_JAGMXV010000129.1 GCF_018006725.1 Rhizorhabdus sp.
ATCAACCCACTCCCTATGATGGAGCGAACTGTCCTCTTCTATGATTTCCATCGTCAATACCGAATGCCACGTTCCCAAAACGTTCTCCGACTTGGCCAAAATCGCAGCTTGGGGCCGACTGGGCCTATAACGGAGCGAACCAGCACACCAAGGATCTCTACATCGAGCGGATCCAGCGCGAACCCCAGATGGCGCGCGCGGTGGGCCAGTTGCTCCATGAGCGCGAGCTGGTCCTGCAACGTGATCGTGGCATGAGCCGATGAGGATGACGGAAAACCCTGAAATCGGGGTTTTCGTGCATATTCCCAATCCGGCAGGGTTTTTCGTGCAGCCAGATCGCGGCGGCGGCGCGGTCGTGAGTGTGCCGGTCAGCCATGCGCGGATTCATGTGTTTGTCGTCAGGCAGAAGCTGACGGTCAGCCGTCGACCATTTTTAGACGCTCTGAAGGCAGCAAGCGCGATCCGATAGCTGACGTGACAGTTCCAGATAAAGACGCTATCGGGATCATGCCGAGAATAGAGTAGCAGGGTGGTGTCTCCTGCGCCCGCAAATCGCGGGTTCTTCCCTGCCACGGCGTCAACCTGACCCTGTCGGGAGGACGCCTTGTGATAACAGGGCCGTGCCTTCCGACGAGAAACCGGAGCGCACATGAATTACGTTCTTCTCGCGGTAGCGATCATATCCGAAGTGATCGGAACCACGTTCATGAAACAAAGCGAAGGCTTTACGAAGCTGGTCCCCAGCTTGCTTACTGCACTTGCATATGTAGTCGCGTTTTATTGCCTATCGCTAACTTTGAAAACTATCCCAACTGGCGTTGCCTACGCCATTTGGTCGGGCTGCGGTATTGTGCTGATCGCAGCAGTAGCATGGATAATTCAGGGCCAGAAGCTCGACGTTCCAGCAATGGCTGGAATGGGATTGATCGTTGCCGGTGTCATCGTAATGAACGCGTTTTCAAAGACCGCTGCACACTAAACCAGAAAGCGGATCGTCTGTTTCATATGGTAGGGCTGACCACACGAAAGTGCATTTTACGTACGCTAGGAGAGAACCTTTGACGAACGCGGGTGAATGACATCATGCGGCCAAGAGCGATGAAGGCGTGCGCAACGGGCGGAGCTGGCCGGGATCGGGGCGGCTTTCGACATTCCAACGATAGTCGCCGGTGAGCGAGATATGCTCCCATCCCAGCGGGGCGATATGGCGCGCAACGTCTTCGGGGATCGACAGCGCCCCGACCGCCTGTTCGAGATAACGAGTGTTCCACAGGATGATGGCGGCCACGAGGAGATTGAGGCCGGAGGCGCGATAGGTCTGGTTCTCGAACCGCCGGTCGCGCAGCTCGCCGAGCTGGTTGAAGAAGAGCGCGCGAGCGAGCGCGTTGCGGGCTTCTCCCTTGTTGAGACCAGCCTGGGTGCGCCGGCGCAGGTCGAGATCGCGCAGCCAGTCGAGCATGAAGATCGAGCGTTCGATCCGCCCGACCTCGCGCAAGGCCAGCGCCAGCCCGTTCTGGCGTGGGTAAGCGGACAATCTGCGCAGCATCGCCGATGCGGTGGTGGTGCCGCTGCGGACAGAGGTGGTGAGGCGCAGTAGTTCGTCCCAATGGGCGGCGACATGCCCGATGGCGACCGGATCGCCGGTCATGCCGGCCAACAGTGGCCCCGCTTCCTGGCCCGGCAGCAGATGCAGGCGGCGGTCCTTCAGGTCTCGCAGGCGCGGCGCGAAGCGGTAGCCGAAGAAGGGCATCAGGCCGAACACATGATCGGATGCGCCGCCGGTATCGGTGTAGTGCTCTTCGATCGACAGGCCAGTGGCATGGTAGAGCAGCCCGTCGAGAACATAGGGGGCCTCGCCGGAGGTCGCCGCGATCACCCGGCTCGCAAACGGATCATATTGGTCAGACACATGGGTGTAGAAGCTGACACCCGGCTCGTTGCCGTTGCGCGCGTTGATGTCGCCGATCGCGGCGCCGTGCCCGCCGGCATGAAAGAGCTGGCCGTCGCTCGAAGAGGTAGTGCCGTCGCCCCACAGCGCGGACAGCGGCAAAGTGCGGTGAACATCGATCAACCGCCCCAGCGCCTCGCCATAGGCGGCTTCGCTGATATGCCAGTCGTGGAGATGGGCGAGCTGACGCAAGGTCGCGCCCTGACAGGTCTCGGCCATGCGCGTCAGGCCGAGATTGATGCCGTCGGCCAGGATCACGGTCAGGAGCGCGTTGCGGTCATCCGCCACCCGGCAGGAGCGGCGATGGGTGAAGCACTCGGAAAAGCCGGTCCAGCTATCGACCTCCAAAAGAAGGTCGGTAATCTTCACGCGCGGCAGCCGATCATAGGCGACGCGACGCATATCTGCTGCGTCGGACGGCGTGATTGCCTTGAGCGGCGATATGACAAGGCCGTTGCCGTCAAGGCGCACCTGGGGCAGCTCTCCCTGCCGGGCGAGGATCGTCACCCGCTCGATCGCGGTGTCGAGGCTGGCGCGGCGCCCAGCGATGAAGCTTTCGAAATCGGTATCGATCGCCAGCGGCAGCGGTCCCCGCGCGCGCATCGCGTCAAAGGTGGCGGACGGCAGAAGATAGCTGTCGAAGGCGCGATACTGGCGGCTTTCTGCCACCCATATGTCGCCGGCGCGCAGCCGGTCGCGCAGTTGGGTGAGTACGCAAAGTTCATAGGCGGCGCGAACGACCACGCCATTGCGCAGCACAAACGGCCGCCATGACGGCGGCACGAACCGAAGCGGCGGTTTGTCGGGCAGGCGGCGGCGTCCGGTGCGATAGATGTCAGCCACGAGGCGGACCGCATCGAGCAAACCCTGCACCGCACCGGCACCGCGAAACTCAAAGGCGTTGAGGAACGGGCCGATCACGGAGCGCAGCGAGCGCTGCCGCTCGATCAGTTCGGCCGTGCGGTCGATCGTTTCCGGCGCGATCAGCAGCTCGGCGTCCACGACCGCAGTTCCCAGCCTTTCCCAGTCGATCGAACTGATGGCGGCAAGAGAATCGACGCCTTGCGCCCGCGCGTCGAGCAAGGTTCTGCATGAACCGGTGAGCAGGCGAAGCTGCGCCTGCAATGACCGGATCGTGCCGATCGCTTTGTCCTTGGTCCGATTCTCGGCCCGTCGCATCATACTCCCCAGGAGCTTGTCCATCATCGTCAGCACCGCATCGGTAAGGCTTTCCTCAAGCCGGATACCGGCAGCGGCAAGGATCGCATGACGGCGCCGGTCGGGCAGTTCCGCCAGATGCTGCGGCGTGATGCGCGCCGCCTCGTCGGCGATCCGGTCGAACGCCGTCTGCGGGATGGTTGCGGCGCGCGAGGCCGCCAGGCCCAGCGTGCGAACATGGTCGAGCCGTTCGATCAGTCGCAGGACATTGCGGGGTGCCGGCGACAGGGGCGGGTTGCGCAGCCATGAGAGCCAGGTCGCGCCTTTGTCGTCGCGTCGCGACAGGAGGGCGTCGAGCGTCGCGCATTCGGGTTTACTGAGATCCCCGGCGAGCACGTCATGGACCAGATCCCCGGCCTGCTGCCGCGCCCGCCGCACGATCGCCTCGACCACCGTCACGGGCGGCAGCAGCAATCGCCGGCGGCGCATCTCGTCGATGACGATACCGGCAAGCCGCGAGGGCCGGGTGGTGGTCTGCGCGATCGGCATGGCGAATGCGACCAGCGCGTGAAAATCCGCGCGACTGAAAACGCGATGACCGAAACGGCGCGACAGGTCGGCGAGGTGCGTCCGCCGCGTTTCGTCGCGGCGGGCATAGTCGCGCCATGACGCGGGCGACACATCCAACTGACGGGCCACGAACGCGAGGATCGGCATGGGCGGCGCTTCGCCGGCTTCCAGCACGCGCCCGGGCCAGCGGAGATACAGCATCAGCATCGCATAGCCGAGGCGGGTGGCGTCGCCGCGCCGGGATGCGATCAGTTCAAGATCGTCACGGGTCAAGGTGAAGTGGCGGGCGATTTCGCGTTCATCGAGCGACGAATCATAATGCTCCGCAAGCATCTCGCGGGTCAGCAGGTGTCTTCTGGCCAAGCTCGAACCCCTCCATGTCACTGTCCGTCAGACGTCCGTTGGACGGTCACCGGGAATGTGTCCGTCAACTCTGGACCTTCGATGGCGATTCGGACAAGATCGCATGATGATGGGAAAACGGACAGTATGGGGCGGCCCGTGGCGCTGATCGGCTATGCGCGGGTCTCCACCCCCGACCAGAAGCTGTCGCTCCAGCATGACGCTCTCCAGCGGGCAGGATGCGATCGGGTTTTCGACGATCAGGCGTCGGGAGCCAGGACCGACAGGCCGGGCCTTGCCGAAGCACTGGCCTATTTGCGCGCCGGCGACACGCTGGTGGTATGGAAGCTCGATCGCCTCGGCCGCTCGATGAGCCACCTCATCGAAGAAGTTGGTGAACTGGCGGCGCGAGGCATCGGGTTCCGCTCGCTCACCGAGAACATCGACACCACCACGCCGGGAGGGATGCTGGTATTTAACATCTTCGGCTCCCTCGCGCAGTTTGAACGTGATCTGATCCGCGAGCGCACCCAAGCGGGTCTGCGAGCCGCGCGCGAGCGCGGCAGCAAGGGTGGCCGCCGTCCTGTTGTTACACCTGACAAGCTACGCAAAGCGCGGGCGCACATCGCAGCAGGCCTTACTGTGCGCGAAGCCGCCGCCCGGCTCAAGATTGGCAAAACCGCCCTTTATAAAGCGTTGGAAGGCGCAAAGGCGTAATAGCTATGGCCCCAAATATCGATCCGATCCGTCATCATGTTACACAATCCCGCGTAAACGCACGCATTCGGGTTATCATCGGAATCTACATAACCTGTTTTGGGATTGGCGTTTTCAATCATGCGCGAGACTTTGCAGCATACGGATGGAGGCCCTATGATTGGGGGCCGTTCCTACTAGAGGTATTCTGGTCCTTACTGATATTCTTAGACGCGCTTGCTATTATGCTACTTCTTTCGCGTTTCAGGCGGGCGGGCTTGGTTCTGGCCGCGTCAATTATGATCGGTGATGTCGCTGCAAACACCTACGCTCTGATAGCCTTGAGCATTCCGGCATTTGGTTTTTCGGTTCCGCTTCAGGCAACGTTCCTGGGCTTTGTCCTTGGCTCGCTACCGTTCGTTTGGCCCGTAAAACCTGCTGGGTGCGGTAAGCGGTAGCCCCTGCGGCCGCCTTAGCCCAGGTCGTACTGCATTCGTTCGTCTCTCGCGTACGTAAAATTCACTTTCGTGTAGTCACCCCATCCAGCCAAAGGTCCGCTCGACGACCCATCGTCGGGGCAGAACCTTGAAGCCCTGCTGCTGATCGCTGCGTCGAATGACCTCGATGACGAAATCCAGATAGCTTGCCTTGTCCATGAGCTTGAGGCGGTCATAGGCGCCATCGGCGAAGAGATGTTTGATCCAGGGCCAGCGTTTGCGGATGCCATCAAGGATGGTCTGGGCACCTGCGCTGTCCGAAATGTCCGCAGTGGTCAGGTTGACCATCAGTAGCCGTCCATCGGTATCGACGGCGATATGCCGCTTGCGCCCGACAACCTTCTTGCCTGCGTCGAACCCACGCTTTTCTGCGGATGGTGCCTTAACCGACTGGCTATCGATCACTGCTGCGCTCGGACTGGCCTCCCGCCCTTGGCGCTCGCGATCGAGCATCAGTTCGATGTCGTGGATTGTCTGGAACAGGAACCTGCGAGCCAGTTCCCGGAACCAGCCATAAACCGTCTGCCATGCACCGAAATGGATCGGCAGCATCCGCCAGCCACAGCCCGACCGAACAAGGTAGCGCACGGCGTTGATTACCTCGCGAAAATCCACCTCGCGTGGACGGCCACGGCGCCCAGGCTTGGGCATCAGGGGCGCCAGGCGATCCCATTCCTCATCGGTCAGATCACTGGGATAGCGCTTCGTCTTCTTGGCAATCTGGGCCATTCGCCCTCGGCTCTGATGGGTCCACATCCAGAGCCTGAATCAGACGCAGAGCCTCGCGACAACCCCCGCTAACGATTTTCCAAACGGCCTCTAAGGTGTTGGCGCTGGCACGCGCTCATATCCCCCGAGCAGGCGCCAGACGCACAGGCTTCCCTTCATGGCCATCCACTCCATCGTTTAGCGTACCTTCCACGCTATGCCCTCGGTATGAGCGCGGCATAGTCGGCGGCGCGTGTCGTCTTCACCTCCATTCTGGGGAGGTGGGGATAGGCCGCAAGATCGAGCCTAGCGGGCCTGCGCTCAATGCGCGCCAGCGCGATCTGCTTGACCGCATCAAAGCCGATGGCGCCGATATGGATCGCCTCGGTCACGGCGAAGGTCACCACCTCCATCGGGATCGCCTCGAGCAGGCGCAGGACCTGGATAAATTCGCGCTTGCCCTTGTTCCCCATGCGGGCTTCGAGAAGGTGACGCAGATGCTGGAACGCCTCGGGCAAGGCCCAGTCCTGTAGCGCGGCGGCCTGATCGAGCGCATTGGGCTTGGTCTCGATCAGCGCCAGATAATGGAGCGGGTTCGCCACGAACATGGCTTCACCATAACAGCGCGGGTGACGGGCGATCTCCTCGCCGCCGCACAGGATGACGACCCGATCGACGAAGCCCTTCACCACGACATCCTGGAAGCCGTAGCGGGTCGGAACCGAGTAATCGTTGGTCCGGTAGCGCACCAGCGCGGTCGAGGACACGCGCGCACTCCTCGTCTCGCACGGTTCGAACAGGCCCATCGGCAAGGGACGCAAGGCCGCCAGATCGGCCACGAGCCGCTCGCCGATCGTCTGGCTGTGCCGACCGGCCCGTTCCTCCTGTCGCATACGACAGCGGCGCTCCAGTTCAGCGTTGAAGGCGTCGTAACTCGCGGCGTGCGGAATCGGTACCATGAAGTGCGATCGCGCATGCTTCACCAAGCCTTCGACTTTCCCCTTGTCGTTGCCTTTGCCGGGACGCCCGAACCGATCCGTGAACAGATAGTGGCTGACCAGCCCGGTAAAGGCCTGCGTGCGCTCGCGCTTGCCGTCGCCGCAAATCTTCGCGACCGCGATTTTCGTGTTATCGTACAGGATCGAGCACGGCACTCCGCCAAAGAAGGCGAACGCCGACACGTGCCCATCGAGAAAGGCCTCGGTCGTCTCCGCAGGATAGGCCTTCACGAAGCAGGCATCCGACTGCGGCAGGTCCATGCAGAAGAAGTGAACCTTCTGCCGAACGCCGTCGATCACCCCCACCGCTTCGCCAAAATCCACCTGCGCGTGCCCCGGCGGATGCGCCAGCGGCACGAACGTCTCGCGGCTGCGCGCCCGGCTCTGCCGCACATAATCCTTCACCACCGTGTAGCCGCCGCCATAACCATGCTCGTCCCGCAGCCGCTCGAATATCCGCTTGGCCGTGTGTCGCTGCTTCAGCGGAGCAACCCGGTCTTCTCCCAGGATCGCGTCGATCACCGGTAGCAATGCCCCAAGCTTGGGCTTCGCTACAGGCTTCTTGCGCGTGTATCCGGGCGGCAGCGAAAACCGACACATCTTCGAAATCGTATCCCGGCTCAGACCGAATACCTTCGCCGCCTCCCGCTGGCTGTTCCCTTCCACAAACACAAAGCGCCGAACCGCTGCATAACTCTCCACGGCAAACATCCCTGGCCGCTCCAAAAGGAGCAGCCTAACCAATGGCCGGCTTTTACACCGCCGCGCTCAGCAAATCGCAGGCGCTCCATTGGCCTGGTTTGTCACCGCCCTCCACAGCCTGCTTCGCCGTCTATTATATCGCGACCGCCTTTGCGCTGGGCTATGGCACGACCGCGCTCAAGATCCACCGGGAAATCTTCCTCGCGATCCAGCTTGGCGCCATCATGTTCATGGCGCTCAGCATCGTGATCGCCGGCTGGTGGTCGGACAGGAGCAGCCCGACCCGCGTCCTCGCCTGGGGCTGTGCCGGCACGCTGGTCATGGGCATCGTCTTCGGCCCGCTGATCGGCACCGCCGCGCTGCTGCCGATCTTCGTGGCGCTCAGCCTCGCTCTGTTCGTGATGGGCGTCACCTCAAGGTTTGTGCGCCAGACAACGATTTGGCAGACATAATGCGAACATCGGCTAATTAGCGAGCTTGAGGCGCGACATGGGATCGTTGAGCTGGCGGAATTCACCGCCAGGCGGACGCTCCGCCTGCCCTCAAAGGCAGCCGCCGGGCAGGCTACGCCGCGGGGTACGATGCTACTGACATGGCCAAGCCTTCGCTAACGAGCGTTCAGCTCCGGCCACCATATGAACACTCATAAAATAGCTATTCTGCTCCGCCCAGCGTAAATATGCCGCGCGCAGCGCCGATCGGTCATAGCGTGGAGCGCGGCATTCCGCTTTTCGCGCGACGATCATCATGTCGAGCACGCCTTGGAGGTAAGCGCCGCATCGCGGCTCATTCGCTTGACAGCTTACGAACAACGCCGAGCCCGTCGCCGACGCGGGTTCGGTTTGGCCGATCGCACTATCAGGCAGGGCGGCCAAAGCGGCGCATAACAATATCCATCGTCTTGGCCGCATTTTCGTCTCCTATTCCGCAGTATCATTTCGGAAGGGGCGCACGGCCCTCGACGGCCGGCGCCCCGTGCTGATCCATCATTCGCGGCCGAGCACCTGGCCTTCGGGCGTGACGAACAGTTCGATCGTCTTTCCGTCGCTGTTCTTGCCCTTGATTTCATAGAGCGTGCTTCCGTCCGCCTTTCGGGTGACTTGCTCCGCTTTGCTTATTGACGCGAGTTGCGCGCGTGCCGCGTTCATCGCGGCCTCGGGCACCTGAGCAAGCGGGATGTCTCGTTCGCTGTGCTTGCCGATTATCCGGTTTTCGTTCGCCTCGTGGTTTTGCGCGATCGCCACGCCCGCGATCGCCAGCGCGGCCGCGCCCACGCCTGCGACAACAGTGAGAGTTCGTTTGCTAGCCATGTTCCATTCCACTTCCTGCATAAGGGCCGTGGGGTCGGGCGGGCGGCGGTTACGGCCCAATGAGCCGTCGTCCGAGTTCAACTCCTCTGATTGTTCATCCTGTCGAGCGCCGCGCGCAGCCCACGGGCGAGCTTGGCTGCGTCGTCGTTGGCCCAGAAGTGCATGAAGAACAGCCGCGGCTCGTCGTTTAGCATATGATTATGCAGCGCCGTGACCTCGATCCCGTTCGTCCGCAGCACGCGCAGGACCGGATCGACCTCGTTTGCGACAAGTACGAAATCGCCGGTGATGGCGGCTCGGCCGTCCCCGGTTGGCTGAAAGTTGATCGCGGTCGCCGTGCCCATCGTCGGCGGAGTCTCCATATCGCCGTCCATCAGCCGCTCGGCGCGCGGAAAGCTGTATTGGAGGATGCCACCGGCCGTCTTGCCCTCACCGCCCATCAACCGGTTGAGCGCGGCCACATCGAGGTCGAGCCGCGATGCGGCTGCGCTGGCCGAAGGCGATTGCGGCGCGGCGAGCGGGGTCCGACTGGCTGATAGCGCTTGCCGGAGCGCGGCCGCGAGCTTCACCGGGTCGCCGTGGCCGGCAATGTGCATGTACATGGTCGCAGGCGAAGAGCGGAGCAGGTGATTGTGGAGCGCGGTGATCGTAAAACCGCTTGCGAGCAGGCGGCTCAAAACGGGGTTCACCTCGTCGTGGGTCAGCACGAGATCGCCCATCACCATCGCCTCGTCGCCCATCGGCTGAAACGCCGCCCAGGAACCGAGCGCGAGGGAGGGCTTGATCGTCACCCCATCCAGCGTGACGCTCAGGTCCGAACGCGGGAAGCTGTAGCGGTGAACGCCCCCCGGCTGTTCGGCCCCCGCTCGTCCTATCGCCCGGTCGACAGCCGACCAGTCCGGCGCTGCCCATGCCGGGCTTGCCAGCAGGAGGCTGGCGAATCCCAAGGCGATGGTCTTTTTCAGCATAATTGATCCTTCATCAGCGCACTCGACACGGAAAGCCTCACGTCATGCGAGCGCGCCGCCGGCGAGCCGCGACATTGCGCTCCGGTTTCTTTCTTCGGGATAAGCAGTCCTATGCTCATGAGGCTTGTGATGCAACCCTTACACTTGTAGGCTAGTGACGATACAACTATGACAAACACACAAGCTTCCCCTTGGTTGCTCCTGATCCCGCAGCTTCCGGCTAAGCCTGCCTATTTGCGGGTGAAGGTCTGGCGGCGTTTGCAGGCGATCGGGGCCGCGCCGCTCAAGAACGCCGTCCATGCGCTCCCCAATCGCGAGGACACGCGCGCGCTGTTCGAAGAACTGCATCGCGAGATCACCGAAAATGGCGGCGAGGCGCTGATCCTCGAAGCGCGCCTTGTCGGCGGCATGGGCGATGCGGAGCTGCGCGGAGTGTTCGACGCTGCGCGTGACGCCGACTATGAGGAGTTGGCACGCGAGGCGCGCGCGCTGTGTGAGGGCGAGTATGTCGCGGCGGCGGATGTGGGCCGCCTGCGCAAACGCCTGAACGAGGTCGCCGCGATCGACTTTTTCGGTGCGCATGGTCGGCAGGCGGCACAGGCCGCCATCACCGAGGCGGACCGCCGCTCTCACCAACATCCCGATGTGAGCGGCCCCGGTGCGCCCGAGCTGACCCCGGCGGAGCTAAAGCGCCGCGTTTGGGTGACGCGCCGCCATGTCCATGTCGATCGCATCGCGTCCGCCTGGCTCATTCGCCGCTTCATCGACCCCGAGGCGAGCTTCAAGTTCGTCGAGGGCAAAGGATATGTGCCGGAGCCTGACGAACTGAGGTTCGACATGGCGGACGCTGAGTTCACCCACGAAGGCGACCGCTGCTCCTTCGAGACCTTGGTGTTCCTCACCGGTCTCGAGACCGACCCCGCGCTGCGGGCGCTCGGCGAAATTGTTCACGACCTTGATATTGCCGATGCTCGGTTCGAGCGCCCGGAAACTCCGGGAGTGAGCGCGCTTATCGCCGGCATCTGTGCCGGCACCGACGACGACGAGGAGCGGATCGCGCGCGGATCGACCGCGCTCGACGGATTCTATGCTCACTTCACCCGGCGAAAAGAGGACTAAAGATGGAGGCCAGCGCACGCGCTGAAATCGCAGTCGAGACGCTGCACGAGCACGGCATCAGCTTTGGCGAGGCGGTGCGCGTCTGGATCAGGGTCGCGCTGCTCAGCTTCGGCGGACCGGCGGGCCAGATAGCGGTGATGCATCGCATCCTGGTCGAGGAGAAGCGCTGGATCGGCGAGGAGCGGTTCCTCCACGCGCTCAACTATTGCATGCTGCTGCCCGGCCCTGAAGCGCAACAGCTAGCTGTCTATATTGGCTGGTTGCTCCATAAGACCAAGGGCGGCCTGGTCGCGGGCGCGCTATTCGTGCTGCCCGGCTTCCTCGCGATTTTAGGGCTCAGCTATGTCTATGTGCTGCTCGGCGAAGTGCCGCTGGTCGAGGGATTGTTCTTCGGATTGAAGGCCGCCGTGCTGGCGGTGGTGCTACAGGCGGTGGTCCGGGTGGGTTCGCGTGCCTTGAAGAACAACGTCATGCGCGGTTTTGCCGCGCTGGCGTTCGTCGCGATCTTCGTGCTCGACGTGCCCTTCCCGCTGATCGTGCTTGCCGCCGCGCTGATCGGCTTCTTCGGTGGCCGCGCTGGTTACGCCGCATTCAAGGGCGGCGGCGGACATGGTCCCGCCGGCGCTGAGATAATCCACGACCGCGACACCGCTCTTGGCGAGGGCCTTCCCGACCATGCCCGGCCGAACCTCTCTTGGTCGCTGCGCATCTCCGGCGTCCTGCTGCTGCTCTGGCTCGGGCCGGTCGCAGCGCTGCTGTTCGCGTTCGGCCCCGACGACGTGTTCAGCCGCATCGCCACCTTCTTCAGCCAGATGGCGGTGGTGACCTTCGGCGGCGCCTATGCGGTGCTCGCCTATGTCGCGCAGGAGGCAGTCGAGACCTATGGCTGGCTCCAGCCCGGCGAGATGCTCGACGGGCTCGGCATGGCCGAGACCACGCCCGGGCCGCTGATCATGGTGACGCAGTTCGTCGGCTTCCTCGCGGCCTTCCGCGAAGCGACCGGGCTGCCGCCGCTCGTCGCCGCGACCTTCGGCGCAATCCTCACCACCTGGGTTACCTTCCTGCCATGCTTCCTGTGGATCTTCGCCGGCGCGCCATTCATCGAGCGGCTGCGCGGCAACCGCGCATTGTCGGCCGCGCTTTCGGCGATCACCGCCGCAGTGGTCGGCGTGATCCTCAATCTGGCGGTCTGGTTTGGTATCCACACTCTGTTCGAGCAAGTCCGCGAAGTGCCGTTCGCAGCCGGCACCATCGATCTCCCAGTCCTAACGTCCGTCAACTGGCCGGCGCTGGCGCTCGCGGTGGGTGCGATACTCGCCATGTTCCGGTTCAAGGCCGGCATGCTGCCGGTGCTCGGCGTCTGCTCGGTCCTCGGGGCCGCATATGTAATGATCATCTGAAGGAGTGACGCGTGACGATCGACCATCTTTCCCGACGCAGTGCAATCGCAACTCTTGGCATCGGAGCCGCCGCCATGACTATCAACGAAGCCTCTGCGCAGACGCCGGCCGCAGCGCCGGCGGCTGTCCCCGCCTTTGCCGGAAATCATCAGGTCAAGCCGCTCAGGTTCAATCCCGCCAGGCTTCACGGCCTCTCCGAAAGGCTGATCACATCGCACCACGAGAACAATTATGCGGGCTCGGTCAAGGCCCTGAATATGATCGAGACACGACTTGCCGCCGCGCTCGCTGACACGGACCTGCCGCCGGTGGTCTATGGCGGATTGAAGCGCGAGGAGCTGCACCGCACCGGCTCGGTCGTGCTCCATGAGGTCTATTTCGACGGGCTCGGCGGCAACGGCCAGGCAGCCGGTTCCATCCGCGACGCGCTGGGCGCGGCGTTCGGCTCGTTCGACCGCTGGGAAGCCGACTTCCGCCGTACCGGGATGAGCCTTGCCGGCGGATCGGGCTGGTGCGTGCTCGTCTACAATCTCCACACGCGCTCGCTGCACAACCATTGGGCGTGGGATCATATGCACGGTGCGATTGCCGGCGTGCCGCTGCTCGCGCTCGATATGT
Organism: Rhizorhabdus sp.; assembly: GCF_018006725.1. Classification (GTDB taxonomy): domain Bacteria; phylum Pseudomonadota; class Alphaproteobacteria; order Sphingomonadales; family Sphingomonadaceae; genus Rhizorhabdus. Next base: position 13,035 of record NZ_JAGMXV010000129.1, read on the forward strand.
ACGAGCACAGTTTCCACATGGATTACGGCACCGCCGCCGCCAAATATGTCGACGCCTTCTTCCGCAACATCGACTGGGAAGTGGTCGACCGGCGCTATGCCGCGGCTTTGCGCGGCGGCGGCTGAACCCGACCGCCGTGGCTTAACACCCACTGCTGCGCGACACCTGAGTTCGCGACCACAAAGGGGACAGGTCCGATGGGGAGATGCAACAATGACATCCGGCCCGAACATCGCTCTTCTTTGGCGTGGGCAAGCAGCCGAGTGGACGCATCGCTTTCATGAAGCCCGGCAGTGGCCGATAATGCAGGCCTTGCGGGCGCTCGGGGCGACCGCAAGGCCTGTACTGTACAGGGACGAGGCGGTTCGCGAGATTCGGGACGAGCTGCTGTCGTGCGACGCAGTGCTGGTCTGGGTGAATCCGTTGGACATTTCAGGCGACCGCTCGCAGCTCGATCCAATGCTGCGCGAAGTCGCGGGGTGCGGCGTTGTCGTCAGCGCGCATCCTGACGTGATCGCCAAAATCGGCGTCAAGGAAGTGCTCTACACAACGCGATCCATGGAATGGGGCAGCGATGTCGATCGATACGTGGACGCTGAAGGCCTT
>NZ_JAGMXV010000376.1 GCF_018006725.1 Rhizorhabdus sp.
CGCGATGGGTGATCTCGCCAAGGTAGATTCGATTGGCGAGCATCTGGTAGAGCGCTCCCCGGCTGAAGTTCATGTTTCCATAGACACGGCCATCCTTGAAAGTCCGGGCCTTGGTCCGGATGCCTTGCGCGGCCAGCTCAGCCTGAAGTGCATAGACTGAGCCAAGTTCGAGGTAGCGGTTGAAGATGTTCCGTACCCGCTCAGCCTCCTCCGGTACGATGACGAGTTTGCGTTCCTTGACCGCGTAGCCCAGCGGCACGACCCCGCCCATCCACATGCCCCGGGCCTTCGAGGCCGCGATCTTGTCGCGTATCCGCTCACCGGTGACCTCGCGTTCGAACTGGGCAAACGAGAGTAGGACGTTGAGGGTCAGGCGTCCCATGCTGTTTGTCGTATTGAAGGCCTGAGTAACGCTGACGAACGAGGCTCCGCGCTTGTCGAGGGTATCGACGATGCGCGCGAAATCGGCGAGACTGCGGGTAAGACGATCGACCTTGTAGACGACGATTACGTCGACCTTGCCCGCTTCCACATCGGCAAGCAGTTGCTGCAATCCCGGCCGGTCCATCGAACCGCCAGAGTAGCCGCCATCGTCGTAAAGCTCGGAACTGGCTTCCCATCCCTCGTGGGTTTGGTGTCAATCGGCGTTCAATCGGGACCCCCTATCGGCGTGCAAAAGGGACCCCCTTGCAGTTGCGGGGATTGGTTGATGCTGGGCGCGTGTTTCGCGCTGCTGGCGGCGTAGGGAGGGCGTAGCCCGACCGGAGGCGGCAGCAGCGCGAGGGCCGTTTTTCTGATTGGGTCAGCTGCGGTTTTTGAAGCGCCAGCTGTCGTTGCCTGTCTCGACGATATCGCAATGGTGGGTGATGCGGTCGAGCAGCGCAGTGGTCATTTTGGGGTCGCCGAACACGGTGGGCCATTCGCCGAAGGCCAGGTTGGTGGTGATGATGACCGAGGTCTGCTCGTAGAGCTTGCTGATCAGATGGAACAGCAGCTGGCCGCCTGAGCGGGCGAACGGTAGATAGCCCAGTTCATCGAGCACCACGAGATCGAGCCTGCCGAGCTGGGCTGCGATGGCGCCAGCCTTGCCGATGCGAGCTTCTTCTTCGAGCCGAGTGACGAGATCGACCGTGTTGAAGTAGCGTCCGCGAGCGCCAGCACGCACGACGCCGGCGGTGATCGCGGTGGCCAGATGGGTCTTGCCCGTCCCGGTCCCGCCGATGAGCACGATGTTCCGGCGACCAGGTACGAACGAACCTGCGTGAAGGGAGCGCACCAGCCCTTCGTTGATCGGGGTCCCCTCGAACACGAAGGCGTCGATGTCCTTGATTACCGGCAGCTTGGCCGCGGTCATGCGATAGCGGATCGAGGCGGCATGACGATGCGCGGCTTCGGCGCGCAGCAGGTCGGCCAGGATCTCATGGGTCGTGCGCTTGCGCTGCAGCCCGGTGGTGACCGCCTCGTCGAAGGCCCCTGCCATGCCCTTGAGGCCGAGCGAGCGCATCGCCTCGATCATCTCATGCCGCTGCATCGAAGCCTCGCACCGTATCGTAGCGCGCGCAGTCCGCGATCGGCGGGTGGTTGAGCTTGAGGTCGACGATCACGTCCAGGGGGCGCTCGGATGGCGGGTCCCGGTATCGGGCCAGAATGTTGAGGATGACCTCGTCGCTGACGGCACCGCTATCAAGCGCCTCCCGGATCGCGGCCTCGACCGCTTCCAGGCCATCGGTCATTACAGCTGCCAGCACGCGCACGAAGCGGCGGTCGGCTTCATCACCGCTGCCCAGCTTGCGCCGCAGCCGCGTCAGTGCCGCTGGTAGGTCCCACCCCTGGAAGGGTGCGCCGTTCCGCAAGGCCCCAGGCTTGTTGGCCAGAACGGGCAGGTAATGCCAGGGATCATAGATCGTTCGGTCGCGGCCGAAGTGCCGGGCATGTTCGGCGATGACCTCGTCGCCGAGGCGCACGACGATGCAGTCGGCATAGGCGCGGACCTGAACGGACCGCCGTGCAGCCTTAGCCATGACCGAGTAGCGGTTGCGGTCGAAGCTGATCAAGCAGGTGCCCGTCACGGCATGCGCGGTCTCGTGGAAGCCGTCAAACGGTGCCAGCATCGGCTGCAGGGCTGGTCGTTCGAGCTCCAGCGCTTCGGCAACGGTCAGCTCCTTTTGCTCGGGATGGGCGTGCCTTACGGCCCAGCGCAGGCACTCAGCTTCCAGCCACCCGTTGAGCTCCTCGATGCTGGCAAAGCGCAGGCGGGGTTGGAAGAAGCGGCCTCGGATGGTCTGCACCTGGTGTTCAACCTGCCCCTTCTCCCACCCCGCCGCTGGCGAGCAGGCCGTGGGCTCGACCATGTAATGATCAGCCATGACCAGAAAGCGGCGGTTGAACACCCGCTCCTTGCCGATGAACACGGTGGTGACCGCGGTCTTCATGTTATCGTAGATCCCGCGCAGCGGAACGCCACCAAAGAAGGCGAAGCCGCGGGCATGGGCGTCAAACACCATCTCCTGTGTCTCGCGTGGATAGGCTCGGACATAGACTGCCCGCGACGCGCATAGCCGCATATGCGCCACCTTCACCCGCATCGGCTTGCCGGCGATCTCTACGTCCTCATGGCTCCAGTCGAACTGGTAGGCCTCGCCGGGCTGGAATAGCAGCGGGATAAAGGCCGGCGCCCCATCGCCAGGATCCTTGCGCCGTGCTTCCGCCCAGCGCCGGGCGTAGCGCCGGACCGCATCGTAGGAACCCTCGAACCCCTCACGGCACAGCAGGTCATGGATGCGCGTCATCCGCAGCCGATCGCGCCGGGGCCGGGCCTCGTTCTCCGTCAGCAGCACATCGAGCCGCTCCTGAAACGGCCCAAGCCTGGGCAGCGGTTGAACCTTGCGCCGATAATCGAACGCGCCTTCCGGCGCCCGGATCGCCTTGCGCACCACCTTGCGCGACAGCCGCAGATCCCGCGCAATCGCCTTGATCGACTTCCCATCCGCGTGTTCACGCCGAATCCGGCAAACTGTCTCCACCACCAACATCCCGATCTCGCCACCTGGAAAACCAGACAGCTCGCTACACCATCAGAATGAGGGGTCCCTTTTAGACGCCGATCACCCCGCTAACGGGGTCCCTTTTGCACGCCGGTCTACAGCTATACTACTATAAGGCCCGGATGTACTCTCCCACCCTTGGTCGGTTCCTTCAGACAGATCCGATCGGTTACGCCGACGGACTCAACTGGTACAACTATGTCGGCGGCGATCCGGTTAACCGCGTCGATCCCAGCGGGCTCTGCGGGACACAGGATCCATCATTCCCTTTTCCCTGCCCCAGCGAGATTGTGGTGGTAGGCAGCCGACCTAGCAATCCATATGTGCCCAGCTCAGGTGGTGCAGAAAACAATGCTGCCGGCTATTTTGGCGCACTTGGTCGCGGCGGATCGGCCGCTCCCAGTCTGGGTGCATCCATTCCATGGTATCCGCGAGGTACTGTCGCTGCCGCACAGGTGCCGCAAAGTGTGAAGCCGGGGCCATGCTCGACTGC
>NZ_JAGMXV010000130.1 GCF_018006725.1 Rhizorhabdus sp.
CATCATTACGGGGTACAGTGACGACGGTTCGCGGAACACCCGTTACCGCTTTGAAGCCGCTGCCCAAGGGCGCGTGGATATTGAACGGCGACCGAGGCCTGACCTATGCGGCCACCCTGCCCGAGGGCAACGAGATCGTTGCCGGTCGCTGGTGGCCCGCAAATTATGCCGGTCCGCCGCTGGTCTCGATCGACGAACAAGCCGCCAAGGCGCTCGACCTGAAACCGGGCGACAAGCTCGGTTTCTCGATCCTGGGCGTCGAGATGGAGGCAGAGATCGCTTCGATCCGTCGGATCAACTGGGAGCGAATGGGCTTCAACTTCGGCATCGTCTTCGCGCCGGGCGCGCTCGAAGGCGCACCGCACAGCTATATGGCGACGATCGCCCTGCCCGACACGCGCGAAGCCGCCGTCAACCGAGCCGTGGTCAGCAATTTTCCCGCCGTATCGCTGATCCGGGTCAAGGATGTTGCCGGTCAGATCGGCGAAATCTTCGGTCAGTTGGCGACCGCGATCCGCGCCGCCGCCGCGGTAACTCTAGCCGCCGGTATCGCGGTGCTGATCGGAGCGATCGCCGCCTCGCGACGGGCGCGCTTGTACGACGCGGTGCTGCTAAAACTGCTCGGCGGCAGCCGCGCACAGATAATGATGGCGCAGGCGATCGAATATGCGTTGCTTGCCTCGGTCATCGCGCTGCTCGCGCTAGGCGCCGGCAGCGCGGCCGGCTGGTATGTCGTAACGCAGATCTTCGAGCTGGCCTGGGCGCCCGACTGGGGGCTGGTCGCCGTCACGCTGCTCGTCGGCGCGGTCGGGACCTTGGGCATCGGGCTGATGGGATCGCTGCCGATCCTCAACGCGCGGCCGGCACAGGCGCTACGTTCGCTCTGACCGGCCCGGCGCTCGCCTCAGCCGCGCAGCCGGTCACGCGCCTCGGCCAGCGCCTCGGGCGTGTCGACGTCGAACAGGACGCCTGCATCGTCGCAATCGACATAGGTCGGTTGACGGCCGCGTAACAGCGAGCGCCCCCCTTCGTCTCCGCGCAGACCAGTCAGGGCTGCGAAATAGGCCCGGCCCCACAGTACGGGATTGCCGGGCCGTCCCTCATGACGCGGACGGACGATGGCGTCCGGCGCAGCGCAGTCGACGAGTCGGTCGATCGTCTCGCTGCGAACGAACGGCATGTCGCCGAGGGCGACGACCACCGCATCCCAATGCGCAGGAATGAGAGCGGCCGCCCTGGCCAGCGAGCGGCCCATGCCTTCCGCATGATCGAAGACTTGGACCAGCGTGGCTTGTGCCGCGAGATGCTGGGCGAGAGGAGATCCGGGCGGTACAGCCGCCAGAACGCCGTCGAGTGCCGCACCACACAGGCTTTGCAGGGCATGTGCCACCAGCGGCCTCCCGCCAAGATCCATGCCCAGTTTGTCGTTGCCCATGCGACGCGCACTGCCCGCCGCCAGCAGGATCGCGCCGACGATCACGCCTTGCGCAGGGCTGCCGTCGCACCCGCAAGGATCGACAGCGCGATCTCCGCCGGGGTAGCGGCACCGATGGCAATGCCGGCAGGACCGTCGATCCGCACCAGGGCCTCGGCGCTCCAGCCCTTGGCGGTCAGTCGCTCGATCCTTTTGGCATGGGTTCTGCGGGAGCCGAGTGCCGCGACGTAGAAGGCCTCGCTGCGCAGCGCCGCCTCCAGCGCGGGATCGTCGATCTTGGGGTCGTGGGTCAGCGTGACGATCGCCGTCGCACTGTCCGGCTTCCACTCCTCGAACGCCTCGTCGGGCCATCTCGTGTCGACATCGATCCCGACGAAGCGCTCTGCGGCGGCAAAACTGTCACGCGGATCGACGACATGCACACGGTAGCCGAGCTGGCGCGCCAGCGGCACGAGCTGCTGGCTCACATGAACAGCGCCCACGATCAGCATGCGCAGAGGCGGAGCATAGGCGTTGACGAACTGGTCCTGGCGCGGCTCGGGCGCATGATCGATGATCGTCGATGCGCCGGTCGACAGATCGGTCGCGACCGTTACCGCACGTCCGGCCCGCCGTTCGTCGCGGAGGGTGGACATGAGCGCAGGTGGGAAATGCGACTCGTCGACTGTCTGGACGGCGATCTCGATGCTGCCCCCGCAGGCAAGCCCGAAGGTCCAGGCATTCTCGTCCTGCACCCCATAGTCCCGGCGCGCGAACCCGCCCCCCGCATCCAGCAGCGCCTGCGCCGTCACCAGAACATCCCCCTCGACGCAGCCGCCGCTCACCGAGCCTTCGAACAGCCCGTCGTCACGGATCACGGCGTGCGATCCCCGGCGGCGAGGGGCCGAGCCCCAGGTCTGCACGACAGTCGCGATCGCGACGCCATGACCCTGCTCGCGCCAGTCGAGCGCCTTGGTCAAAAGTTCATCAAGTTCGTCTAGCATCGGTCCGTCGGGGGGTTGCCCGCAGCGGGGCTGCGGGGCATGGAAACCCCTTCTCATCACGCAGGCCCCTGCCCAAAGCAAGGATATTGAATGACGGACGCCACCCTCGATGTCGTCGGCATCGGCAATGCCATTATCGACCTGTTGGCCCATGCCGATGACAGCTTCCTGACCGAACAGAATCTCGCCAAGGGCGCGATGACGCTGGTCGACGAGGACACTGCCGAACGGCTTTATGCGGCCATGGGCCCGGTCACCCGCGCCTCGGGCGGATCGGCTGGCAACACCATTGCCGGCCTCGGCTCGCTCGGCGCGAAGTGCGGCTATATCGGCAAGCTGAAGCAGGACGAACTGGGTGCGGCCTATCGGCACGACCTTCTCGCCGCCGGCGTCCACTTCACCACCCCCATGGCAAGCGACGGCCCGTCGACCGCCCGCTGCATGATCTTCGTGACCTCCGACGCCGAGCGCACGATGAACACTTATCTCGGTGCCTGCGTGAATCTGAAGGCCGAGGATATCGACGCCGAGATGGTCGCCGCCGCCAAGATCACCTATCTCGAGGGCTATCTCTATGACGAGCCCCACGCGAAGGAGGCCTTCCATCGCGCGTCCGACATCGCCCATGGTGCGGGCCGCAAGGTTGCCTTGTCACTGTCGGACGCCTTCTGCGTCGAGCGCCACCGTGCCGATTTCCTCGACCTGATCGCCAACCGGATCGACATTCTCTTCGCCAATGAGAGCGAATTGCTCGCGCTCTTCCAGACCGAGGATTTCGATGCCGCCGTCGAGCGGCTCAAGCCGATGGTCGAGATCGCCGCGATCACGCGCAGTGCCCAGGGGTCGGTCGCGATCCGTGGCGACGAGCGGGTCGAAAGCCCGGCTGCCCGTGTCGAACGGGTCGTCGACACGACCGGTGCAGGCGACCTCTATGCCGCAGGCTTCCTCTACGGGCTGACGCAAGATCTTCCCCTGGCGGAATGCGGGCGCATCGCCGGGCTGGCGGCGGCGGAGGTCATCTCGCATTTCGGCGCGCGACCGGAAACGCCGCTTCGCGAATATGCCGGGCTCGATTGAGCCCGGCGGCGAGTCCCGATCGAAGACAATAAAAAAGGGCGGCCGAGAGGCCGCCCTTATTCGTTTCGAGAGGTTGGAACGCTTAGAAGGCGTTGCCGTACTTCTCGTTGCCGACGAAGCCCATCTTCTCGACCTGGGCCCGCTTGGTGACCGCGAGAACGCGATCGACCAGATCGTAGCGAGCCTGGGCGTCCGGCTCCAGATGGAGCTCGGGGACCGGGTTCATCGTCTGGGTGATGTCGAGATACTGGCGCAGACGCACCAGATCGATCGGCGAACCATTCCAGAGAACCTCGCCCGTCGGCGTGATCACGACCTTGTTCTTGATCGGATCGACCGGTGGCGGGGTGTTAGGCCCGCTGTCGACCGGAAGGTCGAGCTTCACCGCATGGGTCTGGATCGGAATGGTGATGATGAACATGATCAGGAGCACCAGCATCACGTCGATCAACGGCGTGGTGTTGATGTCCATCATCGGTTCGCCTTCGGCAGTTCCCGCTGACATTGCCATGATGACTACTCCTAGTAAGCGGGCTTAGAGGCGCGGACTGGCGAAGCCAGCCGGCGGTTCCGAGATGAAGCCCACGCGGGTGAACCCGGCGCGCTGCATCGCGAACACCGTACCGCCGATGCAGCGATAGGGGGTGTTCACGTCACCACGGATGTGCACTTCCGGAAGCTCGAGGCCGGGAGCGTTGGGGCCACCCTGCTTGTCGATTTCCTTGCGCAGCTTGACCACGGCACGGTCGATCAGTTCCGAGGAGTTCACCTTGGTGAGACCCCAATAAACTTCGCAGGAGCCATCAGCCGCCGCACGCACCGAGAGCGCGACGTTCTCGGGCTTGGTCGTCGTGGGTTCGAACACGACGCTCGGAAGCTTGACGGGCACCGTTTGAATGACGACCGGAACCGTGATGAGGAAGATGATCAGAAGCACCAGCATGACGTCGACGAGCGGCGTCGTGTTGATGTCCGACATAGGGGCGCCGTCTTCGGCGGGGCCGGCACTCATGGCCATCGGCACTAATCCTATCTACTTGCTCGACCCGATGAAGGTCCGGCTCGTTCGCCGTTCCCTGGGCCAGACGTCCTTCGAGACGCGGGCGGGAGCGCATGGCCCCCGCCCTGTACGTCGGTCGATTACTTCTTGACGGCCGGGGCCGGAGCGGCCTTGACCGTGGTCACCGGCTTAACGGCGCCGGCCGAAACCATGTAACCGTGCAGGTCGGTCGAGAAAGCAGCGAGCTGCTCGGCAACGACCTTGTTGCGACGGATCAGCCAGTTGTAGCCGAGCACTGCGGGAACGGCCACGGCCAGACCCAGCGCGGTCATGATCAGAGCTTCACCGACCGGGCCGGCGACGGCGTCGATCGAGGCCTGACCGGCGGCGCCGATCTTGATGAGCGCGCGATAGATGCCGATAACGGTACCGAACAGACCGACGAACGGAGCGGTCGAACCGACGGTGGCGAGCACCGCGAGACCGTTGCCGAGCTTCGAGTTGATCAGGCCCTGGCTGCGCATCAGCGAGCCGGTGAGCCACTCATGCTGGTCGACCGGGTCGGTCAGCTTCGTGTGCTGCTCCTGAGCGAGGATACCGTCGTCGACGATCTGACGATAAGCCGAGTTCTTCTCGAGCTTCGCCTGGCCGTCCTTCAGGCTCGGTGCCGCCCAGAAGGAAGCGCGGGCCTTCTTGCCCTGGTTGAGGATCTTCTGCTGCTCGAGCAGCTTGGTGAACATGATGTACCAGGACGCCGCCGACATGACGACGAGGATGAGGAACGTCGCCCAAGCAATCGTGCCACCCTGCTCCAGAGCGGCCATCAGGCCATACGGGTTCGAACCTTCGGCTGCGGGACTAGCCATAAACTGAATTTCCTTCTCTGAAACTGTCTGTTGTATCCGGTCATAGAAGCCGGGCGGACCGCCGGGTCAGCCCGACACAAGCTCAATCCTTCGGGATCTGCCAGCGAACGCGATTGCGATAGGTGAACGGCATGGGCTGGCCATTGCCATCGAGCTGGGGCTTGAAACGCGCCCGGCGCAACAACATCTGACAAGCCTTCTGATCAAGCGACGGGAAGCCGCTCGAATTCGTCACTGAGCAATTCGTCGCCTTGCCATCGGTGCCCACGGCCAGCTCGAAGCCGGTCGTGCCCTGATTCTCGGCGCGGAGATCGGCAGAAGGATAATCCTCCGGGGTAACCCACTCGCCCGGGGTGCCACGCGGTTCACCCCGACGCGAAACCGCCGGAGGCGGAGGCGCGGGCGGAGCGGCCGGCGTGATGACCGGCGGCGGAGCAACCGGAACCGACACGATCGGCGGAGCGACGGTCGGGGCCACCTGAACGATCGGAGGCGGCGCCACGACGGGCGGCGGCTCGATCTTCGTCTCCGGTGGCGGAGGCGGAGGCTGATCCGGAGGCGGAGGCGCCTCTTCTACGACGTCGAACGTCTTGAGGTCGCGAGCGACCTTCTTGACGACGTTATACGCAAGCCCGGTGACGAAGGCATATCCGATCACTGCATGGAGCAGGACCACCAGCCCAATCGACACCACCTTGCGGGTGCTAAGGGTTTGATCGCCATAAGCCATTAAGGAACGACACTCCCTCCAATCCAAAGCCAGCATTTGTACCGGCACGCACCAATGGGAGTGCCATTAGCGCCCGGCCCTTCACCCGCCAGACATAGTTATAATATTTAGCGGAGGTGTGTCCTTATCGCGACAGTTCGACGGAAGCAATAAGCGAAACGGCGCATTGGATGCCGGTTTCGGGCGTGACGCCACCCCCTTGACGACGCTATCCACGACGCGAACACCCGCTGGAACCCTGGAGCGAACCATGCGTATGGACCGGATGAACGCCAACACTTTTCGCACTGGCATGATGTTTGCTTCCATAGCATTGTCATCTTTGCCCTCCGCGCTCGGCGCGCAGCCCGCTTCCCCCGCAGCGACGCCTTCCACAGCGCCCGGAATCCGGCAACTTTCCTATGCCGATCTCGCCGATCTCGCCCTCTCCGCCCAAGTAGTCGCCGGCGTAACGGTCACCAAAGCGGAACGGCTCAAAGGCGAACTCGCGCCCGGATTGCAGGCAGGCAATGCCCGATTTTTGATCGAAGCGCAGACGGCGATGTTGTTGCGCGGCGCGGAAGGTTTGCCCGGCTCGGTGAGCTACATCGTCGACGTCCCGCTCGACGCCCGCGGCAAGGCGCCCTCGCTGAAAAAAAATCGCCTCGTCATTTTCGGAAATCGGGTTCCGCAAAGGCCCCAGGAATTGCGCCTCACTTCGCCGTACTCACAGGTCACCTGGACGCAAAACATCGAATCACTACTGCGTGCGATTCTCACCGAAGCGACTGCGTCGACCGCTCCTCCGGTCGTCACGGGCATCGGCAACGCCTTCCACGTGCCCGGCGCGATTCCCGGCGAGAGCGAGTCCCAGATATTCCTCACCACGCCGAACAACCGCCCGATCTCACTCACGATTCTGCGCCGACCGGGCGAGCAGCCGCAATGGGCCGTGGCATTGGGCGAGATGGTGGACGACAGCGCCTCGGCACCCGCGCGCGATACTCTGCTGTGGTACCGCCTCGCCTGTTTTCTCCCCACGACGATGCCCGAGCGAAGCACAGCCTCGCTCGGCGCGTCCGATGCGCAGGCGGTTCGAGACGACTATGGCTTCGTGTTGAAGCAGCTCGGTAACTGCGGACGAACTATCGCCCGCTGATGCGGCCTCAGAAGGACGAGAGCTCTACCCCGACCGACGCACAGTCGGGGTAGACATCAGGTTTGCTGGTCGAGATGCGGAGCCCTTTCACGCCCGCACGCGCGGCGACGAGAGCATAGATGCCGCGTGCCAGCGTCTCCTGCAGATTGTAGCGGCGGGCCTTGGCGAGCGACAGGATCTCGGTACGCAGGAAATCATAGTCCCAGGCGCAGTCGACCTCATCGCGCGAGGCGAAGCTGGCTTCGTCGAGCCAGACCTCTACCGTCACGAACACGCGCTGGGGATTGCCCACTTCGAAATCGTGGAAACCGATGTCGATCGGCACCGCGAAATCGCGCAGGACGATCCGGCGCGTGCGCGGAGCAAGAGCCTCGGGCACGAGACCGTCGAGCTGGGGGAAATCCATCAATCCTCCTGAGCGAGATATTGGACGTCGCGCGAAAGGCCGAGAAAGCGCTGGCCACCATCGAGTGTGATCGTCTGGCCGGTGATGGTCGGAACGGCGATCAGGAAGCGCAACGCCTCGACGATCTGTTCCACCTCGACGCCCCTGCCCAATGCGTTGAGCGCATGGACCTTCTCGAAATTCTCCCGGCTCTGTGGCCCGGAGACGAGCGTCACCGACGGCGCGATCGCATTGACCCTGATCCCGCGCCCCGCCAGCAAGCGGCCAAGCAGTTCATGAACGCCGGCAAAGGCGATCTTGGATATCGTATAGGTGAAGAAATCGGGGTTCAGCTGCGACAGCTTGGCGTCGAGAATGTTTACCACCATCGCGGCGGCCCCCTTCGGCACCGCCTCGGCAAAGGCGCGCGACAACAAAGCCGGGCCCCGGGCATTGGCGGCCATGTGCATGTCCCAGGCCTCGATCGAGAAGTCGTCGAAGCCGTCATAGACGAATGCCGAGGCGCTGTTCACCAGCAGCCCCGCCGGCGGCATGCCCTCGAGCGCGGCGATCACCTGCTCCGGGCCGCCTGGCGCCGCCAGATCCGCCTGCACGATTCGCGCGCCGGGGCATGTTGCGGCCAGCGCCGAGGCCTCCTCCGCGCTATGACGATAATGAATCAGGCAGGTCCACCCGTCCGCTGCGAGTGCCCTGACGAGTTCGGCCCCGATACGCTTGGCGCCCCCGGTTACGATCGCGGTCCTGCTGCTTCCGAATTCGGCGTTCATTATTGATCCCCTGTGCCCGGTCGGGGCAGCGTGGCGGACCCTATGACCGATTCACAGCCTTTCCCCAACTTGTCCACAAGGTCATCCACGGCTCACGCCTTGGCCGATGGTCGGGCCGATACGCTTTCATGCCAGCGCTTAAGCGCGGGCCTCCCCTCGAAGGGATCGGGCAGACGCGTAGCGAGGCCGAAGTCGATCGCGACCAGCAGCGCGATGTCAGCCATGCTGAATGCGTCAACCGCTAGATAAGAGCGTCCGGCAAGCCGGCGCTCCAGCACATCGGCAAAGGCCGACCACATCAACCTGCCCCGCTCGACGAGCGCTTCGATCTGCTCGATCCGTGGCCATTCTCCCCCGACCGCGCGGCCATCGAATACCGGAACCCGGTTGCGAAAGGCGATCGCCACCGCCTGGAAGCAGTCATGCTCGATCCGGCGCAGCCAGGATTCGATCAGTCCGATTTCGACCGGGGTCGTCCCGAACAGACGGGGCTCGGGCTGCAGCGCCTCGAAATAGCGGCAAATGCCGAGCGAGTCGTCGATCAGAGTCCCGTCGTCGAGCAGCAGAGCAGGCGTCTGCCGCTGCGGATTGACGGCCCGATAAGCGGGGGCCAGCTGGTCGCCGGTCTTGAGGTCGACCTGAACCCGCTCGACGTCGATTCCCTTCTCCGCGAGGAAGATGCGGACACGCCGGGGGCTCGGCGCCCAGTCCGAGTCGAACAGCTTCATGAAATCATCATCCGATTCTGCTTCACATTCGATCGCAAGACGGTAAAGGCGCCGCTCCATCCGAACAAGGATTCCCAACCGCATTGATCAGCCTCGTGCCCATCGCCTCGGTCCCCACCTCGTCGGTCGAGCAGTTGCTCGATCTGGCTTTCGGAACCGACAGGCATGGCCGCACCGCCTATCGGCTGCGCGAGGGCATGCATGCGATTCCGGCGCTAAGCTTTGCGGCGATCGACGCGGACGGCGATCTGCTCGGCAGCATTCAGTGCTGGCCGATCGAAATCGCGACCCCGTCCGGTGCGGTCGAACCGCTTATTCTCGTCGGACCAGTCGCAGTCCGTCCCGATCGGCAGCGCGACGGTCTTGGCCGCAAACTGGTCGAAGCCGCTCTGGAGGTGGCCGACAGAACTGGCGCGGAGCCGATGATGCTGATCGGCGACGCCGACTATTATGGCCGCTTCTTCGGCTTCATGGCCGACGCGACCGCCGGCTGGCAGGTGCCCGGCCCGGTCGACCGCGACCGCCTGCTCGTTCGCCTGCACCCCGGCCAGCAGGTGATGGCCGAGGGGCTCCTTCGTCCACGCAGCCTTGCTGCCCAGACCGACGATCGGCAGCTGCGTCCGGTCTGAACACCGCTCCGGTCCAAGCCACCTCTTGTAGATGCGCGGCTTAAGGGGCACATCGCCGCCATGCCCGAACGCAACCCCGCCCCGGATTTCGCCGCGACTTCGCTTCAGGACATTGCCCGTTACGCAGCCGAAAACCGCCCGCCCCCGGTCGAAGCCTGGAACCCGCCCCATTGCGGCGACAGCTTGATGCGTATCGCACGGGACGGCACCTGGTATCATGAAGGCTCGCCGATAGGTCGCCCCGCCATGGTGCGCCTGTTCTCGACGATCCTGCGCCGCGAGAGCGACGGCAGCTATGTGCTGGTGACGCCGGCCGAGAAACTGACAATCGCCGTCGACGACGCCCCTTTCCTTGCCGTCGAACTGAAGAGCGAAGGCGAAGGCCGCAACCGCCGCCTCGCCTTTCGACTCAACACCGACGACGTCATCGTTGCCGGCCCCGACCACCCGCTCGAGATTCGCAACGACGCCGACGGGCCCCATCCCTATCTGGAGGTGCGGCGCGGACTGAAGGCGCTGGTCAACCGTCCGGTCTATTATGAACTGGTCGAACTGGCGCTGGCCGAGGAGAATGAGCGCGTCGGTCTGTGGAGCGAAGGCCTGTTCTTCCCGCTGGGGGACGAATGAGCGCGCTTGCCCAACGGCTCCGCCAGAGCCTCGCCGATGCACCAGACAATCATGACGCACCGATCATCGAGCAGGAAGGGCTCGTCGGCGACGTGCGCAAGCTGGTGCCGGCTGCGGTGCTGATGCCGATCATCGAGGCCCCCCGCCCCCGCGTGCTGTTCACCGTCCGCCATGCCGGGCTGCGCGCTCATGCCGGCCAGGTCGCCTTTCCGGGCGGGCGCCTCGACCCCGAGGATGACGGCCCGATCGGAGGCGCGTTGCGCGAAGCGTGGGAGGAGGTGTCACTACCGCCCGAACAGGTCAACGTCGTCGGCACCGCGCGACCCTATGCGACCGGGTCGGGCTATCTGATCACGCCGGTGATCGGGGTTATTCCCGACGGTCTGGATCTGCGGCCGCATGAAGCCGAAGTGGCGGGTCTGTTCGAGGTGCCACTCGACCATCTCCTGTCCGACGCGCATCATCTGCGCAAGACCGGCACGCTGCGCGGAATCGAGCGGCACTATTTCGAGATAGACTGGCCGAGCGAACGCATCTGGGGCGTGACCGCCGGGCTGATCGTGACCATCGCCCCCCGCCTGCGTGCAGCGCTGGAACTGCCCGCATGACCCGCCTGCCCGACAGCGGCTGGCGGCGAGCCGAAGGCATGGACCGCCTGATGGAGGCGCTCGGCGCAAAGAACGGGATGATCCGCTTCGTCGGCGGCGCGGTGCGCGACAGCCTGCTCGGCCTGCCGGTCAAGGATGTCGACTGCGCCACCCGCTGGCGGCCCGAGCAGAGCATCGACCATATCGTGGCAGCCGGCTTCAAGGCCATTCCCACCGGGCTCGCCCATGGCACGGTTACCGCCCTGCTCCCGAGCGGGCCGGTCGAGGTCACGACACTGCGACGCGACCTTTCGACCGACGGCCGCCACGCCACTGTCGCCTTTACCGACGAGTGGCGCGAAGATGCCGCCCGCCGCGACTTCACGATCAATGCCCTGTCGGCGGATCCGCTGACCGGCGAGCTATTCGATTATTTCGGCGGCTTGGACGATCTGCACGCGGGCAGGGTCCGCTTCATCGGCGATCCGCTGCAACGGATCGCCGAGGATCATCTGCGGATCATGCGCTTTTTCCGCTTCCATGAGCGGTTCGGGCACGGCGATCCGGACCCTGACGCCATGTCAGCCTGCGTGGCGCGGGCCAACGATCTGATGGCGCTGTCGCGCGAGCGGATCGCCGACGAACTGCTCAAGCTGCTCGGCGGCGCAAATCCGGCGCCTACCATCCGGCTGATGTTCGACAACGGCATCTTCCGCCCGATCATTCCGGAGATCGACAGCAACGGAGTCGACAATCTATCGCGCCTCGTCCCGCGCGAAGGCCAGAGCGGGACTCTGCCCGATGGGCTGCGCCGTCTGGGCGCGCTCTTGCCTGCGTCACCGGAGATCGCGGTGTCCATCGCCCGGCGGCTGAAATTGTCGAAGGCCGCGACGCGCCGGCTCGAACTCTCGGCGAGCGGTGACAGTGGTCCTGCCCATAGGCTCGCCTATCGATACGGGAACGAGGTCGCGACCGATCTGCTGCTGCGCGGAGACTGCGATATCGAAAGCCTCGACGCTGCGGCGCTGACCGCTTGGGAACGGCCGCGCCTGCCGCTCGGCGGGGGCGAGCTGATCGCCATGGGCTTACGACCCGGTCCCGTGGTCGCAGCGACGCTTCAGCAGGTGGAGCGGCAGTGGGTCGAGGAGGGCTTCCCGGACGGCGAGCGCGTGTCCGTGCTGTCCCGGGAGGCGGTCGATCAGGCTCTGCGCTCGCGCCAATAGGCATAGGCCTGATCGGAGGGCAGCGGTCGAGCAAAGTGAAAGCCCTGAGCGACATCGCAGCCGAGACCGATCAATGTCTCGACCAGCGGCTCGGATTCGACGCCCTCGGCCGTCGTGGTCATGCCAAGCGCCGACGCAAGCCCCAGGATCGCCCGCACAATGGCGACCGAGTCCCGATCGACAAGCATCGGGGCGATGAAGCTGCGGTCGATCTTGAGGACGTCGATCGGCAGCTTCTGAAGATAGGCGAGGCTAGAATATCCGGTGCCGAAATCGTCCATCGCGATCATGACGTCGAGGTCGTGGATCGCGCGCAGGACCTTGGCGATGCCCGAGGGGTCGCTGACGATGCAGCTTTCGGTCAGTTCGATCTTGAGACGGCTGCCGGAAATTCCGCTCTCGGCCAATGCCGCCTGCACCGCGGACACGACGTCGTCACGCTGGAACTGAACCGCCGACACATTGACCGCCATGTGAACGGGCAGCGGCGAACCGGCCATTCGGTCCCATTCGGCCAGCGTGCGCGTGGCGGCGCGCAGCGCCCAGCGGCCAAGCTGAACGATCAGGCCGGACTCTTCGGCGACGGGAATGAACTCTGCGGGAGAGATCGGCCCCTTTTCGGGATGATCCCAGCGGGCCAGCGCTTCATATCCGACGACCCTGCCCGTCGCGAGTTCCATCAGCGGCTGGAAGGCCAGGGTGAGCTGGTCGCGCTCGATCGCGCGCCGCAATTCGGTCTCGAGGCTGAAACGCTGGCGCGCCGCAGTGCTGTCGCAGGCCTGATAAAGTTCGGCATGGCCGGATCCCTTGGCCCGCTTCATCGCAAATTGGGCGTTGCGGATAAGATCCTCGGCATCGTCGACGGCCGGCGCCATCATCGCCACGCCGACCGCGCAGTCGATCTTGATTTCGAGTTCGCCCAGCCGGATCGGCGTCGCGAGCGACGTCTGAATCCGGCGCGCAGCGCGCATCGCTTCGGACGGATCGTCGGCCACGCTCAACAGCACGGCGAACTCGTCACCGACCAGCCGGGCGAGCACGTCACCGGCGCGCAGCGTCGAAACAAGGCGGCGCGCGACGGTTATGATCAGTTCGTCGCCGGCAAGCGAACCGACGCCTTCGTTGACCCGGCTGAAGCGGGTGAGATCGATCAACAGGACTGCGAACTGCCGCCCTTCGGTCTCGAAGTTCAGCATCGCATTCTCGACCTGCTCGGCGAAGGCCGCCCGGTTGGGAAGGCCGGTCAGGCTGTCGCGCAGCATCTGCGTACGCAACGAACGCTCGCCTTCGACCTGCTGGGTGCGGTCGA
>NZ_JAGMXV010000131.1 GCF_018006725.1 Rhizorhabdus sp.
GTACCGATTTCCGCGTCGCTCTGGACGAAAGCGGCGAAAAGGCTCTGACCGAGGTGGTCGGCGGCGCGGTCGAGGTCGGCAAGGATGCGCAGGACGAAGAGGGCGTCCAGGTGCCGCGTGGCTATGGCGTGGTCGCGACGCCGGCTGGCGTCGAACAACCTGTCGCCCTGCTCCCCCCGCCTGGTCTCGATGCCGTGGCGCAGACGCCGACCGGTGGCGTATTGATCACCGCCAGGCCCGTCGACAGTGCGCGCAAATATCGTTTCCAGCTGGCGACCGACATCGGCTTCCAGGCAGTGTTCGCGGATTCGACCGCCGACGCGCCGACGATCAGTTTTGAAAATCTGGCCAGCACCCAATTCTTCATCCGCTTGTCCGCGATCGCCGAGAACGGGCTGGAAGGCCTGCCGGCAACCTATGCGCTGGGCCAGCGCGTCGGCACCCTCGACCTGCCCTGGTCGCGGGTCGACGAGGAGCGCCATGCCCATGTCGGCGCTGCTGCCGATCGGGCTCCGTCCCCTACCCGAGCATCGATGAGCGGCAATGCCCAACCGATCAGCGCAGACGGCACCGCCTCCACGCCTCTACGCTGAGTGGGTCGCCGTCGCGCTGGTGGCGACCGCGCTCGTCGTCGCCCTTGTGCTGGGACGGCTGACCGAGCGGCTCGACCATATCATTTATGATAATGCGCTGACCGCATCGGGCCGCCCGCCGCCCGACGACATCGTCATCATAGCCATCGACAATCGCAGCCTTCAGGCGCTGGGCCGCTGGCCCTGGCGGCGCAGCCTTCACGCGGCCGCACTCGATCGGCTGGCCGACGCGAAAGTGCGCGCGGTCGGCTATGACGTGCTGTTCGTCGAACCGACCGCCGAAGACGACATCCTCGCCGCTGCCGTGCGTCGTTCGCCCAACTATCTGCCGATGGTGATCGACGTGCCCGGCCCCAATGGCGCGCCCTACGCGATAGCGCTGCCGGCGGGTCCGTTGAAGGATGCGGCCGCCGCCATCGCTCAGGTCAATCTCCATTTCGAGGGCGACCGCGTCATCCGGCGCGCCTATCTCGAGGAAGGCGGGCGGGGTCGCTCCTGGTTGCAGCTGGCCGCTCTGATGGCGGGTCTGAAGCCGCAGGGGGCCTTGCCGGGCGAAGACGGCCTGTGGCAGGCGCGGCCGGTACTCATCCCCTATGGCGGCGCCGCAGGGCATATTCGGACCATATCGTTCGTCGACCTGATCGAGGGTCATGTTCCGCCCGAATTGCTCGCCGGTCGCCATGTCCTGATCGGAGCCACCGCCGACGGCATGGGTGACAGCTATCCCACCCCCACCTCGGGAACCACCAGCCAGATGCCGGGCGTCGAGATCCAGGCGGAACTGCTCGATGCCCTGCTGCGAGGCGAAGCGATCACCCCGGCCTCGCAGGCGGCAGTGCTCGCCACCAGCCTGTTCGCCTTGTGGATCATGCTCCTCGCCTTCCTGCGGCTCAGTCCGCGCGACAATGCCAATCTGGCGCTCTTTCTGCTCGTGGCGCTGCCTTTGCTCTGCATCGGTCTGTTCGCCTTCCTGAACATCTGGCTGCCCCCTTCGGCCGCGCTGATCGGGCTGCTGTTCGTCTATCCGACCTGGGGCTGGCGGCGGCTGAACGCGATCAGCGGCTATATGACCGCAGAATTGCGCATCCTGGAGGCCGAGAGCGACTCTCTTCCCGGTCAGCGCCGATCGGGCGTACAGCGCGAGATCACCGTGCAGACCAGCATGCTGCGCAACGCGATCGACCGGCTGCGCGACCTTCGGCGCTTCCTGTCGGATGCAATCGGCCGCCTGCCCGACGCGGTCTACGTGACCGCGCTCGACGGTAGGCTCGCGCTGTCCAACGTCGAGGGACGCCGCCTCGCCCGCCGCCTCGGCCTTCGCGCGGAACCCGGCGGCGATGCCCGCGTGTTGATGGAGTGTTTCCGCTCGGCCGATGCCGGCCATATCTCCCCTTTCGCGCCCGAGGCCCCGGCAGCCGGCGCGGGCGAAGCGGTGACCGAGGACGGCGGCAGCTTCGAGATACGCTATGTGGCGCAGCGCGACGCGGCCGACACGCACGTCGGCTGGATCATTCGCGTGGTCGACATCAGCCCGCTTAAACAGGCCGAGCGTCATCGCGAGGAGGCGTTACAGCTGCTTAGCCACGACATGCGCGCGCCGCAGTCGGCAATCCTCTCGCTGCTGCGCGGGCCCGAAACCGGCATACCCAAAGCGATCGCCACACGGATAGAGAATCTAGCCACCCACACGCTGCAACTCGCCGAGGATTTCGTCCAGCTGGCTCGCGCCGAGGCCAAGCCCCTTTCTCTGGAGCCGATCGACCTGAACGATGTCACGATCGACGCGGCCGACGCGCTGTGGCCCACCGCGCGCGCGCGCGGGATCAAGGTCGTCGTCGAGGGCGCCGACGACATGCCCCATATGGTCGATGGCGACCGGCAGCTGCTGACCCGCGCGGTGATGAACCTTGTCGGCAATGCGATCAAATATAGCGACGAGGGCATGAACGTGCGCTGCGTGCTCGACGAGCGCGACGGGCGCATCATCCTGGCGATCGTCGACCAGGGGATCGGCATGACCGAGGAGGAACATGCGCGCCTGTTCGAGCGCTTCCAGCAGGGATCGCGGGAGGGGATCGGCCTGGGTCTCGCCTTCGTCCGCACCGTCATCGGGCGGCATCGCGGGCGCATTTCCTGCGACAGCAAACTGCGGCAGGGCACAACCTTCACCATCGATCTGCGCAAGAGCGATTTCGACCCCTTCGCCGACGAATGACGAGCGCGCCCGTCACCTTCTGTGCGGCGACGCAACCATGACGACATCCTTTCGTTCTCCCTACCGACACTGGAGGAGAGACGTGATGACCGACGTTACCAAGCTGAAGGAAACGCTCTGGAAGAAGATGAGCGACGGACCCTTCGTGATGGCGGGCCTGACCGGCGACAATCAGCATTCCGAGCCGCTGACGGTGATGCTCGACAAGGACCAGGTAGACCGCCTCTATTTCTTCATCGGCCGCGACAATCGCCTTGCCCGGGGTGGCGCGGCGATGGTCCAGTTCGTGTCCAAGGGGCAGGATTATTTCGCCTGTCTGTCGGGAACCGCGACCGTCGACAATGATCCCGCGATGATCGACAAGCTGTGGTCCAAGCCCGTCGAGAGCTGGTTCCCGGGCGGGAAGACCGATCCCAATCTGGCGCTGCTGCGGTTCGACATCGCCGATGCCGAGCTGTGGGAAGCCGACATGTCGCTGACCGGCAAGATCAAGATGCTGTTCGGCGCCAAGGTCGATCCGAGCGAAGAGGGCAGCCACGCCCGCGTCTCGACCACCGCCGTCAACAGCTGATCCGATAGCGCGCGATGATCGAACCGTCCGCCCGCCCCGACCAGCGGGGCGTCGCTTGAAGCCGGCGGTTCGCACCGCGCTCATCGGCTCGGCAGCTCTATCGGCCTGTGTGGTCATCGGCGTCGCGGCCTTCCCCTGGAGCATGCTCCGGGGGGAGGCCGAACGCCGTCTGTCCGATCATTATGGCCGCCCGGTAAAACTCGCGGCGCTCGAACGGGTAAACAGCTTTTCGCTCAGCCCACGCCTGCGAATACGCGGGCTCTCAGTCCCGCAGGCCAGTTGGGCCGGATCTGGATCGACCATCGCCATTCGGCAGGCCGAGTTCGATCTGTCCTTGCCCGCCCTCCTGATCGGATCGACGCGGCTGCGCAATGTGCGGGTCGAAGGGCTGCGGCTCGATTTCGTACGCTCAGCCGATGGCCGCGAAAGCTGGAAGAGAACGCGGACAAAGACATCTTCTGGCAGCGGCGGCCCGATGATCGAAGGGCTCCGCATCACCGATGGCCGCCTCATCTATCGCGACGCCAAACGCGATCGCACCCTTAACGCTGCACTGGCCGTCGGCCCGGGTGGCCTGAAGCTCGACGGCAATGGTACCGTGCTCGGTGCCCCGGTACGGATGACCGCTTCCGGTCCCGCCGTGACGGGCACCGCCGCCTGGCCTTTCCAGGCCGACATTGCCGGGCAGGCGCTCACGATGCGCGCAAAGGGCCAGATGGATCGCCCGCTAGACCTGCGCCACATGGCGCTGACGGTCACGGCGCGCGCGGCAAATCTGTCCTATGTCGACGCCATCATCGAAGCGGGCCTGCCGAGAACGCAACCCGTACAGCTGTCGGCCAAGGCGCGGCGCGATGGCACGGACTGGACCGTGAGCGACCTCAACGGCAGCATCGGGCGTTCGCATATTGCGGGCGGCGCCACGATCCGCAAGCGTGACGGCCGCAGCATCATCGAGGGCGATGTCCATTCGCGCCAGTTCGACTTTGACGACCTGTCCGACGCACATGGCCGGGCGATCGCCGCCGCCAAGCGCGCAAAGGCGGGACCGCGCGTGATTCCCGACACCGCGATCGACCTCCGCAAGGTCGCCCGCACCGACGGGCGGCTGACGCTCCGGGCAGACCGGCTGCTGTGGCCCGGCCCGTCCCCCTTCCGTTCGCTGACGGGCACGCTCGACCTGCAGCATAGCCTGCTTCGCATCGACGACCTGAAGCTCGGCCTGAGCCACGGCGCGATGACCGGCAGCATCCGCGTCGACCAGCGCCGCGGCCGCCCGGTGATGAGACTAGCTCTGGACCTCGACGACGGCCGGCTGATCGACTTCGCGCCGAACACGCAGGTCGACGGGCGGCTCGACGGGCGGATGCGGCTGACGGGCACCGGCCGCACGATCCGCGCCGCCATTGCCCGGTCGGACGGCCATGTCAGCCTCGTCGCCCGCGACGGCGCCCTCCCCGCCCGCACCGCCGCGCTGCTGGGGCAGGACCTGCTCAAGGGGCTGACGCTCGACAAGGCAAAGCAGGCCAGCCTGCGCTGCGCCGTCGTCCGCCTCGACGTGCGCCGCGGCATGGGCACCGCCAATCCGATCCTGATCGACACGACCCGCGCCCGCACCGACATCACCGGCCGCGTGAACCTGAACGGCGAACGCATGATGCTGGTGATGCGCGGCACCGCGAAACAGGACAGCGCGCTGAAGCTGCACGGCCCGATCACGATCGCCGGCACGCTCAAACAGCCCGAGATCGCCCTGCCCGAGGGCGGGCCGGTGAAGACCATCCTGAAAAGCATCGGCCGGGCGATGGACGGGAAGAAGGAACCAGTCGCGGCGGATGCTGCGTGCGCCATACTGGCGAGGCGGGCGATGGCGGTAGGCTAGAGCGAACTCGTCCGAGTACATGCCCTGCTTGACGATGGTGACCCCAACGGGACTCGAACCCGTGTTTTCGCCGTGAAAGGGCGACGTCCTAGACCGCTAGACGATGGGGCCGTGCAGCGTGTGGCGGGCCGATTAGGGCAGGTGCCGGAGATGGTCAAGGGCGGTTCGTCGATATTGTGCAAATATCTCAGTCGGCCCAGGCCGCATCCTCGACATGGAGCTCAGCGGCGGGGCGGTTGCCCCAGTCGTCGATCTTCGGTCGGCCGGCAATCCACAGGGTCCGGTCGGGCCCCGCGCCGAGCAGCGACTGGCCCAGCGCGTTGTCGGCGGCGCGGAAGGCGATCGTCTTGATCGAGCGACCGTCGCGGCCCGATACCACCGTGCGGACATGGCCATTGCCGACCACATCGGCACGGATCACCCGCACCGCACCCGCTGCGATGCGCGGTGAAGGCCAGCCGGCCCCATAGGGGCCTCCGGCCTCCAAAGCCTCGACCAAGGACGGGGTGACCCCTCCGGGCGCCACCACGGCGTCCAGCAGCAGCGCCCGGTCGTCGCGCGCGCGCGACACGTCGGAGGCGAGGCGGTCGTCGAGGAAGTCGGCCAGCGCGTCGACCCCGCCGGGCGCCACCGTGACCCCCGCCGCCATCGCATGGCCGCCGCCCGCGACGAGCAGACCCATGTCCTTCGCAGCAAGGATCGCCGCCCCCAAGTCCACGCCGGAGATCGAGCGCCCCGAGCCCTTGCCGATTCCTGCCTCGTCGAGCGCGATGACAAGCGCCGGGCGACCGAGCTTCTCCTTCAACCGCCCGGCGACGATGCCGATCACGCCCGGATGCCAGCCCGTCCCCGCCACGACGGGGACCGAGCGGTTCGCCAGCCGGTCGGCCAGTTCCTCCGCCTGTTCCTGGACCAGCTTCTCGATCGCGCGCCGTTCCTCGTTGAGGCGGTCGAGCTCGGCTGCGATCGTCCGCGCCTCGTCCCGGTCCTCGGTCGTCAGCAGGCGTACGCCCAGATCGGACTTGCCGACTCGTCCACCCGCATTGATGCGCGGGCCGAGCGCGAAGCCCAGATCGGTACAGGTCGGCGCGCGTTCCAGCCGCGACGCCTCGATCAGCGCGGCGAGGCCGATATTGCGCCGGCCAGCCATCACCTTGATCCCCTGCGCCACGAACGCCCGGTTGAGCCCGCGCAGCGAGGCGACGTCGGCGACGGTGCCCAGCGCCACGATATCGAGCAGGTCCATCAGGCGCGGCTCGGCACGCGAGGAGAACCAGCCGCGCTGGCGCAGCACGCGGATCAGCGCTGCCCCCAGCAGGAAGGCGACCCCGACCGCCGCCAGATGGCCATGCGCGGCGCCCTCCTCCTCGTCGAGGCGGTTCGGATTGACCAGCGCGAAGGCGCGCGGAAGGGCGACGGCGCATTTGTGATGGTCGACGACGATCACCTCCAGCCCGGCGTCGCTCGCCAGCTGGAGCGCCTCAAACGCCTGTGCGCCGCAATCAACCGTGACGATCAGGCGCGAGCCGCCCTCCCCGATCCGCAGCAGCGCCTCGCCCGAGGGGCCATAGCCTTCCATCAGACGGTCGGGGATATAGGCACCCGCCTCCAGCCCCAGCATCCGCAGCAGACGGATCAGCAGCGCGGCAGACGTCGCGCCATCGACATCATAGTCGCCGAAGATGGTGACCTTCTCGCCGCCCTGCACGGCGTCGGCAAGGCGCTCGGCAGCGCGGTCCATGTCGCGGAAGATCGACGGGTCGGGCATGAAGGCGCGGATCGTCGGCGTCCGGTGCGCCTCGATGCCGTCGCGAGGGCAGCCGCGCGCAAGCAGCAACTGGGCGACAAGGTCGTCAGCCTCGAAATTGGCGTCGATTCCGTCGACCGCTCCGCCCCGCCAATGCCAGGGCTGGCCGAGGATCGAACGGGTGACATTGAGGACGGGGGATCGCATCGCGATGCCTTAGCGCCTTGCCGCCCCCAAAGGAAAGGGCGCCCTCCGATATGGTGGACGCCCCCTTGTTCCTTGTCGCTTGTCCGGAACGGATCAGCGGGTCTTGCGATGCTCGCCCTTGACCCAGCGGACAGTGCCCGACGAGGCGCGCATCACCACGCTCTCGGTGGTCATCAGGCCATTGGCGCGGCGCTTGACGCCTTCGAGCAGCGAGCCGTCGGTGACTCCGGTCGCGGCGAAGATGGCGTCGCCTTTCACCAGGTCGTCGAGCTTGTAGATGCGGTCGAAGTCGGTGACGCCCCAGCGGCGGGCACGCGCCTTCTCGTCTTCGTTGCGGAACAGCAGCCGGCCTTCGAACTGGCCGCCGACGCACTTCAGTGCCGCCGCCGCGAGCACGCCTTCCGGCGCACCGCCCGAACCCATGTAGATGTCGATCGTCGTGTCGGGGTTGGTCACCGCGATCACGCCCGCAACGTCGCCGTCGGGAATGAGGACGATGCCGCAGCCGAGCGAGCGCAGCTCGGCGATCAGCTTTTCGTGGCGCGGACGATCGAGCACGCAGGCGATGATCTCGTCGGGCTCCACACCCTTGGCCTTGGCCAGCGCCTTGACGTTCTCGGTCGGGCTGCGGTCGAGGCCGACGATACCGTCTGCATAGCCCGGCCCGATCGCCAGCTTGTCCATATAGACGTCGGGCGCGTTGAGCAGGCCGCCCTCTTCGGCGATTGCCAGCACAGCCAGCGCATTGGGACCCGCCTTGGCGGTGATGGTGGTGCCTTCGAGCGGATCGAGCGCGATGTCGATCTTCGGGCCGGTGCCGATGCCCGAGCCCACCTTCTCGCCGATGTAGAGCATCGGCGCTTCGTCGCGCTCGCCCTCGCCGATCACGACGGTGCCGTCGAACTCGAGTCCGTTGAACGCCTCGCGCATCGCTTCGACGGCGGCATGGTCGGCCGCCTTCTCGTCACCCCGGCCGATCAGCTTCGACGCGGCGATCGCCGCAGCCTCGGTAACGCGCACCATCTCCAGAACGAGGACCCGGTCGAGGGCCTTGCTTGCCTTCACCATCAAGGAATGCCTTTTCTGCTTTTCGTTCGGCCGAAGCGCTTAGGCGAGGCCGGTTACAATGTCGAGAAGCCCGGCGCGGCCGGGCCCGCGATTGCGATCAGTCGTCGAGAATGTGCATGAGCATCGGCTTGCCGGCAAGGCTCTGGGAGCCCTCCAGCCGGTCGAGCGCGTCGACGACGGCACGCTCGGGGCCGACATGGGTAACCATGGCGATCAGGACATTGCCGTCGTCGGACGCGCCGCGCTGGATCAGGCTCTCGATCGAGACGCCGGCATCGCGCATCGCCGCCGTCAGCTCGGCCAGAACGCCCGGACGATCGGCGACGGTGAAACGCAGATAGGCACGGCCGCGACGGTCGCCGGCGGGCGCCGGAGCCGGCGTGGCCAGGGCTGCGACGGGCATGGCGAAAGCCGGGCCGGTCTCGCCGCGCGCGATGTCGATCAGGTCGGCGACCACGGCGGAAGCGGTCGGCCCCTCACCCGCGCCGCGTCCCTGGAAGAACAGCTGGCCGACGAAATTGCCATGCGCCACCACCGCGTTGAGCGAGCCCGAGACATGGGCAAGCGGGTGGCTGAGCGGGACCAGGCAGGGATGGACGCGCTGGAACAGCCCCTTGTCGCTCGCCTCACCATGACCGACCAGCCGGACGCGGAAGCCCAGAGCAGCAGCCTCGGCAATGTCGGCCGCGATGACGTGACGGATGCCGGTGATCGCGATCGATGCGAAGTCGACCGCCGTGCCGAAGGCGAGGCTGGAGAGGATCGATAGCTTGTGCGCGGCATCGACACCGTCGATGTCGAAGCTGGGATCGGCTTCGGCATAGCCCAGCCGCTGCGCCTCGGCGAGGACGTCGGCGAAGCTGCTGCCCTTCTCCTCCATCTCGGTCAGGATATAATTGCAGGTGCCGTTGAGGATACCGAAGACGTGGCTGATCACATTGGCGGCGGCGCCTTCGCGCAGCCCCTTGATCACCGGTATGCCGCCCGCGACGGCGGCTTCGTATTTCAGCGCGACGCCCTGTTTCTCGGCAATGGTCGCCAGCTCGACGCCATGATGCGCGATCATCGCCTTGTTGGCGGTGACGAAGGGCTTGCCGGCAGCCAGCGTCTCGCGCGCCAGCGTGAGCGCGGGACCGTCGGCGCCGCCGACGAGTTCGACCACGACGTCGACGTCATGGGCGGCGGCCAATGTTGTCGCGTCGTCGACCCAGGCGAAGCGAGCCAGATCGATGCCGCGATCGCGCGACCGATCGCGCGCCGAAACCGCGACGACCTCGATCGGACGACCGGCACGGCGCTCGATCAACGTGCGGTTCTCGTCGATCAACTTGACGACCCCGGCCCCGACCGTACCTAGTCCCGCGAGCGCCACCCTCAACGGCTGCGACATAGCTATCCCCTGACTCAAATGACGCCCGCGTCCTAGGGGGCAAGCCGCCGCTTCGCAACGCCCGCAATGATGCGCGTGTCGTTTCGCAGACATAATATCGTATTTTCAAACGGTTGAGCGAATAAGCAGGAACGAAGGCTCAGGCCCGTCGGTTCTCCCTGCATCCCGCTTCCGGGACGATCACAGGAGATGATGCCATGGGCGAGAATCGCCAGGGCGGCAACGACCGCAATCAGCAGCAGGTGGATCAGGGTCGCGGCTCGCAGGGTCAGCAGGACCAGCAGCGCGATGGCCAGATGGAGCAACAGCGACAGGACCAGCGCCGTGAGCAGGACGGCAAGTCCTCGGGCGGCCAGGCGGGCCGCGAGGAAGCCGATCGTCAGGATCGCCTTCCGGACCGCGACCAGCAGCGCTGATCAAGGCTTGGGCTAGGTAACCGCCCTCCCCCCCTTCCTAACCTTCACCATATCGATCGAGGCTCCGGCGCGTACCGCCGGAGCCTCTTTCATGTGCAACAGCTCAGACGAGCGTGCGGTCGAGCGTAATCTCGGCGTTGAGCAGCTTGGAGATCGGGCAATTGGCCTTGGCCTCGTCGGCGATACGACCGAACTCAGCATCGTCGATGCCATCGACCTGCGCTTCCAGCGTCAGCGCCGAGCGGGTCACCTTGAAGCCGGAGCCGTCCTTGTCGAGCGACACCTTCGCCTCTGTTTTCAGCTCGCCCGCCGTATAGCCGGCACCGGCAAGCGCGAAGCTCAGCGCCATGGTGAAGCAGGAGGCATGGGCGGCGGCGATCAGTTCCTCGGGATTGGTGCCCTTGCCATCCCCGAAGCGCGTGTTGAACCCATAGGGCTGGTCGGACAGTACGCCCGACTGGGTCGAGACATGGCCCTTCCCGTCCTTGCCAAGGCCCGAATAGGTGGCGGATCCGCTGCGAACGATCATCTGGAGTTCCTTTCATGATGGGTTCGGCGCGACAACGCGCGGCGCAACCGAAACGGCCCGGCTGGCGTAGTGCCAGTTATCGGATATGTGCGGAGGGATGATGACGAAACTCACGGTGGCGGGACTCGCCCTGGTTCTGGGCGGGGCGCTGGCGATCGCCGCCTGCTCGCCGCTCCGCACCTTCGACACGGTGATGCCCAAGGATGCAAGCAGCCGCAAGGTCGCGGGCGACGTCGCCTATGGCGAGGGACCGCGCCGGATGCTGGACATCTATGCCCCCGTTACGCGCAGCGGCGATAAGCTGCCCATGATCATCTTCTTCTATGGCGGCTCCTGGGCCGACGGCACCCGCGAAGGCTATCATTTCGCGGGCCGCGCGCTGGCGGGACAGGGCTTCGTCACGGTCGTGCCGGATTATCGGCTGGTGCCCGAGGTCCGTTTTCCAGGCTTTCTCGAGGATTGCGCCGCCGCCGTCCGCTGGGCGCGCGCGCATGCCGCCCAATATGGCGGCGACCCCGACCGGATCGTCCTCGTCGGCCATTCGGCAGGCGCATACAATGCCGCTATGCTGGCGCTCGACCCGCAATGGCTGGGCGCCGACCGCTCCGCCGTGCGGGGCTTTGCGGGGCTCGCGGGCCCCTATGATTTCCTGCCGCTCAAGGGGGATGTCGTCGAACGGACCTTCGGCGCCTGGCCCCGCGCGGACGAGACCCAGCCGATCCGCTATGCCACCGCCGGTTCTCCGCCGACCCTGCTGCTCCACGGCGGCGAGGACGGCACGGTCTGGCCAAAGAATTCGATCAACCTGTCACGCCGCCTGAAAGCCGCAGGCGCGGACTCGGAACTGAAGGTCTATCCCAAAACCGGCCACGTCGGAATCGTCACCGCACTCGCCAAGCCGTTTCGCGGCGACGTTCCGGTGTTGAAGGACGTCACCGCCTTCGCGCGGCGGGTGACGGCAAAATAGCTCCGCTCAGCGCGGCAGTTCGCCGATCGCGTCCAGCACGGCCTTGCGCTTGGGGGTTTCCGACAGCGGCTGTCCGCTGCGCTCGGCCATGCCGAAATGCATCGTCGTGCCGATCGGGCTGGTCGAGTGATAGAGCATCAGCAGGTCGCCGAACTCGCGGTCCCAGCCGGTCAGGAAGCGACGATAGGCCGCGCCCATGCGCGGATCGCGGTTGAGCCGCTCCATCAACGTCTTGTCGGGGCCATTATAGGTTGCGTGCTGCCCGCCCTCATAGCCGATGTATCGGAGGCCCCTGGCATCGGCCATCTGCTTGAACTGCCGCGCGGTCTTGAACGTCTCCGGGATCGAGGCATCGATCGCTGTGAAGATCGGGCCGAGATCGGCGGTCGGCGTCTTGGGATCAGCAAGCACGGTCTGGGCGAAATAGAGCGCGCTCGACAGCGCATCGATATGCTTGACCATGTCCTTGTAGTTGAGGGCATATTCGACGAGGCCGGGCCAGGCATTCTGCCCCGAAAGGATGCGGACGATCCCCTTGGGCCGGTCGGCGTAAACCTGCTCCCATATGGTGAAGACCTCGATCGACCGCTGCGCATAGCGCCGCATGCGCGCCTCGTTCTCGTCGGCCGACAGGCGCAGCTTCACGCCTTCGTCGCGCGCCTGTCGCGCAGCGGGGAAGTCGAGATTCCAGATCTCGTTACCGACCTCGATATAGGCGGTGCGCTTGGGATCGAGATGCTCGTGCACATAGCGCGCGAAGCTGGCGACATAGACCGCGTCGGCCTTCCACGGCAGCGTGAACCAGGGATCGACACCGGCCTGGTTGGCGAGCGCCACCATATGCTCGACCGCGACGCCCTGCCGCGACTGCTGGATGAAGGCGTCCGCCGGCGTACGGCGCGACCAGTCCCCCGCCTCGTTCAGATTGGCCAGCGACCAGTCCATGAAACGGACCGCCTTATAGGCCGACAATTCCTTCACGAAGGCGGGATCGAACAGCGCGCGCGGATCGGCATCCGCCTCGCGGCAGTCGATCGCGCGGATCGGATCGGCGGGGTTGGTTTCCTCGATCTTGAAATAGGCCGTCCGTACGTCGGGTCGCCAGGTGAAGTCGATCCGCCCCGGACTAGCGCGCAGGTTGAACGTCGCAACCCCCGCGACCTTGCCCTGCCCCTTATAGGTACAGCGAACGGCCAGATCGGCGTCATAGCTGCGCGGCGGGCGGGTCAGCGCCAGCGCCGCCTGTTCGCCGGAACGCAGCGACAGGACGGTCCCGCGCGGGTCGAGGCGACTGGCCGGCATCTCCGACCATCCGCCCATGATCGAGCTCCAGCCCCCGCCCGCCGCGAGGTTCATGAAAGAACGCTCGGCGGTCCAATAAGCGACGGTGGACAGGTTGATGCCGAAAGCCGTCTTCTGTTTCGGCAGCGGTGCGGCGGCGGTCGCCGGCGCGGCGATGACATTGTCACCGAAGGACGTTCCCGGCGCGGACATCTTGTCATAACGGGTAACGGCGACCAGCGCGGCACAGGCAGCCCCCGCAAGGCCGAGAACCGCGAGACGCCTCATGAACAACCGCACAACCGCCCCCGCTCTGTCGCTTCCTGTCCTGCTATAGGGTCGGGTCAGGATCCGCGAAAGCCCCTCCCCCAAAGCGCGCGGCGATCAGCAGCCATCGACATCCACCCTTGGCGCTTTATCGCGGCTGTTCTACACATGTCCCATGCTGACCACGCTGGCGATCCGGGATGTCGTGCTGATCGAAGCGCTCGATCTGGAGTTCGGCCCCGGTCTGGGGACTCTCACGGGCGAGACCGGCGCGGGCAAGTCGATCCTGCTCGATTCGCTCGGCCTCGCCCTCGGCGCGCGGGCCGATAGCGGGCTGGTT
>NZ_JAGMXV010000377.1 GCF_018006725.1 Rhizorhabdus sp.
GATCTGATCCTGCCGAACATCGCGACATGGTGGTGCGGGCAGGACGTACCCCGCGCGCAGGTCGAAGCGCGGCTCGACGAACTGCTGATCGCGCCCGCCTTCAGCGAAACTCCGGTCGGGCTGAAGCGCGGACGCCCGGTTCTCGCCTCGACGCTCTCGGACGAAGACCGCGCCAGGCTGGTCGAGGATATGCGCCGGCGGCCGATGGACTATGTCGGGCTGGAGGATGTGCACCTGTCGACCGCGCCGGTGGTGCTCGACGGACAATTGGTGCCGCGCCCCTTCACGCTGCGCGTGTTCGCGGCACGCGACGCCAATGGCGAATGGACGGTGATGCCCGGCGGCTTCGCGCGGATCGGTGACGAGTCCGACGCCCGCGCGACGGTGATGGGCGAGGGGGCCTTCTCGGCCGATGTCTGCATAGTCGGCAACCGCGCGGTTGAACCCGTGTCGCTGCTGCCGCAGAAGCTGCCGATCCGGCGCAATCCCGGCACGCTGCCGAGCCGGGCAGCCGACAATCTCTTCTGGCTCGGTCGCTATCTGGAGCGTGGCGAAGCGACGCTGCGCCTGATCCGCGCGACGCTGGGCGGATCGATAGTGGCCGATGGCGGGGCTGCGCTGGTCCCGCTGACGCTCGACCGGCTAGGCAACATGCTGATAGCCTGCGGGGCTGCGGCACCCCTCGTTCACGAAGATGACGAGGATGAAGACGACCTGTTCGCCGAGGATATCGGCGAAACGCACGACCTGCGCGAGCTGGCGCTGCTGGCGCTCGATGGCGACAGCCCGGCGAGCGTGGCGACGCTGATGCGCCACGCCCGCAGCATCGCCAGCGGCACGCGCGACCGGCTGTCGGCCGATGTGTGGCGGCTCGTCGATGCGCCGCTGCCCAAGGCGCAGTCCGAGGATGCCGAGGCGACGCTGGCCCGTGCGATCGAATTGCAGGAGCGCTTCCTGGCGCTGGCGGGGCTTGCGGCCGAGAATATGGGCCGCACGGCCGGCTGGCGCTTCCATGATCTCGGTCGCCGGATCGAACGCGCCTTGTGGGGCTGCCGTCTGGTGCGCTGTTTCGGTGGCGACGATGCCTCGTCGGACGACCTGACGACGCTGCTCGACCTGTGTGACAGCCAGATCAGCTATCGCGCGCGTTATCTGACCGGCCTGTCGCTCGAACCGGTGCGCGACCTGGTGGCGCTCGACCCCTTCAACCCGCGCTCGGTCGCCTATCAGCTCGAGAAGATGGCGCTGCATTTCGGCCAGCTTCCCGCGCTCGGCGATGATGGCATGGCGGAGCCGCACCAGATGATCTTCTACCGCATCGACGCGGCGATCCGCACGGCGACCGCCGATACGCTCGACGCTGCGACAATGCTGGGGATCGAGAATATGCTGTCGGACCTGTCCAATGCGATCGGCAGCCGCTTCTTCCTGCAGGGCAGCGAGGGCCTGCGCATGGCCGGCATGACATTGGCCTGATCGGGGGCCTGATCGAGATGATAATGCGCTACAAGGTCAGCCACCGCACCCGCTTCCGCTATGCCCATCCGGTCGCCTTCGCCCGGTGCAACCTGCGGTTGCAGCCGGTCGAGTGGTCGGGGCAGACCGTGCACGATCATCGCCTGCAACTGTCCGCCGGTGCGCGGATCGTCGGTACCAAGCCGATCGGCTATCTGGGCCATGTCACCCGCATGGTGGTCGACAAGCCCTCGCGCGAGATCGTGATCGAGAGCATCTTCCGGATCGATGTCGACCGACCGACGCCTGAGCCCCGTACGGACGATCCGACGATCGCCGAGATCGCGGCGCTCGTGCGCGCCTCGACCGATCTTGGGCCGGAAGGACCAGCCAATTATATTTACCCTTCGCCGTCGATCCCGCTCGATCCCGAGATCACCGCCTGGTGCGCGGAGGATCTGGCGGCGGATCGTGGGATCGTGGAAGCGGGGCTTGCGCTCGCCACGCGGATTCACGCCAATTTCACCTATGATGGCAGCGCCACGGCGGTCGATACCGCACCGATCGAGGCGTTCGAGAAGCGGCATGGCGTCTGCCAGGACTTCGCCCAGATCATGATTGCGGGCCTGCGCGGCGTCGGGCTTCCGGCGGCCTATGTATCGGGCTACCTGCGCACGATCCCGCCGCCGGGCAAGACGCGCCTCGTCGGCGCCGATGCGACTCATGCCTGGGTCGTGATCTGGTGCGGTCCGGCGCGTGGCTGGATCGGCTTCGACCCGACCAATGCCTGCCTGGTCGGCAGCGACCATATCGTGACCGCCATGGGCCGCGACTATGCCGACGTTGCCCCGATCGACGGAGTCTTCACCGGTCAGGATGGTCAGAAGATAGACGTGGCCGTCGACGTCGAGCCGATCGACTAGGCAATTGCGAGCACGAGCGTCAGCACCCCCAAACCCGTCGCCATACGGATTCGCAGGCCGATCCAGCCTTCGGGCACGGCATAGCGTCGGGCGAGCAGGCGATCGACGAAGGGCGAGCCGAGCAGCAGCAGGCCGAGGATGACGAGGGAGGGGCCGGGCCAGCGCCAGCCGACGCACCAGGGCAGGAAAGTGGCCCAGGCCGCCAGGCTCGGCAAGACCGCCAGCAGATAGGGCCAGCTCGCGCGCTCATTCGCGAGCAGTGCCGCCATCCACCACAGGCCACCGAGGAATGACAGGATCAGACCGGCATAAAGGCAGCCGGCCGCGAGCGCGATCCAGCGGCCTTCCCCGCCGCCCAGTGCCATGACGACGCACAGCGCCTGCGGCAGGATGCCGGACAGGCCGAACAGGACGAGCGCGCGGGGGAGCGAAGTCGGAGCCATCGCCGGACCGTGGCGTTGAGCCTGCGATGAGCAACATGGTCTTTGGGGCAGGCGAGCGGCAATGGCCCAACGGGCAGGTCGCCGTGGAGCCGGGCAGGGTGCATGGCGGACCCATGGCTGACCTTTCCAGCAGCGCCGTCGACGCGAGCGCCCCAGCCGTGACTGTCTGGTATGATGGCGCCTGTCCCCTCTGTACGCGGGAGATTGCGCTGATGCGCCGGCTTGACCGCAAGGCGCATATCCGTTTCGTCGATGTCGCCGATCCTTCGTCCAGCTGCCCGCTCGACCGGTCGGAGCTGCTCGCGCGCTTTCATGCCGAAGAGCGGGGGCGGATGCTGTCGGGAGCGGCCGCCTTCGCGGCGATGTGGCGCGCCATTCCGCTGTTGCGGCCGCTGGGGCTGCTCGCGCGTCTCGGCCTGGTCGAACGGCTGCTGGAGCGGCTCTACATGCACTTCTTGCGCTGGCGACCGGCGCTGCAGAGGAGATTGAGATGAGCGAAGCCACCTATCGTCGCGTGCCGACGGCGCGGCTGTCGCGCTTTCTGTCGCTCGGCCAGATGGCGGGCGGGGTTGCCGGCGGCGTACTCGCCGAGGGCGCGCGGCGGCTGTCGCGGGGCGAGCGGCCGCAGCTGTCCGACCTGATCCTCACCCCGGCCAACGCCAGGCGCGTGACCGAGCAGCTGTCCCGGA
>NZ_JAGMXV010000132.1 GCF_018006725.1 Rhizorhabdus sp.
GTTGACATCCCCGGCTACCGCTGGCGGCGTCTCTGCCGTCATGCGACTGGGGGCTTCCGGGAGCCGCGGGTAGCCACCCACCGGCGGCGTTTCGGCGCTCAGCGAAGGCTCCGGGCCGCGCGGCAACGGCCCGCGGCCTTCCACGCCCAGCGCCCGCGACAACGCGGCATCAGGCTCGATGACATCCAGCGACTTGCTGGGCGCCCCGAGGCGATCCAGCGGCGCGAGCGGCTGGCCGTAG
Source organism: Rhizorhabdus sp. (assembly GCF_018006725.1). Lineage (GTDB taxonomy): Bacteria > Pseudomonadota > Alphaproteobacteria > Sphingomonadales > Sphingomonadaceae > Rhizorhabdus. Next base: position 242 of record NZ_JAGMXV010000132.1, read on the forward strand.
CTGCCGAAGTAGCTGCGCTCCACATCGTTCGCCACGGGGCCGATGCGGTTCTGGAACCCTTCGGAATACGGATTCAGCCGGCTGCGTAGCCCCGGCACGTTGCGCGCCACGGCGTTAACGCCGCTGCGGATGATCCCGTGCTTCGTCAACTCCCCGCCCACCGGCGAGCCGGCGGCGGTCTTGAGCGAGTGGCGCGTGATGTTCGGGAACGCCTCGCCGATCTCGGCCAGCATCTTGAGCCGGCCGGTCAGCGGCGCTCCGCGTTCCTTCATCTTGTAGAGGTCGGCCACGTCGACATGGCCCGCTCGCGTGGCCCCCTCGACGTTGTGGATCTTGGCAAGGCGCTGCCGTGCGGCCTGGAACTGCCCGAGCATCTCGGTTTCGCCGACCGCTTCGAGCTGCGCGCCGAAAGCCGCCTCCAAGCGCTCGGCCGCGGCCAGTTCGGCGTAGCCCGCTTCTTGCGTCGCCACGTCGGCGGCCTGAGCGTGCTTGTTACCATTGCGGCGCAGCGCGCTCAGCGTGCGCGTGACCCCCACGCGATCGCCCGTCTTGAACTTCGCGAGCTTGATGCCCTCTTGAAGCGCGCCCTGCAACTCGGTGCTGATCGGCACGCGCGTCGCCACTCGCTCCGCCTGCTCGTAGATGGCGTGCTCGGGGGCCTTCAGCTTGTTGTAGACCGCCTCCGTCAGCTCCGTGGCATTGGAGAGCCCCAGTTCGGTGCCCGCTTCGCGCGTGATGACGCCCTGATTGTGCAGCGTGAAATCGGTCTTGATGTCGGTCGGCGAAACGAGCCGGCTGGCCGTGCGCCCCGGCGTGCGCTGCCCCGGAATCCGCGCCTGCACGTCCTCGGGCCGCAACTTGAGCCCCAGCTTGCGCGCCATCTGGACCTGGGCATTGCCGGCTACCGCCGCGGCGCCTGCGGCCCGATCGGCGCCCCCCGTGACTCGTGCCGCGCCTTTAGCGAGCGGCGCCCCGAGCTTGCCGACAGCCGGCAGCGCCAGGCCGAGCGCATCCGTTCCCGCCGTCGGGGAAACCGCGCCGCCCGTGAGATCCGAAACCTTCTGGCCGCCGGCGTGCAGCAGTTCGCCAATCTGCTTCACGCCCGGCACCTGCCCGAGCGCTTGGAGATTGGCCTGCGCCCGCGGGTTCTGCGGGGTGTAAGTCCAGCTCTCGCGGGCCTTGTCGTAGTCCTGGCCGGTCACAAGGCTTTCGATGGCCCCCGCCACCGGGGCGCCGGCGCCCGTCACCACGGCCGCCGCCGTCTCAAGCGGCGCCATCAGCGTCTCGCGAAGCGTCGGCTGATACGGGGCCTGCGGTGCCGCCGGGACTGCCGGCGCATCCATGGGCCGGAACCGCCCCCGCGGGGCGGCCGGCGCCGGCCCAGCGGGCGGCGTTTCCGGTGCGCCCGGAGCGGTGGGCGCGGCATCCATTGGACGAAAGCCCATCGCTTACTCCCAGACGCCCATGGAAAACGTGCCATCCGGCTGCGCGATCGCGATCGGCGTTCCCGGCGCGAGGCCAGCCTGCTCCGCTTCCGCCTCACTGCGAAAGATGTGCCCTGCCGTCTGGATCTGGAGGGCCATGCGCATCCGCGCGTTGCTTTGCAGAACTTCCTCCCACGCCTGGCGCCCCGCCTGCGACGACTGCTGAAGCTGTGTCGCCCGAGTGTAGGCGTCGCCCACCTTGAGGCCCTCCTGGTTCGAGAGCTGCCCGAGCCCGCGCATCTTCTGGATACCCTGAAGGAACGCCTGGCCCTTGAGCTGATTGATTCGGGCCATCGCATCGGCCGCCTCGTTGCTGACGAGCGGCGTCACCATGGCGCCAGCCTTCGAGCCCGCGAAGCGGCCGTAGATCGTGTCGAAGCCGGGAGCCGCCAGCATATCGCTGACCGCCCGATCGAAGTCCTGCGACGCCTGCATCAAACTCGGGAGCTGACCGGCCTGCTCCGCGCGATCGCGAGCGCCCACTTTCGCGCCCTCGATCGTCGCGGCGTTGTTCGCCACCGCCCCCGCGGTCGTGAGCGGTCGAATACCTGCCGGGGCGGCAGGAGCCGGCGCAGCGGCCGCAGGAGATGACGGCGAGGGGAGCCCGGCCGACGGCGCAACACGGGGCGAGGGCGGCGCCAGCGCAGCCCCAAGGCCGCCAGGAGCGCCGCTCGGCGTGCCATACGGATTCGTGGTGGCGACGCCCGGCACGCCGCCCATGTCCACCACGCGCTGCGACTGGCGCATGATGTCATATGCCAGCGCTTCCTTGCCGGGAAGCACCCGATCATTCGCGTCGAGCACGCCGAAGGCGCGCATCGTCTGGATACCGGCGGCAGCCCCGCTGTCGTCATGGGCGCCGGCGGGGAGCGGCACAACGCCGGCTTCCGGGTCCAGCACGTTCTGGTAGCCGCGCGAGCCGACGGCGCGAAACACGTCGATCGGCCCGTTCGTCACGCCCATCAGCGCGTACTGCCGATCCTCGATCGAGCCTGGCGCTACGTCGGCAGGCCGGCTGCCTGCGCGGGCACGGAAATCGTGCTCCTGGGCCTTCAAGGAAGCCTCGAAAGCGTCTCCGAGGTTTCCACCAGCGGCCATCGTCGTCGCCGCCGCATCGGCCTGCGCCGGCTGAAACCCCATCGCTTCGAGCTTCTTCCCGAGGCCCGCACGGGCCTGCGCCTCGTCCACCCGCGCGCGAGCCTGGGCGAGCGCGTTCTGCGTCTGCGCCCCGAGATGGAGCCCTTCCTGATAGGACTGCTCGGAATTCCCCCCGAGTGCGTCGCCCAGTGCTGCCCAGCCGCCTGCCATGATGCCCCCTTACCCGAGCCAGCTCGGCAGCTGCGCGGGCTGCCGAATCGTGCCTGAATGCCCGCCGCTCGGCAGGCTCCCCGATTTACCAGGCTGCGCGCGGCCGGCATACGCCTGCCCCCACGCAGACAAGCCTTGCCCGGCGGCGTCAACCCACGGGTTCGGCGCGATCCCCGCGAGCTTCAGCTTCATCAGGTAATCCTGCGCCGCGGAAGTGCCCGACAGAAGCCCCAGGTCGCTTCCCGCCGCGGCCATCCGCTGGCCTTCCTTCACGCGCTGGTAGGTCGGCGCGTCGATCCGGGCGAGCTGCCCCGCCAACCGGACATTCTCAGCCCCGGCAGCCGTGCGGGCGTCCTCAGCGCCCGCCGAGAACCGATCGCTCACCGCGCCGCCGGGGGTTTCCAGTCCCTCCCCACCCTGCGTCAGCTGCGCACGCTGCAAGGACGCTACGAAGTCCTGCGTCGCGGACGCGCGCTCGGCGTCGGGGTTCGAGGCGCCCAGCTCTTGAATCTGCTGGTTGACGCGCTCCCCGGCCTGGCGCTGAATCGCGGCCTGATTGATGATGCCTTGCGCCGCCGTGCGATCCTGCTTCCGCATCGCCGACTGCTGTGACGCCACGCTGGCGCCGGTGCCCGCCGCGGAGGCAAGAAGCATTGCAGTTTCTACGCCGGTACACATGATCTCATCCTCGCGTAAACGGATTTGCGTAGGTCGTGGCTTCGGACAGCCCGCGGCGCCGCGCCTCCGCGTCCTGCCGCGCCTTGTAGGTCGCCGCCGTGGCGCCGAACACGTCACCAAGCCCTTCGGCCAGTCCACCGGACTTCGCGCTGCCCAGATTGGCGCGCAGCATATTCGCGGTCTGCGTCGCAGCGTTGCCGATGTCCGAACCGGATTGCGCGAGCGAGATCATTTGGAGACGGGAAGCTTCGTCAGCGCCCTGAAGCTCTGCGACACCAGCGCGCGCACGGCGCTCGGCCAGCAGCGTTCCTTCTGCCGCTTCCCGGTTCAGCGTGCGCCCGGCGTCGATCGCCGCGCTGCCGCCGGTGAGCCCGCTTCGCGCCAAGCTGAACTTCGTCTGCCGAGCCGCCTCGCCCTGCTGGCGGCCGAGATCGTCCAGATAGCGCTCCCGGAGGGCAGCACCGAGTTCCTCGTACTGCGGGGTGCGATTCCCGAACGCCTTGTTGATCGCGGTCACATTGCCGCTAATCTGCTGCTGGCGGGCGGCTTCCGCTTCCTGCGCGGCCTTTGTTGCGTCGTCGGTTCCACCAAAGCACATCACGCCCTCTCCTGCGTCTTGACCGCCGCGTACATCACCGCGTCGGTGTCTACGTTCACGTATCCGCGGAGGGTGGATTCATAGCTAAGCCCGATCCGCTCGTACCAGCGTCGGGCTACTTTCGCGTCGGCAAGTGTAACTGTTTCGATCCGATGAGCCAAATCCTCAGCCAGCATCCGGGCGATGACCCCTGCCGTGATCTCTGTCACCGCAGCGCCGTGGTGCCGCCAAGCATCCTCGGTCGCCATGAACCACGTTCGCCAGACGCCGGGGCGAAGGCTTTGAAAGCCCCCGGCTGCCTGCACCTCCCCCATGTCGTCGCGACCGGCGAAGCTGATGCCGGGGTTCTGGATGAGCCGAACGGCAAGCGCCGCCGGATCGTAGGCTGCCCCCGCCAGGCGCTCAAACGCCAGTTTCTCTCGGAGCGAAAGCCGATGCGCGAGCTTCCAGATGTCGGCAGACGTGAGTTCGCTGAGCTGGAGCGTCACGGGCTCACCCCTGCGTCAGCCAGAGCGAGGCTGCCTGCCACTCCCACGCCTGACCCTCGGCGAAGGTGAGCCGGAGCTGGAAGCTCGGTGCGGTGAGCGGGAGCGGAATGATGTCACCCGGCAGCGTATCGCCGTCGATCTCGTAACCCGTTGTGGCGAGGTTGTTGCGCTTTTGATCATAGCCGACCGAGATGCTCACTGTGCCGTCGACTACGAGATCCAACCCTTCGAGCTGCTTGTCGACGCCCATGCGGCCGAAGTCAACGTAGTGCCACGCGGCATACCCGCTGAAGGGCTGCCCGTCCTCCCCGCAGTTACGCTGCAAGATCGCGCTCACGGTGTCCGACTCCGCGAAGCCGAAGCCCGGATCATCGAACAGCCAGTACGCCCAGGTGCCTTCGGTCCAGTAGTGATCCGCGTTCTCGGCCAGAAATTCCTCGGCACTGTAATCCGGCAGCGAGAGCGTCGTCCATGCGTCCTGCGAGGGGGCCGCGCTCTGCCCGTCCATACCCACCACCAGATACCCCGGCGTCGGCGTCGGCGACGTGGCGATCCAGATCCCGCCCGCGGCGATACTGGTCAGCGTCGCGTCGGTGAAGCTGATGCCGATCTCATCGCCGCCAAGTCGCGGCGTGCTGATGTCGTAGGCCCACGCCTGCGCCACTGGATAGTCGACACCGTAGACAAGCCCCGTATCCATGGTGCCCGCGGCCACGGCATCAGCATACGCCGCCTCCCAGTACACTTGAACGTCGTTCACGTCGCCAACTTCCAAGCACGGGTTCAGCGGCTTCTGGCTCGTGCCGTCCCCGACATCCGCGAGGTACTCTTGGAGCACCTTGAACGAGCCCGCGACGAGCGTCGCAGAAGCGTTCGGCGGTCCCGGATCGCGATCGACCTGAATCAAGCACGACGCGGCGCCCCAGTTGTAGGTCCCATCCCCACGCGATACGGCGGTCTGATAGGGGTGCGTCGGTGAGGCGCCGCTTCCGCCGTAAATCCAGACTCCGCCATAGGTGCCGTAAGTCGAATAGCTGTTGAAGTACCGATCCGTGTATATGCTGTAGCCCGGCACTTTGATGCCGAGGGAGTTCAGGTAGGAGCCGCCTGAGACTCCGGCATCGATGGCAGCCTGATACGCTGCGTAAACCTGCGCCGGCACCGGCGAATACACCAGGAAGATCGAGCGCGGTTCGACATCAACCGCCGGGTCGCCATAGGGCGCTACCTTGCTCAGTTCTCCCAGCCTCAGCGATCCTTCGGTTTTCGCGTTGTACCCCATCAGGTAGGCGAAGTCCCGCTCCATCTCGGAATTCGCAGTCGCAAGCGCGTCCTCCAACGTCGAGAACGTGCCGGCGATGCTGAACGCTCCGGGGTCACTAAGAGGGTGCGTCGAATGCGCCGCCCAGCTAGACGGGTTGCCAATGTTCTGGATGCTGTAGGTGTGGATATTGAGCGAGGCGCGCGGGTCGTCCTCGTCCGCATTCCATGGATACAGTACGGAGTTGGAATACTGGTTTAGAGTGTCCGCGCCGCTCGGGATGTCCGTCGTCGCGGTCTCCGTGACCGCCGTCGCGCTGCACTCCAGCACGTCATCGGCCGTCTGCTCGTCGTCCATCTTCCAGACTTTCGAGCCCGCGAGCAGATACAGATCGTCCTCGTGCAGCGTCCAGCCGGTAATCTCGTCGGGGAACTCGTACCGGCTCCAGCTAGCATCGCTCGGGCCGCCGTTCATCGTGAGGACGAAAGCCTCATCCCCGAAGATGATCCAATACTGCCCCGCGCTCGGCCAGAACAGCGCGAAGGGGTCGTAGGTGCCCGCCCGGATCTTTTCCAGTACGAGCGGGTCAATCGCCTTGCCGAACTGCCCGGCCTGGATGTTGCCCGTCGCGCCAGCCGTCCCGATGTTGCGCACGCCGCCCGCCGAACAAAACACCAAATCATTCGATACCGGCTGCACGGTGCGCGCGTAGCGGCAGTCGATCGGCGAGGCGTCGAGCAGCGCCATGTTGGCGGGATCCTCATCGACCTGCCACATTTGGTAGCCCTCAGCATTGAAGGCGACCAGATTGCTTCGGTAGAGCCCCAGAGCCGTGCACGGCGTCGAGCCGTAGGTCTGAAGCCCGAACGGCAGGAAGCCCGCATCGTCAACACTGCTCCAGTCGAGCGGATTGACGGTCGCGCTGTATCCGATGATGTCACCATCGGCGCAGAACACCTTGCCCGCTGCGATGGCGACGATGGCCGTCTGCGGACACTTTTCGTCCGTGATGCGGTTGTGCATCGCGACCCAAGTGATCGAGCCATCCGCCACCGTGGCGTCAGCCGTGAGCGGCCAGTCGGGCTCGGAAACGCCGGAGACCAGCAGCGGTTCGGCTTCCCAGACAACACGGGTCGCGTAAACCGCTTCCCAGGTTACTTCATTGTCGACAACGGTGCCGCCATAAACGAGCGGCCAGACAGGCTCGGAGCTACCTGAATAGCCGGCATTCGTCTGCACCGCTTTGAATACCAGCCCGTCGGGCAGGTTCAGAATCAGCGCGTCCCAAGTGCAGGAATCGACCCAGAGCCGAGCCGTGCCCGTGCTTCGAAAAGCCGTGACCGCGAAGCGCGCGTATGCGGCGTCGGCCGGCGCTGTCGCCGTCAGCGTCGAGCGATGCCACGCACCCCCGCTACCGCTGTCGATGAGATTGCCTTGCGAAAAGCTGATGAGATCGTCGCTCGCATCGTACCAGCCGATTTCCACACGGGCGCCCGCGGCCCCCGCGGACGACGCGCCCTGCTGGACCTGGCAGCTCGCTGTGATCGACTGGCCGGGCACCACTTCGACAACGGCATCGTTGATGGCGCGTTGCTGGGCGGTCTGGTTGAACTGGAGCGACCACGAGCCGTCGTGGATCGTGCCCGCGCCGTACTGCCCGATTGCGAAGCCCGTATCGAGCGTCCAACCAGTAATGCCGCTCTCGAAGTTTCCGTTGTCGAGCGCGCTCGGCTGCGGCGCGGGCGTCGATGCCGGCTGCACAATAGCGCCGGGGGCGTAGCTTGTCCCGGCTTGCCAGAGAGGGGTGCTCATCAGCGTGTCCAGTTATAACGGCGCTGCACTTCAGGCGTCGGCTGCTCGGGCGGATCGGGCGTCGTTACCGGCAGCCCAAGTCCATCGACTTCCGCATCCTCGTTAACCTGCTGCCCATCCGATGTCGGCCACGTCGGCTCCGTGTCGCCCGAGCGCGGATTGTCGCCCTGCACGTCGACCACGGTGTACTTGAAGTTGTTGAACGTCGTGGGCTCCACGACATCGCCCACCTCGCGGCGCGCTCCAGCGACCCAGCTCGGATTCGCAGAGCCCGTGCGCGTAGCCTGGTACGAGAGCCCGGTCGAATTGGCGGGCGTCACAATTTCCCCCAGCTCGTAGGCGGTGGAGGCTTCCCACGCGTCGCCTTCCTGGAGCCAGAAGTGATAGATGTCGCCGCCCTCGAATTCCGCGACCACGTAGAGGTAGCCCATTAGTGGCGCGGCAAAGTGAATCCTTGACAGCGGGACTGGATCGCCGTTGGAATCGAGGCCGTCGGGATGCGACAGGACATGCAGCACGTAGCCGTCGGGCACGTCCATCATGTCGACCGCGAATACGTGCAAGCTCCCGCCGAGTGAGACCAGCCCGCGCGTCAGCGGGTCGCCGCCGGTGTCCTCGGGCAGCGTCGCTACGCGCAGCGTGCCGGGGCGCACCCTGATCGTCTTGGCGCTCGTCACGTAGCCGTTCAGCAGATCGTAGAGCGCGTCGCGCGGAGCGGCGCCCTTGAGGCGCTGTCGATTGATCCCGCCCTTAACCGCCGTCAGGACTTCATTGCGCGTCGCCATGTCAGATGAAGCTCGTCATGGTCGGCCGCACGGCCGGCGCGAGCTTGGCGGTGCCCGGAATGTAGCGCCGCGTCCCGTGCTGCGCGGCCTTCAGTTCGACCAGATACGTGCCCGCCTGCGTCAACACGGCGTTCGCATCCTCCTGCTTGTAGTGGAGCTTGGCATTGCCAAGCGCCAGCAGGAACACGAGTTCGGAGTCGATCGTCGTCCGATCGGTGTCCTCGGTGAAAGGCTCGATCCCAAAGCGCCCGCGGATCCAAAGGTTATAGGCGCCCGCAGGCGCGGGGTAAATCTCGATGCACGAGCGCAGTTCGTAGGCGCTCGGCCGCCCTTCCTGCGTGTCCGTCGTGTACCAGGCGGGGTCGATGCCCTTCGACAACTCGTACCACTGCCCATTGAGATCCTCGACCCCGACCCACTGCACCCCGGTCCCTTGCAGGAACTTGTCGCAGGAGATGTCGGTGAAGTCGCCAGAACTGTCAGGCGTCGCATACCCGTAGTAGCGAATGCCAGGCGTCATCGTCCAGCGGAAGTAGCGCTCCGTGCGCATGTCAGGGTTCTTGAGGTAGAGGATCCGCTGCGCGCTCTGGAGGAAGTCGTCGAGCAGATCCGCCATGCCCGGCGGGGGGTTGGCGGCCTGGGCCGAGTAGCCCAGCCGCCGCATCATGCGCGTGCGCAACTCCGAGAGCGTCTGGTAGCCCGAGACATCTTCGCAGTCGCAGTTGAAATCGACTTCGCTCATGGCTCACCCTCAAAAGACCCCGCGACACGGGTTCGCCGGGCCGCGGGGAATGTATCACCCACCCACGGATGAACCCTGGCGACGACGCGGCGTGCCGAGCAGGCCGGAGGTCGCATCCTCGATCGTCGCCTCGGCGATGGCGCGGCGCAGCGCTTCCGTGCCGACGCCGAACTGTCCGTAGACGCTCGCCACCACGGGGATCCCGCGGCCGCCGTCCTCGGTCTTGGAATCGCGGTAGCGCGTGACCAGGCGGCGGAACTCATCCGGGGCTTCCGGCGGATCACGCTTCACGGTCACGCTGTCGTCGATCACCTTCACCGCGTCGCCGTGGAGGGCGCGCAGCAGTGGCAGTTCCCAAGCCGGCACGCACACGTTGGTCGTGAACAGCTCGGACATGCGGACTTCGGCGTTGATGTACTTGAGAGCCATTTTCGTTTCTCCGATGGGTGGGTCAACAAGCCGGGCGAGGCGGCCATCCGCCCCGCCCGGCATCTTCTCAGTTCGCCAGCAGGATGACGGTGCCCGCGCCGGCTTCGATCGCGGCGTACCGCTCCCTCAGCACGACTTCAATGGCACCGCCCGCCGGCACGATCGCCGCGGAGCCGTCCGGCTGCACGCCCGTCGAAAACGGGCCGGCAGCCGAGGCCCCGAACTGCACCGTCCGAGCGGTCGACGTGTTCGGGTTGATGGCAACCACGGTGTTGTTGGCGACGAAAGGAACGTCGGTGCCCAGATCCAGCACCGTGTTCCCCGTGATGTACTTGGCCTTCATGTCAGATTCTCCTGTCGGGGTTGAGGTCTGGATTACGCCAGAGCCAGGACCGCGTGCGCGTTGCGCTTGCCCGTCGTGAGCGCGCACTTCGCAGTGAGCGCCCAGTAGTGGACGTAGCGATCGTACACGCGCGGGGGCTTGCGCGAGACCATCCAGTGCCCCGAGATCGGGCGCAGCGTCAGGTAACGCGTGTTGAGGAAGTAGCACCGCGAACTCCAAGTGACGGTCGGGCTGTCCTCGGTATCCAGCGTCTCAAACACCGGATCCCAGATCAGCTCGATGCCCTTGAAGTACAGGCCCGTCGAGATGCCGCTGCCCACGCTCGCATCAGCCGTGGACGCGCTCTTTGCCGGGACCGTGATCTGGCGCGTGATGGCCCCACCCGAGCCGACCGCAGCGTTGCGGTATGCGTCGATGAAGTCCGCACCTGCCAGCAGGAAGTCCGGGGCCTGGCCGCCGTACCGGATGCACGCGCGCCACGCGGTTTCCAGGTCGTCGAGCATTTCCGCCGACGTGGAGTTGACCGCCGTGTTCGCGTAGTTCTGCCACCACGCGTTCGAAGCCGCGAGACCGCCGACCGTGCCCGCCGAGGGCGCGAGCGAGATCAGCGCGTCAAGTCCCGGAATCTCATCCGAGTCCTGCGTGCCGTCGCGGTGCAGCATCTTGTCCATGCCCTCCTGAAAGCCTTCCTTCAGGATGGACATATTCTCGCTGAGCAGATTGGTCAGCTGAACCTTCTCGTTGTCCGTCGGGGTCGCACCGCGGTCATCCGTCAGGACGACACCCTGCTGGGTCATTTCGTCCTCGTTGAGACCGAAGCCGTCGTGGAAGCTGCCCCAAGTGTACTTCGCAGCGTCGATCGAGCGCCGGCGGTTGTAGGAAACCTGCCCGTCGCCGAAGTAGCCCTGGAAGTTCGAGTCGTTCTGGTAGCGGAGCTGCTCCTGAACGTACTGGAGACCGCCCGTCCAGTCCTTCTTGCCCTCCATCAGCTTCTTGATGAGGGGGCGCGCGGTGTTGATCTGGTCGATCGGGTCGTTCTTCAGGAAGTAATCGAGCCCGATCTTGCCCGCGTAGGCGAGCTGTTCGGTATTGAAAGGCATGACTGTATCCTCGCAAAGTGGTTAGGCTGTTACACCGCCCTTTGAGAGTGCGCGTAGCTCTCAGTTGACGCGCTACCGGACGCGACTCCGGCCTACAGCTTCAAGGCGAACCCCCATAGCCTACCGCACCTTCGCCGGGCGTTGCAACTGCGGGCGCTTCGCCCCAAACCGAGCGATCTCGTGCGCGGTCATCTTGAACGCCGTCGCCGCTCGCAGCACGTCCTGATTTCCGAAGCGGTAGCCTGACGGAAGCGTATGCGTCTCCCATGCGGCGCGCTGCATCCGGCGGCGGTAGTCCACCGGGCGCGGAGCGGGGAGCACCTCGCCGGGATCGAATTTCGGGAACGCCTCGGTCAGTGGCCCCGAGAGCGGCCTGACATTCGCGCCGGCGACAAAAGCTTTGAGCGGTCGGAGGACATCGCGATCGCGACGCGTGACGGCAGGCTTCACGAAACGTCGGCGGCGCGGCACTACCGCCGGGTCAGTGTCGTGAAAATATATGCGCCCTTCCTTCCACATATCGATCCCTGTCACCAGCACCGGATCCCCGCCAAGAGCGGCGGCCACCGCGATCGCGGTGAGCCCGGAGTTGCCTGAGAACTGCCACTCAGCCAGGCGGTAGTCGGCCCAGCTATGTCGATTCACGATCAACCCGCCCAGTGGCCGCAGGATCGACTCCATCGGCACCTTCAACATGCAGTGGATCTTGTCGCAGTTCACGAAGATGTCAACGGGGAAGCGCGTCTGGTGCTTCCCGTGGTCGTTCGCACTGATGACGCACGCGGGCGTCAGCGCGAGCGCGGGCAGATCCTTGCTTACCGACGGACCCCCGCCAAGCACAAGGATTGGCTTGCCGTTCCAGCGATCGAACAGATCCGCGATTACGCCTTTCGATCGAGCCGCATCCATCGAACAGGGCCTCCGCAGTACGGATTGAGCTTGATCGCGAGCCTCACCGACTCGATTGCGGTACGGCCGCAGTGCATCGCCGCGAGCGCGAACGGCGCCCCGGTTCCGAGGGCGAAAAACGCGCCCGTGACTCGATCGGGCGATAGGCTGTTATCGTACAGATAGACGCCATGCCGGGTCAGGAGCAAGGCGCCGAAATCTTCACGCGCGTAGCCTTCCGATTTCAGGGGGAGCGGATCCGTGCAGTGCGCCTTGCGCAAATGGTGGAGCAGCTCGTTTCCGGGGGCGGTCGCGCCCACGAAACCGATCACCCCATCGCGCACACGGAACAGCTTTTCGCAGCTCAGCTTCAGGCTATCATCGACGGTCAGCTGGCTGTCCGCGGCGATGATCCCGTTCTTGATGGCGATCACGGTCATTCGGCTTCCCCTTTAGGAGATCGACGGCGGCGCGAGCGAGCTTCTTGAGCTTTTCACGCCGCCGTCGACAGGCCGCGCACGCCATCAGGAGCCCGCAGCCGCAAGCCCGCTGTTGATCGCCTCCAGCATCGATCTGGGCTGCTTCTGGCCGTCGCCCGAGGGCTGTTTGTTCGCCCGCAAGGGCTGGGGGGTGGGCTTCGCCGGCACCGCGAGCGCGGCCGCCGGCGGGGCCGCGGCAGCCGGAACCTGAAGGTTTCGGTACGCCTCGGCAAACGCCGCCTTCCACTGCGACGACGGCAGCTGGGCGAACACTGGTTTGAGCGCGGGCACGAGAATTGCATACTTCGCGGCGTACTGCGGATCGCTCGCCTGGAGCGTGGCCCCCAGGGCGTTCAGTTCCGCTACGCCCTGCTGATGGGCGATAGCCGCCTCCCGTTCCTGAGCCGTCTGGGCCTGGCGCGTTTCGAGGTTCGCGCGCGTCGCGGCCTCGCGTGAGCGCGCGGCGGCCAGTTCCGCAGCCATTTCCGGCGTGATGGCGCTCGTTGCCACGGCATCACGCAGATCGGGGTGCGCTTCCAGCGGATCGGCGCCCGGCGGGATCTCGCCGATCGCCTTCGCGAGAGCCCGCAACTCGCCTTCCATGAAGCGGTACGCGGAGCGCTTGTCCTCCAAGCTCGGGCTGTTGAACAGCCGGAGGAATTGAAGGGTCGAGGTGAAATTCTCGGGCGAAACCCCGGTGCCCTGGATAGTCTCGACCAGCTGATCGCGCTGCGCGATCTGCTCGTCCTTCGTCTTGACCAGATCCACCAGGGACGTGATGCGCTCGCGGGTGCGCTCGCTCACGGTTGAGGGAATCGGGTCATT
>NZ_JAGMXV010000133.1 GCF_018006725.1 Rhizorhabdus sp.
AAAGATCTGGGCGTTCATTCAGGCATGATCGGTGACGGCTATGTCGATCTGGTCTGCGCGCAGATGATCCCGGCCGCCGCCGAAGCGGGGCTGGCGGATGCGGTCGACGCCTTTTGCGAGGGAATCGGCTTCACCCCCGATCAGACGCGCCGCGTGTTCGATGCCGCGCGCAAGGCGGGCCTGCCGGTCAAGCTGCACGCCGAGCAGCTGTCCAATCTTCACGGCGCGCGGCTGGCGGCCGAGGCCGGCGCGCTGTCGGCCGACCATCTCGAACATCTCAACGCGGACGGCGTGCAGGCGATGGCCCGCGCGGGCACCGTGGCCACGCTGCTGCCCGGTGCCTTCTATTTCACCCGCGAAGAGCGCAAGCCCCCGGTTGGGGCACTGCGCGCGGCCGGGGTGCCGATCGCGCTCGCGACCGACTGCAACCCCGGCACCTCGCCGCTGACGTCGCTCCTGCTGGCGATGAACATGGGGGCGACGCTGTTCCGGCTGACGGTCGAGGAATGCCTGCTCGCGGTGACGCACAACGCGGCGCGGGCGCTTGGCCTGCAGGCCCGCACCGGCACGCTGGAAGCGGGCAAGCAATGCGACCTCGCCATATGGGACGTGGAGCATCTGGCCGAACTGGTCTATCGGATGGGGGACGCCCCTCTCCACGACCGTGTGTGGAAGGGATTATGAACACGATCTTCTTGAAGCCCGGCGCGGTGTCGCTGGCCGACTGGCGCGCCATCTATCGCGGTGCGGTGCCGACGCTCGACCCGGCCTCGCTCGCCGCCGTGGAGGCCAGTGCCGCCGCCGTCGAACGGATCATCGCCCGTCACGAACCGGTCTATGGGCTGAACACGGGCTTCGGCAAGCTCGCCAGCGTCAAGATCGGCGACGAGGATCTGGCGACGCTCCAGCGCAACATCGTGCTGAGCCATGCGGCCGGTACCGGTGCCCCCTCCCCCGTGCCCGTCGTGCGGCTGATGATGGCGCTGAAGCTCGCCAGCCTTGCCCAGGGCGCCTCGGGCGTCCGGCCTGAGACGATCCGCCTGCTCGAAGCGATGCTGTTCGCGGGGCTGACCCCTGTAATCCCCTGCCAGGGGTCGGTCGGCGCCAGCGGCGATCTCGCTCCCCTCGCGCATATGGCGGCGGCGATGATCGGGGTCGGTCATATCCAGATCGCCGGCAAGACGCTGACCGCCGGCGGCGCGCTGGCGAAAGCCGGGCTCAACCCGCTGACGCTCGGCCCGAAGGAAGGGCTGGCGCTGCTCAACGGCACGCAATTCTCCACCGCCAATGCGCTGGCCGGGCTGTTCGACACCGAGACGCTGTTCCAGTCGGCCCTCGTCACCGGTGCGCTGGCGACCGAGGCGGCGAAGGGCTCCGACACGCCGTTCGACGACCGCATCCACCAGCTGCGCCGCCAGCCGGGCCAGATCGAGGTGGCCGCGACGCTGCGCGACCTGATGGCCGGCTCTGCGATCCGCGCCAGCCATCTCGAAGGCGATGCGCGGGTGCAGGACCCCTATTGCCTGCGCTGCCAGCCGCAGGTGATGGGCGCGGTGCTCGACATGCTGCGCCACGCCGCCGGCACGCTGGAGATCGAGGCCAATGGCGTCACCGACAATCCGCTGATCTTCTCCGACACCGACGAGGCGCTGTCGGGCGGCAATTTCCATGCGGAGCCGGTCGCTTTCGCCGCCGACATGATCGCGCTCGCCATCTGCGAGATCGGGTCGATCACCGAACGCCGCATCGCGATGCTGGTCGATCCCGCGCTGTCCGGCCTGCCCGCCTTCCTGACACCCAGGCCGGGGCTCAACTCGGGCTTCATGATCCCGCAGGTCACCGCAGCGGCGCTGGTGTCGGAGAACAAGCAGCGCGCTACCCCTGCCAGCGTGGACTCGCTGCCGACCTCGGCCAATCAGGAGGACCATGTCTCGATGGCCGCCCATGGCGCGCGGCGGCTGCTCGACATGGCCGCCAACGCCAGCGCGGTGGTCGGCATCGAACTGCTCGCCGCGGCGCAGGGCTGCGACTTCCACGCGCCGCTGGCTTCGAGCGACGCGCTGGAAGCGGTGCGGCGCCTTTTGCGCGCGCAGGTGCCGATGCTCGACGAGGACCGCCACTTCCACCCCGACATGGAAGCCGCCAACGCCCTTGTCCGCTCGGGCGCCGTCGTGCGCGCCGCCGCCTGCGAGCTGCCGGGGATCGCATGACCGACTGGCTGGAGATCGAGCCGCAAGAGGCCCCGCTGATCGTCGCCTTCCCGCACAGCGGCACCGACATTCCGGCGGAGTATGAAGGGCGCTTCACCTCGCCATGGCTGGCGCGCAAGGATGCCGACTGGTGGATCGACCGGGTCTATGGCTTCGCCGCCGACCTTGGCGCGACCACCGTCCGGACCCGCATCTCGCGCAGCGTGATCGACGTGAACCGCGATCCGTCGGGGGCATCGCTCTATCCCGGCATGACGACGACCGAACTCTGCCCGACGACCACCTTCGCAGGTGAGCCGCTCTATCGCGACACGGCGCCGGACGAGCAGGAGATCGCCGACCGCCGCACCCGCTATTTCGAGCTCTATCATCAAGCCCTGGCAGCGGAGATCGAGCGGCTGCGCGACCGCCACGACCGGGTCGTGGTCTATGACGCCCATTCGATCCTCAGCCATATGCCGCGCCTGTTCGACGGCCAGCTGCCGCTGTTCAACATCGGTACCAACGGCGGCACAACTTGCGCGCCTGCGCTGCGCGAGGCGGTCGAGGCGGTGGTGGCCGCGAGCGGGGAGAGCCATGTCGTCGACGGGCGTTTCCGGGGCGGCTGGACAACGCGCCATTATGGACGCCCGCAGGACGGCGTCCATGCGATCCAGATGGAGCTGTCGATGCGCGGCTATCTGGACGAGCCTGCTGCGCCGACGCCCGACAACTGGCCTGCGCCCTTCGCGCCGCGTCCCGAAACCATCGCCACGCTGCGGCAGGTGCTCGACGCCTGCCTCGCCTTCACCCGCACCCGCTGAAGGGAAGAGCCATGACCCGTCTCGACAACAGCCGCACGATCCGCCCCGCCACCGGCACCACCCTGTCGGCGAAGAGCTGGCTGACCGAGGCGCCGCTTCGCATGCTGATGAACAACCTTCACCCGGACGTCGCCGAGCGGCCCGAGGAACTGGTCGTCTATGGCGGAATCGGCCGCGCCGCGCGCGACTGGGAAAGCTATGACCGGATCGTCGAAACGCTGCGCCGGCTGGAGGACGACCAGACGCTGCTGATCCAGTCGGGCAAGCCGGTCGGCGTTTTCCGCACCCATGCCGACGCGCCCCGCGTGCTGATCGCCAATTCCAACCTCGTGCCGAAATGGGCGAACTGGGAGCATTTCGCCGAGCTCGATCGCAAGGGGCTGGCGATGTACGGCCAGATGACCGCCGGCAGCTGGATCTATATCGGCACGCAAGGCATCGTTCAGGGCACCTATGAGACCTTCGTCGAGATGGGCCGTCAGCATTATGGCGGCGATCTCTCCGGACGCTGGCTGCTCACCGCCGGCCTGGGCGGGATGGGCGGCGCGCAGCCCCTGGCAGCGGTGATGGCGGGGGCCTCCTGCCTCGCGATCGAATGCCAGCCCAGCCGGATCGAGATGCGCCTGCGCACCGGCTATCTCGACCGCGCCGCCGAGACGATCGACGAGGCGATGGCGATCATCAAGGAAAGCTGCGCCGCGCGGACCCCGCTGTCGGTGGGGCTGCTCGGCAATGCGGCGGAGCTCCTGCCCGAGCTCTACCGGCGCGGCATCCGTCCCGACCTGCTCACCGACCAGACCTCGGCGCATGATCCGGTCAACGGCTATCTGCCCGCCGGCTGGACGGTCGCCGAGTGGATCGAGCGCCGCGAGCGCGAGCCCGAGGTCGTTGCCAAGGCCGCCAAGGCGTCGATGGCGACCCATGTCCGCGCGATGCTCGACTTTCAGGCGGCAGGCGTGCCGACTACCGATTATGGCAACAATATCCGGCAGATGGCGAAGGACGAAGGCGTCGAAAATGCGTTCGATTTCCCCGGCTTCGTCCCGGCCTATATCCGCCCGCTGTTCTGCTGCGGAATCGGCCCGTTCCGCTGGGCCGCGCTGTCGGGTGATCCCGAGGATATCTGGAAGACCGACGCCAAGGTGAAGGAGCTTCTGCCCGACGATACCCATCTGCACCGCTGGCTCGACATGGCGCGCGAGCGCATCCGGTTCCAGGGCCTGCCCGCGCGCATCTGCTGGGTCGGCCTCGGCGACCGCCACCGGCTTGGCCTCGCCTTCAACGCGATGGTCGCGAGCGGCGAACTCAAGGCGCCCGTGGTGATCGGCCGCGACCATCTCGACAGCGGCTCGGTCGCCAGCCCCAATCGCGAGACCGAAGCGATGCGCGACGGCAGCGACGCCGTGTCCGACTGGCCCCTGCTCAATGCGCTGCTCAACACCGCTTCGGGCGCGACCTGGGTCTCGCTTCACCATGGCGGCGGCGTCGGCATGGGCTATTCGCAGCATTCCGGGATGGTCATCGTCGCCGATGGCAGCGAGGCGGCCGCACGCCGGCTTGAGCGGGTGCTGTGGAACGATCCCGCGACCGGCGTCATGCGTCATGCCGATGCCGGCTATGACATCGCGCTCGACTGCGCGCGTGCGCAGAGGCTCGATTTGCCGGCCATTACCGGAAAGCCGTTACGCTAGGGCAACAGTGTCTTCTTCTAGGTCCCTATCCCGATGCTTACCTTTCATTAACCAGATCGGGTCCATTGCCGCATCGGAGAGGAGACGGCCATGGACATGGCGGCGGTTGCGCGTCCCACAAAGGATGCAGGGTCGAAGGCACTGACCGACGAGGATTTCCTCCGCCGGATCCAGACCTATGACGCCGGTGGCCGGCTGAGCGACCGGCTGGCCAAGCTATGGGCGCGCGCGTCCGACATCATCCTGGACGCAGCGCGCGACCATTGGGAGCCGGTGCTGCGCTCGCTGCGCGATCGACCGGGCAATGACAACATCTCCTTCGACGTCGCCCATCTGGTCGATCGACGGCGCTTTCTCTACACGCGGCCGATCGACCTCGACTGGATGCGGATCCTCAACAAGACCGCCAAGTTCATCCACCGGCTGGAAGTGCCCGCTCCCACTTTCCTGATGGAGATGTATGGCGAGACCCACCTGGCGGTCGATCGGATCGCAGAGCGCTTTGCAGACGATCCCGCCTTCGTGCTGTTCGCCCAGCGCAGCATCAACATGCTCGGCGGGGTCGAACTCGAACTGACCCTGTCCTACGACAATGCGATCCGACAGAAACGCGCATCGATGGCGCGAGAGGCCTCCAGCGATGCCTTTCGCACCGATATCGGCGATATCGTTTCCACCACGCGGGTGCGCTCACGCTCGCTGAGCGCGCAGACCGGCACGACCGCCGCTACTGCGCGCGCAATGCTCGGCAAGGCGTCGGAGGTGGCCGCCGCATCGGCGCAGTCTGCCGACGCGATGCGCGAAGCCGCGATCACCGCCGCCGGGCTCATCCGGGCGATTGCCGATGCACGGCACGAGGTCGAACAGGCCGCCAGTGTCGCGACCCGTGCCGCCGATCAGTCGGCCGATGCCGTCGCCGTCTCGGAGGCGCTGTCGACCCATGCGCGTGCGATCGAGTCGATCCTCGGCCTGATCCGCGACATTGCGGGCCAGACCAACCTCCTGGCGCTGAACGCAACGATCGAAGCCGCGCGAGCCGGCGATGCCGGGCGCGGCTTTGCCGTCGTCGCACAGGAAGTGAAAAACCTCGCCAGCCAGACCGCGCGCGCCACCGACGACATCGCCCAGAAGATCATGGCTATTCAGTCGGCGACGCAACAGGCCCTCGATGCCAATGGATCGATCCGGGACACCGTCGGCGAGGTGAAGCAGCGCGCCGAGCGGATTCGGCTGGCGATGGACGAACAGGCCACGACCGTGACCAGCATCACCGGGGCCGTCGACGAGACTGCGCTCGCCGCGGATACGATGTCGCTGACCATTTCCGCGATCCGGACGGAAACCGAAGCGGTCGCCAGCGAGATCGAAGCGCTGGCTACCGGCTTCCGTCATGTCGACGACGAACTGGGCCGGCTCGAGACGACCGCACACGACTTCGCCACGCGCTTCGTCGCCTGAACGGCGGAACCGCGCGGCAGCTTCAATTCCAGATCAGCGGTAGCGCGGTACAGGCGCCGACATTGCCGCCCTTCATCCGGACCGGCTTATCGGGGTCGAGCCGGATATCGGGCATGTTGGCGAGCCATTCTCGCAGGAAGACGATCACCTCCATCCGCGCCAGGCCCGCGCCGACGCAGCGGTGCGCACCCGCACCCAGTGTCGTATGACGCGTGGGGTTGAGAGCGCGGTCATAACGTACCTCTTCCGGCGCCTCGAAGGCCGACGGGTCGAGATTGTGGAGGACGCTGGGAAGATAGACGATATCGCCCGCGCGGACCTGCACACCGTCGATCTCCATGTCGACCACCGCATTGCGGCTGACCGATACGGTGGGATAGCGGCGCATCAGTTCATCGGCCGCCTGCGGCAGCAGTTCCGGATGGGCCCGCAAATAGGTCTGGTCCTGCGGATGGCGCGCGAGATGGAGCGTGATCATGCCGATCATCGCGACGACGGTATCGAGACCGCCGAACAGCAGGTTGCGGCACATGCGCCGCGCTTCATCCATCGTCCACGGACGGCCATCGACCCCCGCCACGAAAATCCGGCTAAAAAGGTCCTCGCCCGGATTGGCCATGCGGGCTTCGATGAAGGGCCGCAGATAGTCGTCGGCGGCATCGCGCAACTGCTCGACCGTCATCGAACCATCGGGCCGCGTCAGCTGAGCCCCCAGCGCACGCAGGCGCGGACGATCGGACAGGGGCACGTCGATCAACGTGAGAAAGATATGGAGCGGCAGGATTTCGGCGAATTCCTCGACGAACTCGCAGGCCCCTGCCGGCTTGATCGCCGCGATCAGTTCGCGGGTCACCTCGGCAACCTTGGGTTCGAGTGCCACGACATAGCGCGAGGCCAGACCCTTCATCACAGAAAGGCGGAAGGGCCCATGTTCGGGCGGGTCCTGCTGCAGGGGGATGAACTTCATCATCTCGCCGAGGCCGGGCGTCACCGCGAGCACTTCGCTCGACAGACGCTCGCTGTCGGCCCACAGACTCCGCACGACATCGCCCCGCGTCGCGATCCAGTGGCCGCCATTGGCCGTGGTCCAGACCATGCCCGGTCCATCAGGCCGGACGAGACTCTGCCAGGCCGAAAAATAGTCGGTTTCCACCCCCGGCGGGTTGAAGATGTCGAAATCCACGACCCTGTCGGTTGCGACCCCTGACGGCACTTCCATTCGGCTTTCCTCTCCTCGGTGCGCCTCATGCGGACGCCCCCGGACAATCGGGCAGCCCGGGCGAGGACGCAGCTATGACTATGGACAGCTGGGCCCGCCATCTCCGGCCGGCCCCTCCGAAAGAAAGTGTCGACGGCACAGGCAGCATCCCGCCAATTGGAAGAGAAATTACACGAAGATGGATGTAATATTACAAAACGGACAGGTTGCGATGCCGGTTGCCCGCACCAAAATACTCACGGCGACCAAATCATATTCATTCGAATGTTCACCCGATGCCTTGAGCCCGGCCAGATCAGCGCCGGTTCATCGTCGCCGACGGACTTATCGACTTGGACAAATCCGAACATTATTCGAGAAATATATCGATGCTAAAAATGCATCGATAATTCTAACAGAACGCATTTTATGCGGCATGATACACTGTATCCCGAATATTGTACGGCCTACTGACAGCTTTGCCACCGAATCACCGATCATCGTCAACATCTCTCGAACGGATCTATTTCCGCAAAATGACCGTTATGCCGCGTCTTATCCGGCATATCGCGGAAACAAACCAAGCACCTTCGGCATAACTCGTCATAGGCTGACCTCCGACAGTCGGTGCGGCCGAACGGCGACGAGGTCCGGAGGCCGCAATCAGAAAAGGGGAAAGCCGGTCATGAAGACGATTATCCACACCCGGGCACGCGCGCCGCTCTTCAAGGCGTTTCTACTGGCGGGCACGCTGATGGCCTCCCCGGGCGTCGCGCTGGCGCAGGCCACCGCGGACAGCGCGTCCACCGCTGCCGAGGCGATCGACAGCGCCGACATCGTGGTCACCGCGCTTCGCCGCAACACGCGCCTGCAGGAAACACCGCTCGCCATTTCGGCCACCTCGGGCGAGGCACTTGCCGCAGCGGGTTCGTCGAGCTTCACCGACCTGACCCGCAACGCACCGTCGCTCCGCATCGTCGACAGCGGCCCCGGCCAGCGTCGCGTTCTCATCCGCGGCATCCAATCGTCGGGCGAACCGACGGTCGGCGTCTATTATGACGAAACTCCGGTCTCGGGTTCGGTCTCGACCAGTTCGGATGCGGCCGGCACCACCCCCGATTTCCGCCTGTTCGACGTCGAACGCGCCGAAGTTCTGCGCGGCCCGCAGGGCACGCTGTTCGGATCGGGATCGATGGGCGGTACGCTGCGCGTGATCTTCGAAAAGCCGCGTTCGGACAAGGTCGAAGGCGCCGTCAGTGCAAATCTGTCGACCGTCGAGGGCGGCAAGGAAGGCTATTCGATCGACGCGATGGTCAATCTGCCGATCGTCGCGGACAAGCTCGCTGTCCGCTTCGTCGGCTATTACAACAAGTTTGCCGGCTATGTGGACAACGTCATCCTGGCCAGCGACCCGACCGCGAAGAACGTGATCGACAGCACCCCCGCCGGCGATCCCTTCCTGCGCAACGACAAGGACATCAATGACGGCTATGCTGCGGGCGGACGCGCACTGGTGCGGTTCACCCCCAGCGAGCGCCTGACGATCGACCTCGCCGCTTATTATGAGAAGGTCAGCACGCAGAGCCCCGGCTGGCGCCTGGAGCCGTCGGCGATCCTCGGGCGGAAATATGTAACCTCGGCTCGCGCTCGTGCCGGCAATTATGACGAGAACCGGATCTACAACGGCACGATCCATTATGATTTCGACGGTTTCACCCTCGTCGGCGTGACCTCCTATTTCGACCGCGACCGCGTGGCCGTTTCCGACGTCGGCGACACGTTCAACGGCCGCGACACGGCGGCTGGCTGCCGGCAGTTTCTGCTGCGCAACGTCGGTACCTGCACCGATGCGCAACTCGCCACCTATCTGCCGGCGACACGCGCAATCCAGCAGTCGTCGCTCTACCAGCCGCAGAGCGTGAAGAACTGGGTCAACGAACTGCGCATCAGCTCGAACAACGAAAGCCCTTTCCAGTGGACAGCGGGCCTGTTCCTGGAAGACCGCAAGACCGTCGTCCGTTCGACATTGCTCACCGCCAATCCGGCGGACGGCTCGCTCTACGACGTCGACGATCCCACGGCACTCGCCTACGACCGCACGATCTTCGACTATCTGAAGCAGAAGGCCGCCTATGTCGAACTCAGCTACAAATTCTTCGACCAGCTGACGCTGACGGCGGGCACGCGCTATTACGACTTCCGCAAGCGCGTGGGCGGTCAGATCGACCTGGGCCAGATCCATTATTCGTCCGGGATCACGCCCTATACAGAAGCGAAGAACAAGGAAGATGGCTTCATCTACAAGTTCAACCTGGCGTGGCAGGCCAACCCCGACCTGATGTTCTACGCCCAGGCGGCGCAGGGCTTCCGTCCGGGCGGCGTCAACCAGGTGATCGGCCTTCCGGCCGCGCTGGCCGGCTATTCGTCGGACAGCATCTGGAACTATGAACTCGGCGCCAAGACGAAGCTGGCACGGGGCATCTACTTCAACGTCGCCGGCTACCGGATCGATTGGGACGACCTTCAGGTCTCGGCGCGCACCACCGGCACTGGCTCGGTGTTCGGCCTGATCGCCAATGCCGGCGCGGCGCGCATCTGGGGTGCGGAAGCCGAGCTTACCGCCGACATCACCAGCAATTTCTCGGTGAGCGGCAATCTCGGCTATACCGACGCCAAGCTGTCCCAGGATCAGATCAGCACGATCGTGACCGCGACCGGCCGCAAGGGCAACCGCCTGGCCTTCATCCCGAAGATCACCGCCGGTGTTGCCGCTGAATATACGCACGAACTCAACGACGATATGGAAGGCATCGTCCGCTTCGACGCCAGCCATGTCGGCAAGTCGTACAGCACCTTGTCGCCGACCGACATCTACCGCCGCCTTATCCCGTCGCACGAGCTGGCCAATCTGCGCTTCGGCGTGCAGCAGCCGGACAATGACTGGGGTCTCTATTTCTATATCAACAACCTGTTCGACGACACCGCGATCAACAGCTCGAGTTCGTCGGCAAATACGGGCGGCCTGACCAACACCTTCAGCGCGCCGCCGCGCACGTTCGGCGTCAACGTCACCAAGCGCTTCTGACGGCCGGGCGCGGGCGATGCGTCCGCGCCCCACCTCCCAACGACAAGAGGGGATTGAACATGAAGATCGGTAAGAGGACCGTGCTTGCTCTGCTGGGCGGCACGATGATGGTGGCTGCCGGCAATGTGGCGGCTCAGGACGCAGCCCCCGGCAAGGTCGAGGCCGTCAAGCCGCGCGCAGGCGCCAACCCCGCCCCGGCGCGGAAGCAGGGCGAAGGCGCCGGGCCCTTCAACAAGATGGTAATCCGCGGCGTTACCCTGATCGACGGATCGGGCGCCCCGCCGCGCGGGCCGGTCGACATCGTCGTCGAGAAGAATGTCATCGCCGACATCCTGCCCGCCGGCACGCCGGGCCTGCCCCTCAAGCAGGGCCGCGAGCCGCGTGATTTCGACTATGAGATCGATGCGACCGGAATGTATGTCACGCCGGGCTTCGTCGACATGCACGTCCATGGTTCGACCTCGGACAAGGCACCCGACCTCTCCTATTCCTACAAGCTCTGGCTCGCCCATGGCGTCACCACGGTGCGCGGCGTCGACCTCGCGCCGTTCGAGATTTCTCTCAGCGAGCGCGCCCGCTCGGCCCGCAACGAAATCGCGGCACCGCGCATCTTCGCCTATCAGCGTCCCGGCCAGGGCCAGGGCTGGACCGGCGGCCGCGTCAACACGCCGGAAAAAGCGCGCGCCTGGGTTCAGTGGGCCGCCAAGCAGGGCATCGACGGGATCAAGATCCTCGACAGCGAAGACCAGCCGCCCGAGGTGATGGCCGCGATCATGGACGAGGCCAAGAAGACCAAGCTCGGCACCGTCGCTCACCTGTCGCAGATCGGCGTCGGCCGCATGAACGCCGTCCAGGCGGGCGAAGCCGGGCTCGGCACCGTGACGCACTTCTACGGCCACTTCGAATCGATGCTCAAGAACGGGCAGGTCCAGAACTGGCGGCATGATTATAATTATGCCGACGAGCAGGACCGCTTCGGCGACGTCGCCAATCTGGGGGACGAGAGCGTCGAGCCGGGTTCGCCCGAATGGTGGGACTATCTGGAAAAGCAGAAGGCGAACAAGGTCACCTTCGACCCCACGATGACCATCTACGCGGCAGGCCGCGACCTGATGCGCGCCCGCAACGCCGACTGGCATGACAAATATACCATGCCGCAGCTGTGGGGCTTCTATCAGTCGTCGCGCGAGAACCACGGATCCTATTTCTACGACTGGACGCTCGCGACCGAAGTGAAGTGGCGCAAATTTTACGACAAGTTCATGCGTCTGCTGAACGACTACAAGAATATCGGCGGCCGCGTGACGACGGGTTCGGACTCGGGCTTTATCTTCGAGCCCTATGGCTTCGGCTATGTCCAGGAACTGGAGATGCTGCAGGAGGCCGGCTTCAACCCGACCCAGGTGGTGATGGCGGCCACGCTGAACGGCGCGCTGACGCTGTACGAACCGAAGGGCCAGCCAGTCCCGCCGATCGGCACGGTCCGCGTCGGCAAGCTCGCCGACCTCGTCATCCTCAAGGAAAACCCGCTGCAGAACTTCAAGACGCTCTACGGCACGGGCGCGCTACGCCTGAACGAGAGCACGCAGAAGCTCGAGCGGGTCGGCGGCGTCAGTTACACGGTCAAGGACGGCATCGTCTACGACGCGAAGAAGCTGCTCGCCGATGTCGCCGAGATGGTCGCTTCCGAGAAACGGCGCATGGGCATGCCTGAAACAGGCCTCCCGCACCCATGAGCCGTCGGCGCGCCGGCAGCCCCCGGCGCGCCGCCCTATTTTGCCGGCACGACAGAGCATGACGACAGGAGAGCGCGATGGATAACCAGCAGCAGATCGTTCGCCGCGATATCATGAAATATGGGGCGCTCGGCCTCATCGCAGCGGGCTTTACCGCGCGCGTCGACAAGGTCGCCGCGATGCAGGCATCGCCATCGCAGGCCGGCGAGAAGTCGCTGACCGCGCAACTCCGCAGCACCGGCGGCGACAGCCAGAAGCTGCTCCTGCCGCCCCTCACCGGCGTGAACAGCCCGCCCCCGCCCGCGACCTACGACATGCTGCCGCGCAGCTGGAACAAGGCCGCCTTCAAGAAGCTGCACGACCGCGTCGCCGAGCGCGGCTGCAAGTCGGTGCTACTGCGCAACGCCAACAACTGTTCCTATTTCACCGGCTACTGGTTCTCCAACACCGAGCGTCCGCAGGCGATCCTGATGAACGCCGGCGACGAGGCGCCTTGGTATTATCATCCGGTCATCGACACCCAGCTGATCAAGAGCGGCTGGTATGGCGGCGGCCGGGCCTATTTCGACTTCCCGCACGCGACTGGCGCCTTCCCCAATGAAGGCAAGGTCTCCACCGGAGCAACCGTCGACATGCTCGAATTCATGCTCGAAGGCATGAAGGAAAAGGGCATCGAGGGCGGAAAGCTGGCGATCGACGGCGAGCTCTATCCGTCCGAACAGGCTAAGTTCGCCAAGATCCTGCCCGGTGTCGAGATCGTCAACGTGTCGGACATCGTCCGCCAGATCCGCTGGATCAGCACGCCCGAGGAACTGGCGCTGTCGCACCGCGCCTATCAGCTCAACGATCGCGCCCATGCCTTCGCCCGCGACTATGTGCTGGCCCATGGCACCGACGTCACCGACCTGGAAATCCAGCTCGCGACCCAGCTGTGGCTTCTCGATACGCTGCGCTCGGGCCTCAAGCTCGACGGCGGGTTGCCCAATCGCGGCGTCGCCAGCGGCGGCGTGGTCATGGTCCGCTGCGGCCGCACCACCGCCTATCCGCATCCCAACCAGCCTTATTATCAGCGGCTGGGCCGCGACATGCCGCTGCAGGTGGTGATCGTCGCGAAGGTCGGCGGCTGCGGCGGCGAGAATTACCGCATGTACCAGACCGCCAATGCCAGCGGCGGCTTCGACGCACATGGCACGAAGATGTGGGAAGTGCCGCAGCACACCTGCGACATGCAGCGCGACCTGCAGGCGGCCGGCCGGCGC